>CAYNPS010000060.1:0-20698 GCA_964399125.1 uncultured Terriglobales bacterium
TCGCATTCGTAGCGGATCCACCAGCGTGCCGTGCCAGCACGGGCTGGCGCTGGCAATTCGTTTCGTCATCGAGCCGCTTGAGGGAACCGTATTCGACTACTTGCCTGCTGCCGTATTCGATCGTGTACGCAATCTCAATGATTTCGCCGGCATGCTCGCGCTCGATAAGTGGACCTGCAACACCAATGGACGCCAGGCGGTCTTTTGGAAGAAAATCCGCGACAAGAAGTACACGGCTACCTTTATCGATCAGGGATACTGCTTTAATGCCGGTGACTGGGATTTCCCGGATTCTCCCTTGCGCGGTGTTTATCCACGCAATGAGGTCTATGCAGGAGTAAGTGGATGGGAGTCGTTCGAGCCGTGGCTCTCGCGCATCGAGAACTTCGATCCCCGCGTGTTGTGGGAGATCGCAGAGGCGGTGCCGCCCGAATGGTACGGCTCGAGTCTCACCGACATGGAGCGGCTCATTCGAGCAGCTAATCGCACGCCGCAGCAAAGTCCGCGAGCTGATCGAGAGCTTTCGTAAGTCCACTCGCGAGCCCTTTCAGAATTGGAAAGAGCGCTGCGCGAACGTTGCCGCTATTTGAATCGGCTCCAAAGCCGCAGTTACGCTGTTCTCTTCGAAACATCGTAATTTACAGCGTAAATATCAGCGTAAATTCGAAAGAATCACTGCGGAAACGGATAACTGCGCGCAAGTCTCTGCAGACCAATCGATTAAAAATTCGGGCGCATCTTGCGACTCACCAAGAACAGCGAATAACAGCGTAACATCAGCGAAACCAGACCGTTGTTATCCGCTTCTTCGTAGCCCGACTACTCTTTGTCGCCCTGCTGCTTTGCCAGCTTGACCTTGGTGCTTTCAAGCTGCTTCTGAACGCGAGCTACGTCATTGGTCTCGACGTCGGCCGGCAGCGAGCGATTCCATTCTTCAAGCGCGCGCTCCCACTGAGCGGCGGCGAGCTTCAGGCGACCTGTTTTGGCATAGACCTCGCCCATATGATCGTGGACGGTGGGGTCGTTGCTGTTCCGGTCCATCGCCTTGCGCAGGTTCTCTTCCGCCAACTCGTAGTTACCGAGCTTGAAGTAGGCCCAGCCGAGAGAGTCGAGATACGCGTAGTTCTGCGGCTCTTCCTGCACAGCGCGCTTGATGAGCTGAAGGGCTTCTTCGAGGCGGACGCCGCGATCGGCGAGCATGTAGCCCAAGTAGTTGAGTGCTCCGGCATCGCGAGGATCGCTCGCCAGCACCTTGCGGAACATCTCCTCAGCCTGCTCGTACTTCTTCTGTCGTTCGAGGTAAGAGCCGCGAAGGAAGGTGTCGGCCTTCTTGTCTTCCGGCTTGTTGGAGAGAGCGCTGGCCTTGTCGAGCATCTGGTCGGCGTCCTGCCAACGACGCAGGCGAGCGTAAATTTGCGAGAGCGCAAGATAAACGTCGCGGTCATCGGAGGTGCCCTTGAGCTGCTCCTTTGCAATTGCAATGCCTTCATCCGCTTTACCGTTATCTGCGAGCTGACCGGCAAGCACCAGACGCATGTCAGTGTCTTTGGGCATTGCCTTGACGGCTTCTTGTGCAGTGGCTACAGCCTGATTGAACTGCTTGTCGTCGCGGTAGGTGTCAATGATGAGTCCATAGGCGCGTTTGGTGCTCTCGTCGCCCAGCTCAAACATCCTGCGGAAAGTCTCGATTGCCTGCTGATCGCGTCCGGTGTCGTGGTAAATGGAGCCAAGAGTCTCGAGAAAGACAGAACGGTTGTTGCGTTCGCTGCTGCTGTAGTTCGCCGCCGGCTTCTGATTCTTATCGAGCAGGTCTTGCAGAATCTGGATGGCTTCGTCGTACTTGCCCTGGGCGCGGTCGATCAGCGCCTCGTTATATGGGACTTCGAGCGAATCCTGCACCAGCGAGTCGGCCTTCTTGAGCGTGGCCATCGCGTCGGTGTACTTGCCCTCGCGACGATAGATCTCGCTCATCTTCAGATACGCCTGCGCATCCTGCGGATCGGCGTCGGCTACCTGCTTGTACTGCTCGAGAGCAGCATCGATCTGGTTGTCGCCCAGCAGACTGCTGGCTAGCCCGCGCTGGGCGTCGAGATTGTCCTTATCGATGTCGATCGCCCGCTTGTAGGCGCTGATTGCCTGCTTGTAGTCCTTCTGCTGCTCGTAGGTGTAGCCGAGCACTGCATAAAGTTTGCCGCTGCGCGCTGCATCCGGAAGCGACTGCAGGATATTGACGGCCTTTTTGTTGTCACCCTCTTCGTTGTACAGATACGCAAGATTGATGACCGCTTCTTCCGAATCCGGTTGAATATCGCGCGCGGCTTTGAATTCGCCCTCAGCCTTCAGATAGTCCTTGTTGATGATGTAAAGACGACCGAGCAGGAGATGGTCGTCAATGTTGTCGGGTTCAAGACGAGTGATCTGGCTGAACTGCTCGATGGCCAGCTTCAGAATGTCGGAGGATTGCGCTCCGCCCTGAATGTCGCCGAGCGAGCGGAGATAAATCCGGCCGAGAAGTTTGCGCGCATCGAGATTATTCGGATCGCGCTTGATGATGTCCTGCGACTCCGTAACTGCATCGCGGATGTGTCCCGTTTTGAAGTACAACTCCGCGAGTCCGGCGTTCAGTTCCTCTGAACCAGGATCGTTCTGCAGCGCCAGCTTGTACTCGTCAATCGCTTTGCTCGCGTACTCCGAATGGCCGTACACCGACACCATTTCTTCGTACATGTGCGCAAGGGCGTAGTGGTAATAGGCCTGTGCCCGATCACGCTGGGCGGGCGGCGTACTGTCGGTGGCCGGCTTGCTCGCTGAGGGCTGCGGCTGCTGTCCCTTCTTCGCTGGAGGAGCGACCGTGTCTGGCGCCTGGTTCTGATTGGTCGGCGCATTCTGGGGAACCTGTGCCGCAGGCGCTTTGGCGGGCGGCGTGACTCCAGGATTCTGATTTGTGGGAGCTTGACCGAAGCCGAATAACGAACTGATAAGAACAAGAGAAGACAGGCGTACACCGAAACTGGTCATGAGAATCAATTAGAAGGAAGCTTCAACTCCCGAAGTATTGGATGCGCAACTGTCGAGTCCGCAGCTTGTCTATTTCGATGCAGAGCTGCAGTCTCGCGACGCCTACGTTAAGGACAGACGTACCCTTCCTAAATTGTACGCCTGAGCAGGCCTTTAAGACGCACGCTTTAGTGACGGAAGTGTCGTATTCCAGTCAGTACCATCGCCAATCCTAGCCGGTCTGCGGCTTCGACCACCTCTCCGTCCCGCACCGAGCCTCCGGGCTGGATTACGGCCGTCGCTCCCGCCTTGGCGATCTCTTCTACACCGTCGGGGAAAGGAAAGAAGGCGTCCGATGCTGCCACGCTGCCTTTGAGCGGCAGGACGGCCTTCGCAGCGCCGAACTTGCAGGAATCGACGCGGCTCATCTGACCAGCGCCGACGCTGATCGTCTGCCCATTGCGGGCATACACGATGGCATTCGACTTCACATGCTTGCAGATCTTCCATGCGAAGAGCAGAGCCGAAACCTCGTCTTCTGTCGGCTGGCGCTTGCTGACGATCTTGAGATCGGAGCGAGAAAGTTGATGAACGTCCGCATCCTGCAGAAGCATGCCTCCTGACACCTGCTTCAAAACTGTGTTTTGCGGAGCGGGGCGAACCTGCAGCAAGCGCAAATTCTTCTTGGCGGAGAATCGCGAGAGCGCTCCGGCAGAAAATCCGGGAGCGGCGATCGCCTCGACGAACAGTTTGGCGATTTCATCGGCGGCGGCATCGTCGATTTCTCGGTTAATCCCAATTACCCCACCAAACGCCGAGATAGGGTCGGCTTCGAGTGCGCGTTTGTAGGCAGTAACAATGTCGGGACCAGTTGCCGCTCCGCAAGGATTGGTGTGCTTGATGATCGCGCACATCGGCTCGTCGAATTCGCGGCACAGCTCCCAGGCAGCATCGAGATCGACCAGATTGTTGTACGAGAGCTCTTTTCCCTGAAGCTGGCGCGCATTGGCGATGCCCAGGCCTGAACCGTCGGAATACACCGCTGCTTTCTGGTGCGGGTTCTCGCCGTACCGAAGGTCGGCCAGCTTGGAGAATGAGAGGCGCAGGCGAGAGGGAAACTTCTCGCCGCTCTGGGGGAGTTCGCCGGGAGCTGAAATTGTATCGAGCGCGGAGCTGATGGCCGAATCGTAAGCCGCGGTGGTCGCGAATGCTTTCTTCGCCAGACTCCACTTTGTTTCAAGAGAAAGGCCACCTGAACCGCGGAGCTCTTCGAGGATCTGCGAATAATCGGCCGGCGACGTTACCACAGCGACATCTTGAAAATTCTTTGCCGCCGAGCGCAGCATCGACGGCCCGCCAATGTCGATGTTCTCGATGATCTCCTCGAATGTGACTCCGGGCTTTGCCGCGCTCTTCTCAAACGCGTAGAGGTTCACCACGACCATATCGATCGCAGGAATGTCATGCTCGGTGACTGCGCGCCGATGATCCTCGTTCTCGCGAATATGCAGAATGCCGCCGTGAACCTTTGGATGAAGTGTCTTGACCCGCCCGTCGAGCATCTCGGGGAAACCTGTGAGCTCAGAGATGTCCTTTACGCGAATGCCGGAATCGCGCAGCAACTTCGCCGTACCGCCCGTAGAAACCAGCTCGACTCCGAGCTTCTCCAGACCACGCGCGAAATCGGCGATGCCGGTTTTGTCAGTGACACTCAAAATGGCCCGGCGAACGGGTTTCACATCGGATTGGATTGCAGTGGCAGGCGCGTCGAGAGCTTCAGTCTGGGGCACGGAATCTCCTCAGGGGATTGGGATGAGTCGATTCTAAGGGGTCCGCCGAGCGCTGTCATGCGGGAGTGCCGAGTGCATCGTCTATGATGCGGGGGAGAACAGGCATTCGGCACTCGGCAATCGGCATTCGGCCAAAATGCACAGTTGGCACAAGAGACCATTGCTGTCTGACTGAAATCTTTAGATCAGACGAACGAAGAACTTGGTTCGTTTGAGCGGGCTCGCGCCACTCCAGATTGTGGCAATGCCCGAGAAGTAGATTGGCCGAATGCCGAGTGCTGAATGCCGAATGCCGCAGCATCGCGAGGGAAAATTGCCCAACTGCCCCAACTGTGGCGGCCCACTCCAGATCGCGCAAACTGGGGAATCCTTCTGCCCTGAATGCCGGCTGATCAGCGTTCAAGCTCCGCCGCAACCGCCCAGGCCGAGTGCTTCCGACTACGTAAGACGATTCCCAGCCACTACTGCTCTGATCGCGATCAATGTACTGGTTTTTGTGGCGATGGCGGCGAACCATGTGTCGCTCTCCTCACCAACGACGGCCGACATCGTTCGATGGGGCGGCGATTCCGGACAAAAGATATTTATCCAGGATCAATGGTGGCGGGTGATCAGCTCAGCATTTGTACATATCGGAGCGGCCCATCTGATCATGAACATGTGGGCGCTGTGGGTGCTGGGCACACTGGCAGAGGCCATTTTGGGAACGTGGCTGTACGTCGGTGTTTATCTGGTTTGTGCCGTCGCCGGATCGCTTACCAGCATTTATTGGAATCCAATGGTGGTCGGAGCGGGAGCATCCGGCGCCATTATGGGAATCCTGGGCGCTGAAGTGAGCGTTCTTAAGTTTGCGCGGCTTCCATTGCCGAAGGAGGTTTTGCGCTCGACAATCCGCAGCCTTGTGCAAGGCGCCGTGCTCACGCTCGTCATCGGGGTTCTCCCACGAATCGACAATGCGGCGCATGTCGGTGGATTAATTTGCGGTCTGCTTATCGGTCTTCTTCTCAGCCTCACTCGACGCGCCGAGCAGAACGTGCAGCGTCCGCTTCGGGCGATTTGTCTCATCGTTCCATTCGCCGCGATGGTGCCGCTGGCAATCGGAGCCCAGCGACATAGCGAGCCGCTCATCCACCTCAACAACGCAGAGGAAGCCCTGGGATCTTCGCAATTTGCACAGGCAGAGAAAGAAGCGCGCATTGCACTGCGGCGTCTTCCGAATCGAGACGAGGTGCTCGCCGTTCTCGGAACGGCACTCTATTACGAGGGCGATGACGCGGAAGCCGGCAAATACATGCGTCAACTCCTGGAGCAGGATCCGCGCAATGACCTCGCAGCAAACATACTGGCCTCAATCGAACTGAAAGAGAACGATGCGATTAGCGCGCGCGATCTGCTTACAAAATCGCTGGCGTTGCAACCCCGGAACGCATACGGCGAGGTGCTGCTGGGTCGTGCGTTGCAGCAGCTGAATCAGGATAACGAGGCCATCACGCATTATCGACAGGCAATCCAGATCGATCCCAACTTGTACGACGCGCAGATCGCGCTGGCGAGCATCTACGAGAAACACAATGAGCCGAAGAACGCGATCCTCTTCTACCAGAAAGCCGCAGAAATTCATCCCAATGACGTCGAGCCCTTGCGCGGACTGGCGCGCTCATATCTGCAGGCAGGAATGAAACAGCAGGCCGACCAGACGATTGCGGAAATTCGCAAGAGGGAAGCGAATCGATAAATCACGCGTATGTGGCTCTTGGTCGAATTTCGCGATTTCGTGATTTCGTGATTTCGCGATTAAAAGACAAAAGTCACGAAATCGCGAAATCGGGAAATCACGAAATGATCTACTGCTTTTTTACTCCCGAAACTCTCGCCCGCACCATTTGGTAGAAGCTCCACACATTCTCATCCTCTCCTTTAGTCAGTCGTCGGTAGATTTTCATAACGGGAAAAAGCTTGGCTCCGCCAATGTCCACTGAAATGACAGGCGCGATCGTTCCGGGATAGGTCTCGACACCCCATTCACCACCCCAAAGCCGGCGGATAGTCTCGCCGAAATATCCGCCCCAGATGCGAGAGACCGAATCAAGTTCCTTTTGCATCGAGTCTTCGGAGCGCGGTTCCGCTTCGGAACTCTGCACCTTATCCGCGAGCTGATCCAGAATGCGTTCAAGAGCCTCAAGGCTGGACTCCGAATAATCGAGCGCAACGCCGAACTCAGGCGCGAGGCGTACGGCATCAGCCGCGTATTGTTCCATCATGTCGGCAATGGTGTTGAGCGGGTGAGTGGACATGCGTGAAGAGGAGATGTTCAGTGTACATGCGGAGAATCGCCCCTCGTATGCGTGACGTGGAGCCGGCCGCCCTCGGCCGGGTGTTTGGTGGAACCTCCAGCTTGTGTACGTTTGCGAAAATCCCGCCTCTAAATCGCGGCGCAAAATGGCGTTGTCGGGAGGTTGACGAACACCCGGGCGAGGGCGCCCGGCTCCACGTCGCCTACACCGGAGCGGTTCTGTCCGGACGGCCAATGGACTCCCCATAGCTTCGGTAATTTGCCGCCGTACCCAATCCCATCCACTATGTCCCTATCCCCTCGAGAATTCTTTCATTTGTAGAGCTTTACGGCTCAAAACGGCCCTCCCCCAACAAACTTTCGGCTGGTCGTCTCCGGCTCAGGTCGCGAAAACGCGCCCTCGCCGGATAACGGAAGTAACCCAGTCAGATGCCCAAATATCCCAGAACAGTCTGTGAGTCTCTGGGTTTTCAGAAGTGCAGGCCAAAAGACCTCGTCCCAAATCGGTAAGAAGGCGGGTCTTGGAGAGGAGCTGGAGATATGAAAAACCTCCGGCAATTCGTCTTTGCAGCTCTTGTGGCGCTGTTCGCAGCGTCGTCCATCGCAGCGTTTGCCGAAGCCGATCCGCCGTCGCGCGTGGCGCGCTTGAAGTACATCAGCGGACAGGTCTCGATGCAGCCTGGAGGCGTAAACGACTGGGCCGCAGCAACCATTAATCGGCCGATGACTACGGCAGATCGCCTGTGGACCGACAAGGATTCACGGGCGGAATTGCGCCTTGGCAATGCCGCCATGCGCATGAACAGCGAGACCAGTCTCACGCTGACGAACCTCTCCGACAACGCGGTCCAACTCGAGCTTGATCAGGGCACGCTGAGCCTCGATGTTGCCCGTTTGTATAACGGCGAAATCTATGAAGTCGATACGCCGAACATGGCGTTCACGTTGACCAAGCCGGGTGCGTATCGCTTCGATGTCGATTCCCAATCTGACACTACGCTCGTGACGGTCTGGAAAGGCAGAGGCATTGCCACGGGCAACGGTGAAGCCGTGAGGATCAATTCACACAAACAAGTTCGCTTCAGCGACGGTATGTCTCTGATGCATGCGATGTATGGCGCGCCGCGCTTCGATGGATTCGACGAGTGGTGTCAGCTACGCGACGATCGCGAAGCGCACATCGTCTCTGTTCGATATGTATCGCCGGACGTCGTCGGCTATGAAGATCTTGATGGATACGGCACCTGGCGCGAAGTGCCTTCCTATGGAGCTGTTTGGGTACCGGTTGTTGCTGCAGGATGGGCTCCATACAGCGCCGGCCATTGGGTTTGGATAGCGCCGTGGGGATGGACGTGGGTTGATGATGCTCCGTGGGGATTCGCTCCGTTCCATTATGGGCGATGGGTCAACGTCGCTGGAGTATGGGCATGGGCGCCGGGGCCTGTGTATGTGCGTCCTGTGTACGCTCCGGCACTCGTCGCTTGGGTAGGCAGCAGCGGAGCGGGTATCGGATGGTTCCCGCTGGGCTACGGTGAGCCCTATATTCCCTCCTACCACGTGAGCCGCGGATATTTTCAAAGCGTGAACATCAGCAACACCCGGATCACCAACATCACGTACGTGACCAACAACTACTACAACGTGAATGTGAACAACGTTCACATCACGAACATCCACTACGTGAACCAGTCTGTTCCCGGGGGCATGACCGTCGTTAACAACGAAGTCATCGTGAATTCTCGCCCGGTGAACCACAATGTCTACATCGGACATGACGACGATTGGCGCGATCACCATGATCGATGGGTGACCGCTGCCCCGGCGTGCGCTCCTTCACAGGACAGCGTTCTCGGCGTACATGCCGGCGAGCGGGCAAGGATGCCGGAGCGCATCAATCAGCGTCCGGTGGTGGTGAACATGACGCCGCCTCCGGTGCACGCACCGTTTGAACCTCGACGCGGCGATAACGACCGCCCATGGAATAACGACGATCATCGCGCGGATGACCGCAGGCCGAATCCGCAGCATGGCGACAATGACGGCTACGCCCGCGGTTATGGGCATGACAACGACCGCGATCGCGGCCGAAACGGCGATGACGATAGCAGACGTGATCCCATTGCAGACCGCGGCCACGACTTCCCGCATCCTGGCCGTGGACACGATGACGATCATGGGCAGCAGAGCGCGAACAATGGTCAGAACCAGAGTGGGCAAAATCAGAATGCCCAGAACGGGAGCAACGGAAATAACGGCAACAACGATGACCGCGACCGCAGAGGACGTCCGGATTGGGCCGGAGGGCCGCATGAAGGCGCTTCAGACTCGCCGCGCTATCCTCGTCCACCACGTTCGTGGAACGATGATCATTCGCAGCCGAGTTCCGCAGGCAGCAATCAGCCTGGAAACCCCGGCCAGCAGAACGGCAATAACGGAGAGAATCAGAACGCCCAAAACGGAAATGGCAACGGCAACGACAACGGCAACAACGGCCGCAGAGGCCGCCCAGATTGGGCCGGTGTACCGCATGAAGGGGCTTCGGGTTCGCCTAACTATCCGCGTCCATCAAATCCACCGAGTCCACTTGGTCCATCCAGCAGCGGCAACTCACAGCCAGGCTCGGCGAGCAACAGCCAGCCGAACCAAGGCCAAGGCTCGCAGGCCAGCGACGATCGCGCCAATCGAGGACGTGGCAACGGCAACGGCCCGAATTGGAACAACGGGCAGTCGCAGAACGCCAGCAGCAATGGCAATGCTGGCGGCGGAAATGCCAATAACGGCGGCCAGCAGGCGCAAAGCCCAGCCTGGAGCCGTCCAAACCAGGACGGAAATTGGGGCAATCGCCAGGTGCCGCGTCCGCCGGCTCAGCCCGCGACCAATGGGCAGGGCAATGGCATGAGTTCCGGAATGGAGCGCGCACCGCAGCCTGCCTATCAGGCTCCAATGCCTCCTCAGCAGGCCGAGCGCGATGTCCCCAGACCACGCGAAGGAGTCACAGATCGTCCGCAGCCGGTGATTCAGCAACCGCAGACGGGAAACCAGCGCGATTATCCAATGCCGCAGCGGGAGATGCGTCAGCCGTCGTATTCGGCGCCGAGCACTCCGCCACAGCAGGCGCAGCGTCCGTCGCCCGCCCCACAGGCCGCTCCACAACAACGCGCATCGCAGCCTGAGTCTCATCCTGCACCCAGCAAAGATGCAGGTGGGAACGGCAACTCGCATGGAGCAGCGCAGTTCCAAGACCGGGATCACGGCAAGGTGCAGGATCGGTAAGTATTCGCTCTTGCTGTTTCGGTGGGAGCCCTCGCCTTTAGGCGAGGGTGAGCGAATGCGTTAGCATTCGCGAATCGAGGAATTGCGAAACACCCGCGCTTTAGCGCTGGCCCGCGACGCCAGCGCTAAAGCGCAATTTTCTTATTTGCCGTTTAGACGCGGCTTGCAGCCGCGCCTCGCCTAAAGGCGAGGGCTTCCACCATAACTGCGAACCTCTTCCCAAATCGCCGCATTCACGGGAATGCCTCGCTCCATGTTCTCGCGACGAATCTTTAAGACCTGCTCTCCCGGATAGCGCACCGGCGCGTCGCCCGAAGCAGTCGATTTGTGCAGGTCGTCGATGATCTTGTCGGCAATGTCCTGCGCTCCGCCGACTTTCCAAGGATCAATCGTGATGAATACTTGGGAGAGCGCAGTTTCCCGTTCTGAATCTGCAGGAATTTGATATGTCGCGCTGCCGCCGGCCAATATCGTCGCAATCAGGTCGAGCATCAGCGCCATGCCTGATCCTTTCCAGTAGCCGACGGGCAACGCGCGCTGCGAATGCTCGATTTCAGCGGGATCGCGCGTCAGCTCGCCCTGGAGATTGAACCCTCCCGGAACGGGAAGCAACTGCTTCTTCAGGCGATACGATTCGATCGCGCCGTAGGAAAACTGCGACATCGCCATATCGAGAACAACATGCCCTTGCTTGCGCGGAACCGCGATAATGATCGGGTTGTTCCCGAGACGAGGATCCGTTGCTCCCCACGGTGGCAGATTCGGCATCGTGTTCGTCCAGCAGATGCCGATCACGCCCGCATCGGCGGCTTGCCAGCCGTAGTTGCCCCCGCGCATCCAGTGATTGGTGTTTCCCAACCCTACGCAGCCGATTCCATGTTCGCGACCGAGTTCGATGGCCCTCTGCATGGCAGCGAAAGCGTTGAGATTGCCGGGGCCGCGTTGTCCATTCCAGCGTTCGAGAGCTCCGAATCGGGAAACAAGCGTGGGCGTGGCCCGAGGATCGACTAAGCCACTGCGAATTCCGCGCACGAATCTTGGAAAACGATTCAGCCCATGCGAGGCTACGCCGTCGCGACTAGCATCTGCGAACAGCCGAGCAGAAAGTTGCGCTCGATCGTCCGCGAAACCAAGCTCCCGTAAGATCGCAGCGAGCGTGCTCTGCAGTTCGTCATAGGACACTCGCGTTTCGGTGGCCACACTCATTCGGCGTCTCGCATTACGAAACTCTTGAATCTCATGAAGATTTTATTGCGACGATTCCGTACACTCGTTGCGCACTCTGGTCCGCGGTTTCGGAGTGTGAAAATTTCGGGAGCCGAAACAATGCACAATCTTCCCAAAACAGGCATGCTGCTGTTAGTGTTCCTCAGCACCATCGCTATGTCGCAGACACCAGCTCCGCCCACCGGCGTACAGACAAACTCCTCGCCTTCAACCGACTCCGTGAAGTACTACTCCAAAGACGACCTCGCGGCATCGTTCGCCAAAGGTGGCACTCTGGTTACCGAGCCGAATTACAAAGTGATGACGGCGCACCGTACCGAATCGGGAAACGTCGAGATCCACCGCAGTTATACCGACGTCTTCTATATCGTACAGGGCAGTACGAACATCGTGACCGGCGGCAAGGTGATAGGCGAGAAAGCGACAAACCCGGAAGAGCCGCGCGGCGATTCCATAGAAGGCGGCCAGACGCGGCGTCTCTCAGCAGGTGACGCCATGGTGATCCCTGCGGGCGTGCCGCATTGGATGAAAGATGTCGAAGGCACGCTGCTGTATTTTGTGGTGAAGGTTAAGACAGCGGAGTAGTTGACGGAGTTGGAGTACGGAATTGGAGCGCGACATCCGTCAAAGAGCGCTCTGTTAATTCGTCTAATTGTGACAAAGACACTATGCGATCCAAAACCAAGCAAATTTCCCTGTTTCTCTGCATTCTTCTTGCAGGCGCAGTGTTCGCGTCTGCTCAAGCGCAACCCGCGCTGCAGATCTATTCGATTGACGTAGAGGGCGGCCAGGCAACGTTGCTGGTGGGCCCCAGCGGGCAATCGATGCTGGTGGATACAGGATGGGCGGGGTTCAATGGACGCGACGCCGACCGGATCGTCTCCGCGATGAAACTAGCCGGCGTGCAGCAGCTCGATTACGTGTTGATCACGCACTATCACGCAGATCACGTCGGTGGCGTCCCGCAGCTTGCAGAGAAGGTGAAGATCGGAACCTTTATCGATCATGGTGAGAACCTCGAAGATGCGGATAACGTCAGGAAGGATTTCGCCAACTATGAAGCGACGATCGCCAAGACCGGCACCAAGCGACTGACCGTAAAACCAGGCGACCACATTCCTTTTTCGGGACTCAAGGTGGAGGTCCTCACCGCCGGGCGCAAAGAAATTTCCAACCCGCTTCCGGGCGCCGGGCAGCCGAACGACGCTTGCAGCACAGAGCCTGCGCCGGCAGACGATCCCACGGAGAACTCGGCCTCGATCGGCATCCTTGTCACCTATGGCAAGTTTCGTTTTATCGATCTCGGAGATTTGACCAAAAAGAAAGAAGTGGAGCTAGTTTGCCCGAACAACAAGATCGGCAACGTGGATTTGTATCTCGTGAGCCATCACGGTTGGGATCAGTCGAATACGAGATCTCTCCTGCGGGCCTTGCACCCGCGCGTCGCGATCATGAACAACGGTGCGCACAAGGGCGGCAGTCCCGACGCTTGGCAGACCGTTCATGACTCGACTGGCCTTGAGGACCTCTGGCAGATCCATTACGCCGTCGATTCCGACAAGGCGCACAACAGCCGCGACAACCTGATCGCGAACACTGGAGACGCTGAAGGCAATTACATCAAGGTAGTTGCGCATTTGGACGGCTCGTTCGAGGTCACCAATTCGCGCAACAATTTCTCCAAGGATTACGCGCCGCAAGTTCGCAATCCAGTGGATTTCTCGCGATTGCCGGCGCCAGCGGATTTCGACTACTCGCAAGCTGCGATTGAAACCGTGATGCGTCAGTTCAATGCGCCCGCAGATTTCGGATCGTGGGCGTATCCGCGCGGGCTGTTTCTCTGGGGAGAATATCTCGTCTATAAGCGCACGAATAATCCTGCGTACCTGAGCTTCATAAAGGGATGGGTAGATTCGCATCTCGACAGTGACGGCCATCTAAAGCCCAAGCTCGACAGCCTCGATTCGATGCTTTCGGGCAATCTGCTCATCGCGCTCTATCGTGAAACCAAAGACGAGCGCTATCACACGGCAGCCACGCAGATTCGTGAGCGTCTGAATACCTATCCCCGTACGCACGAAGGCGCATTCTGGCACGCGGACAATCCATCGCGAGCCTGGCAGACGTGGCTCGACGGCATTTACATGTCGATGCCGCTGCTGGTGCGCTATGGCGAGACCTTCAACGACGGCCAATACGCAAACGACGAAGCTACGAAGCAGTTCGACTTGTATCAGAAGCATGTGAATGATCCCCAAACGGGATTGCTATATCACGCCTATGATGAGAGCGGACAGCAGCCCTGGGCCGATCCCGTCACACATCATTCTTCGCAGTTCTGGTGCCGCGCTATCGGCTGGTATGGGATGGCATTGGTCGATGTACTTGAAATTCTGCCGAAGGACCACCCGCGTCGTCCGGAGCTGATCGCACTGGTTAAACAGCTCGCGAAGGCGTACCAGCGATTTCAGGATTCGCAATCGGGAATGTGGTTCGAGGTTGTCGATCACGGCGATCTGCCCGACAACTGGCTCGAGACCTCAAGTTCGGCGATGTACACCTACATGATTTCGCGTGCGGTGGAGCGCGGGTATATCGGCAAGGAATATCAGAAAGTCGCCGACAAGGGCTATCGCGGCGTGCTGGCCAGCATCACACGCAATCCTGACGGCACGATTTCGATGCCGAATATCTGCGAAGGAACGAACGTCGGCGACCTCGAGTTCTATCTCAACCGGGCGCGACATACGAACGATCTGCATGGGCTCGGCGCGTTCATCATCATGAACGAGCAGTTGCGGAAGAAGTAACGAAATCCCGGAGCGAACACCAGGTCGACTTCGCTCAGGGCAGGCTCAGGTCAGGAGGCAAGTACAAGGTCACGGAAAAAGCCTTCGTGACCCCTGTGTTTACGTCCGTGACCTTCGTGTTCGCTCTGCGGTGTTTGGGAGGGCCGACAGTCAAACAACCGAATATTCAGCTTGACTGAATCTCTTGATTTCATATAATGGGCCACCGTGCCGCATAGTAAGACAAAACGCTACGCGGAATCGCCCTACCAGATCCAGGTCCTCGACCGCGCGCTGGCTTTGCTCGAAACGCTGTCGCATCAGGGGCCTGACCTTACCCTGGCCCAGATATCCGAGCTGCTCAAGCTGCACAAGAGCACGGCGCATCGGCTGATCATGGTGCTGGAGCGGCACAAGCTGATCGAAAAGAATTCCAATACGGGAAAGTACCGGTTGGGCCTGAAGTTATTTGAGCTGGGAACGAAAGCCATCGGACAGCTCGATTTGCGTGAGAGAACGCGTCCGTTCCTTGAACGCGCCGTGCGCGAGACTGGCGAAACAGGGCACCTCTGCGTGTATGACGATGGCGAGGTCGTCTATCTGGACAAGATCGAGCCCTCGCGCAGCGTGCGTCTCACATCGAGTGTAGGGCGACGCAATCCAGCGTATTGCACTGCGGTAGGCAAGGCCATTATGGCCTATTTGCCCGAGGCGCAGGTCGAAGAAGCGGTTCGCAAGCATGGCCTCGACCAGCTCACGCGGAAGACGATCACGAACATGCTGGATCTTCGCGCCGACCTGGCGAAGGTGCGAAGCCTGGGTTATGCGATCGACGACGAAGAGCACGAAGAAGGCGTCCTCTGTGTCGGCGCTCCGGTGTGGAGTGTAGGCGAGTATCCGATTGCGGCGATCAGTGTTTCAGGACCGATTTTCCGGCTGAGTCACGAAAAAGTTCCGGCGGTTGCGGAGTCGATCATGACCATTGCCAAGGCGCTTTCTCACGAATTGGGCATGCGATCGGCACCGATACATGGCAAACAGGAAAGGGATCAACAGGTTCAGGTAATCGGGGTCTAAGCACATCCACGCCCGGTGAAAGCCGGGCTTTTCTTTGGCCACTCGCAATTGCGGTACGTGGTACCACAATGCGGTATAGAAAGCAGCCCTCGACGGCTGGAGGTTAGACACTATGTGCGCGCGTAAGTCAGGGCTTATCGCCATCGCTGTTCTTGTCAGTTTGTCAGTTCTTCTGCTCGCGACAGCAAGTTTTGGGCAGGTCACGTCATCCACGATCGTTGGTTCAGTAACCGACGCCAGCGGAGCCGCCGTTGCGGGCGCGCAGGTCACGGCTATTAACACGGCCACGAATTATTCCCGAACGGTTCAAACCAACAATCAAGGCGAATACCGCCTGGAATTTCTGCCGGTTGGTACGTATCGCATAGAGGTGACCGCCGCTGGATTCCAAAAGCTCGTGCGCAGCGGCGTGGCGCTGGAGATCGCCCAGCCTTCGCGAGTCGATGCGCAACTCCAGCTTGGGCAGGTGAGCCAGACGGTTGAAGTCGTCTCCGAAGTTCCGCTGGTCAATACCACGAATCCGGAGATTGGAAGAACCATCGAGACCAAGGAAATTGAAAATCTCCCGATCGTGAATCGCAATGTTTACAGCTTGCTGGATCTCACGCCGGGCGTGCAGCGGAGTGACAACAGTATCGTTTTGGGATATCCGGAGCAGCGTACGCTCATCAACGGCGGGGTCGATGTGGGTGCGGGTTCTGTGAACTACTACCTCGATGGCGGGAGCAACATGACCGGTATTCGCAATACCGGAAACATCCTGCCCAATCCCGATGCTATCCAGGAGTTCCGGGTTCAGACGAACAGCTATAACGCCGAATATGGCCGCTTTCAGAACGGCGTCGTCAACGTTCTTACCAAATCGGGAACGAACGCGATTCACGGCTCCGCGTTCGACTTTGTTCGCAACACCATCTTCAATGCCAATGATTGGGGTTCGACGTTAGCCACGCCGGCGCTACATCGCAACCAGTTCGGAGCGACCATCGGCGGGCCAATTATCAAGAACAAGACGTTCTTCTTCGGATCCTACGGCGGCCTGCGCCAGACGACCAGCACGTTCGAGAGCTCGGCAGTAATTCCCAGCGCAGCCGAACTTTCCGGAAACTTCTCGGCTGCCGCGGGCGGCATAATCCCTGTCGATCCCACTACGGGAAAGGCGTTTCCCAACAACACCATTCCGGCGACTCGCATGGATCCTGCCGCCGTGGCGATCCTGAAGCAGTATGTTCCTGCGGCAAACGCCCCGAATAACCACTGGCAGGGATTCGTTCCGAATCCGTACAACACCGATGAATTCCTCGCGAAGGTCGATCACAATTTGAGCGACAATCAGCGGCTCACCTTCAGCTACTTTGAGACTAGCGGCAATAACAACATTGTTGCCGGAGGCTCGAACCTGCCGTGGGCACTGCAGCAGTTCAACTGGCGTCAGCACAACGCCAATGTGAGCGACACGTGGACTCTTAGCCCGACTCTCATAAATCAGGTTTGGGCGACATACACGAGAAATTTTGGCGGACGCCTCAACACGCCTGCTCTGTCGCTCGCTAGTTTCGGGTCGGCCTTTACACCCGATGGCCCACCTTCTCTGCCCGACATTACGATCAACAACTTCTTCCACCTGGCCGACGCGATCGGCGGTCCCGTGACGGGAACGAACTTTTACTCGCTCCGCGATGTGGCGAGCTGGAATCGCGGCCGCCACTCGATCAGCTTCGGAGCCGAGGAATCGCTCGACAAGGACATTCAGCAAGCGTTGCTGAACAACTATGGCGTCTTTCAGTTCAACGGAAGTTCCACCACTCCCTCAGGACTCGCAAAAGGCGTTACCTGCCAGGATTGTCCGCTGGCCGACTTCGAATTGGGAATTCCGAGCAGGGTACAGCAGGATGCTCCGAGCTATGGATTCACGAATAGCTGGTACACGGCATTCTTCGTGCAGGATGATTTCCGTCTGAAACCTAGATTCACGCTGAACCTCGGCCTGCGTTGGGACATCCAGACGCCGCCGACTGATCCGCAGAATAAAGAATCAACGTTCGTGCCTGGAGTACAGTCCGTTGTACGCCCGAGCGCTCCGGCGGGAATCCTGTTTCCTGGTGATCCCGGCATTACACGCGGGATCGTTCCCATTCGCTGGAACCACGTTTCGCCGCGTGTGGGATTCGCCTTCGATCCGTTCGGCGATGGCAAAACCTCGATTCGTGCAGCGGCAGGAATGTTCTGGGGGAGTGTCTCCGGGAATGAATGGAACACGACCTCGAACTTCGAGCCGTTCGCGATCCGCATCAATCCCTTCGCGAATATCAACAAAAAGGGAACTGGCGCGACGCTTTCGAATCCGTATCAAGGATTCGTCGGTGGCGATCCGTTCCCATACAAGGGCACATTCGTAAACGGCGCGACGATCTTCGGTCCGGCAACGAACTTCCAGTGGCCTTACACCTATCAATTAAGCGCATCGATTCAGCGCCAGGTGACGAACACGCTGAGTGTGCAGATGGCCTATGTAGGTTCGCTGAGCCACAACGAGCCATTTGCGACCGACATCAACTATCCGCTGCCGAGTTCGGCGCTTGCGCCTACGCCATCGACGTCGAATTTCCAACTGCGTAGGCCAAATCAGAACTTCGGCATCATCTATGCGCTGCGGTCTAACCAGACGGCGTCGTACAACGGCATGCAGATCAGCGCCGTCGAGAGACTCTCGCACCATGTTTCGTTCAACGCATGGTACGCGTGGAGCAATACCTTCGACAGCGTGCAAATCGACAACAACACCGCTCAAGGCCTGGTGGAAGACTTCAGCAACCCGCGCCTCGACCGCGGCCCAGCCGACATCGACATGCGCCATCAGGCGGTGGTGTCGATGATCTGGCAGCCCGATTACTACACTGGAGACAACCGTTTCATCAGCGGAGTGGCAAACGGGTGGTCGATTGCTCCGGTCTTCCGCATTCACAGCGGATTGCCGTTCACCGTCAGCAACAACGGAGTCGATGCGAATCTCGATGGCCAGACCAACGATCGAGCTCAGCAGATTGGAGATCCGCACATTGCCAATCCGAACGTGGGAGAGTGGTTCAATACTGCCGCGTTCGTCCAGATTCCTGTAGGAACTACGCCGATCGATGGCAATGCCCCGCGCAACGGCTTGCGAGCTCCGGGATACAAGAATCTCGATCTCGCTCTGTTCCGGAGATTCAGCCTGACCGAACGTTTCAAACTGGAATTCCGCGCGGAAGCAGCCAATGCTCTGAATATTGCAAATTACAGCACGCCCAACGCCTCGGTTGGCTCGAAGAACTTCGGACAGATACTCTCTGCGGGAACCATGCGCCAACTGCAGCTTGGACTACGTCTTACCTATTGAACTTGAGTGGCGGCCTCCATTCATCTAACCGGATAATGGAGGCTGCAGGCTTTCGTGATTTGGTGATTGCGTGATGTCGCGATTGAAAATCACCCAACTCATGAGATCGCGAATGCAAAGACCCGGCCGATGGCGGTCGGCTCCACGTTTCTTAGGAGCACAGCATGAGCACCTTATCCCCCGTCTTAAATGAACCGGTTACGCGCGAGGGAAATGTTTTTCGCAAGACCAACGCGCATAAAGGACGAAGAGTTTTCATCACCCCATTGAACAGCACAATGAAGCACCTGTGCTATGCGCGGACCATTCTCGATTCGGGAACACTGAAGGTGCAGTTCGAGAACGGGAGGCAGGAAACGGCGCTGATCTGCCTTTCTGGAGAAGTAGATGTAACAGTAGGAAATGAGCGGTTCAAATTGGGAGAACGCGATTCGGTGTACATCCCGCGCGGTTCCTCAATTCAGCTCGAAACGCGCTCTCATGCCGATATCGCGGAGTTCTCGTCGGATGTGGAGAACAAGTATCCGCTGCAGGTAGTCCGCTATTCCGACATCAAGGATGACAAGACTCTTCATTTTACGGCCGGCGGAGCAGCAACAACGCGGGATCTGAATATTCTCATCGGGAAGAATGTGCAAGCCGGACGCCTTGTCGCCGGCCTTACCATTTCGGAACCCGGTCACTGGACGAGCTGGCCTCCGCACGAGCATGCGGAGATGCTCGAAGAGATGTACGTGTACACGCATATGCCGCCGCCGGGATTCGGAATACAGTTTGTCTATACCGATACGGAAGAGCCGGAGCTGGCGACCATTGTCCGCGACGGTGATGCAGTACTGATGCCGCGTGGATATCATCCAAACGTCGCAGCTCCAGGGCATCGAATTGGGTTTCTGTGGGCAATGGCCGCGCATCGCGAAAAAGAAGACCGTCAGTTTGGCGTAGTGAACGTGCAGCCTGAGTTTGCGCAGTCTGGGTCGGGACTGGAAGCGAGTAGAAAGTAGCCGGGTGATCCTTGATCAGTTCAAGCTCGATGGCAAAACCGCGCTGGTTACCGGGGCGTCGGCAGGGCTAGGTGCAGCAATGGCTGTTGCACTCGCTCAAGCGGGGGCCGACGTCGTTTGCCATGGAAACTCGCATTCGCCTGAGGAAACGTGCAAGCAGATTGAGAGACTGGGGCGAAAGGCTGCGACCGTGACGTCCGACTTATCGAAGCACGGAGCTGCGGAGGATCTGTTCGCGAAGGCCCAACAGTTTGCGCCGATGGATATTCTCGTGAACAATGCGGGAACGATCCGCCGTGCTAAAGCGACTGAGTACAGCGACGAAGATTGGAGCGCGGTACTTCAAGTGAATCTGAATTCCGTGTGGAAGCTGTGCCAGGCCGCAGGCCGCCGTTTTCTATCTAGGAAATCGGGTGGAAAGATCATTAACATCGCTTCGCTGCTCGCATTTGAAGGCGGAATCACCGTTCCTGCGTATGCCGCCTCAAAGGGCGCTGTTGCCCAATTAACAAAAGCTCTGGCGAATGAATGGGCGGCACACAACGTGAATGTGAATGCGATTGCTCCTGGATACATGAAAACGGATAACACTGCGGCCCTGCAGCACGACGAAGTACGCAATCGCCAGATACTGGAACGAATTCCAGCAGGACGCTGGGGCGAACCCAGCGATCTTGCAGGAACGGTAGTATTTCTCGCGTCAGCAGCGAGCAGCTATATTCATGGGCACGTGTTAGTAGTCGATGGCGGTTGGATGGGAAGATGAAAAGAGGCTACTGGTCACTGGCTGCTGGCTTCCGCCAGAAACCGAAGGCTTTGCAATTTTAGCCGGTAGCCGGTAGCCAGAAGCCGGTAGCCAGAAGCCGGTAGCC
>CAYNPS010000061.1:0-20337 GCA_964399125.1 uncultured Terriglobales bacterium
TGGTTACAGCAGATTGCCTTTGAGATCCAGTTCGATTCAGTACCATTGGTACGGCACCCCAGAGAGGCAATCGTCGGAGAAACTCTCTCCG
The DNA here is from genome assembly GCA_964399125.1 of uncultured Terriglobales bacterium. GTDB lineage: Bacteria > Acidobacteriota > Terriglobia > Terriglobales > Acidobacteriaceae > Gp1-AA112. Next base: position 92 of record CAYNPS010000061.1, read on the forward strand.
CGAAGTCTTTGCATCGGTTTGGCGCGGCATCGACGCTATGATGTGCATCCGACCTTAAATTGACATTCGAACAGACATTGCGGTAAGGCCACTTTGATCTCGCCGCACAATACCACTCCCTTCTGGAGCAGGGTACGTGGTTTTCAGCGACAGTGTCAGATGGAGAGCGCAATGCAAAGGGCTATTTGGCTTCGAACAGCGTTAGCCGAGCTCAGCGGTCCAGGATTTTGCGAATTTGCTGTATGTGATTTACATCATGTGCCGCCATGTGCCGACAGAGGTCGCGTACCGAGAGTTTTCCCCGTTGGCTGTGCGTTCCGCTACGGTCCCGCTGTGCTGGCGTGAGGCGCGCGAACATCCGCAGATTAGCTTCTCGGAGGAGCCGGAACATGATGAGGGCCTCCTCGGCGTTCCATGATGCGTAATCGCTGCGGCTCAGCCCACAAATCCTGATCAAAACTGGATAAATGTGGTGAATCATGCTCCAGCGTCGCCCATAACCATGTGCTGACGAGTTCATCGTCTGCAAGATGCATCACTATCTCGATAGCTGACACATTCCCAGAGCGGGCCGTCGTTTTAGTTCGGAGCCGGATGCTTCTGCTGTAAGGTGTGCGATCGACTGCGGAGCTTCCCGCTGCATTGCAATTGGATCTCTGCCTTCGACGTTAGACGCCAGGCGAGCTGAGTATTGTTCAAAGGTTTCGCGCAAGTCACCGTTCCATCAACGGTCGCGTCACAGTCTCAGCGCCACTCTCTACCGAGCGCAGAAATGTTTTTTAGTTGTGTGAAAGGAAAGTCTACCAGGCGGTCGAATGGCAAGGACGAGGCCCGCGTCCATCCGTTTCTAACCTATCGGCAGTCGGCAAGGATTGATCGGCTGAATTTGCGCGGGCTACGCTTGGTTCTTTGATTGGCTTGTTGTGTTTCGATTCAGCCAAATTGTCGAGCAGGTACAGTTAACCGGCTGTGCCCGCCGGGTGTATCAAGGAGGCAAATCCTCCCCTCGTTGCCCCACAATTCTGTTGCCTCGAGAAGCCGATTAGATATCCGAGGCGAATCGAATGCCAATCCAGGAAGTCGCAAGAAGTCGAAGATTCTCTTTGTAGGTCCGAGTTACGGTATATACGTTTCCACCCTGAACCCGAAGTAAATACTCGCCAGTAGACAGAGGCTGAATCTCTTCCGCGAACGCTGAGTTCACTATGAAAGAACGATGGATTCTTACAAAACCAAAGGGACGCAGCTTCTCCGCGATTTCAGAAATGGATTGACGCAATAGATGCGAGCCCTTCTTATGGTGAACAACGACATTATTGCCTTTGGCTTCTATAGCTACAATTTCTGCAGCATCAACGAAAAGAATCCTTCCTTTTGCTTTGATCGCGATGCGGGTCGCTTCTCGCCTCAAAGCGATCTCCGCTCCTCGCTGTGATTTCATAAAGGCGAGTTGGTCGATACTGGTGCGCTCGTGCTCTGCGAAGCTGAGTACATTGATTGGTACAGCCAAATTAGATCAACTCCTTCCGGCCGTCGATCGGCAACCCATCAAACGCTTAAACTCTGAAAGAAATGCGAAGCGAAGGTTCGCCTTTCCGATAGCTGCCGACATCTCTGTCGGCAAAGCATCCGGTTCGCCAAAACGCAACAATCTCAGCTTGTAAGAAACAGTGGCTTATTGCAATAACCACTTTGCGAAGGGTTTATGTAGCCATTATGAAAGCTGAGGGATTGGGCAGCGCGAATGCTATTCAAAAGTTCGCGCCGATGTGTGGCGAGCCTAGCCTCTTGGTCCTCGTGCTTCGAGCGATGCCGGGATACACGACAAACCGCAGCAGCGAACGCGCAGCAAGTTCACTCCTGTCGATTCGCGTGCCCAACCAACGGGAACATGTTCGGAACGACGAGCAACAGGCGTTTATTTCATTAGATCGCGCAGCTTTCGAACAGCTCTTGGTATCTGATCAACGGAAGTACTTCCAAAACCAATTATGAATCCCGTTCGCAAAGGCCGGCGCAGATAGGATGATGAAAGTGGCACCAGCCAGAGCCTCTGCGTCGCTGCTCGCGCAGCAATTTCGGAGTCACGAATTCCCTTTACCACCAGCGCGAATTGCGTTCCCGCCTCCCCGCCGGTTACCTCGACCTTCGGTCCCAATTCGCTACGAATGCTTTCAATCAATGCTGCCCGTCGTTGACCATAAAGCAACCGCATCCGGCGGATGTGACGTGGAAAATGCCCCTCGCGAATAAAGTCGGCCAGCACCGCCTGATGAAAGCGTGCCGGCGCGATGTCCAACGAAAACCTTGCAGCCACAAAACGCTCCACCAGGTCGGAAGGAATCACTACATAACCGACACGGAGCGACGGGAACAGCACTTTGCTGAATGTGCCGATGTACACGACTCGGCCCCCGTCATCCATTCCTTGCAGCGAAGCTATAGGCGAACTCTCATATCGGTACTCGCTGTCGTAGTCGTCCTCCATAATCCAAGCTCCCGAGTTTTCAGCCCACTCCAGTAGCTGCAGTCTGCGCGAAGCGCTCATTGTGACTCCCAGCGGATATTGGTGTGAAGGCGTGACCAGGGCAGCACGCGCATTCTTACACTGCTTAATGCCGGCGCTGACGCTTAGCCCTTGATCGTCGACCGGCACGGGAACGATGTTACAGCCATGGAATTTGAAGACGTTGCGTGCGAAACGATAGCCTGGTTCCTCCATCCAAACCGAACTTCCTGGGTCGAGCAGAACTCGCGTGCAGATCTCCAGCGCCTGCTGTGAGCCGCTGACGATCATGACTTGGGCCGCTTCACAGTGAACACCCCGAGCTGTTCTCACGTATGCGGCGATAGCTTCCCGCAGTTCTGGGAGTCCCATAGGGCTCCCATAATCCAACATCTCTGCACTAATGTTCCGGCAATGGCGCATCACCAGCCTGTTCCACACCTGAAATGGGAACTGATCAGCGGCGACCTGGCTGACGCTGAACGCTCCCCAACCGCGCTGCCATGGGAATGTCTCTGAGTAATCGATTGTGAATGCGCGGCTGGACGGCGCGCGCGCTGTCAGCGCAAGTTTAGACGCGATACGTGCTTTCCGTGGCTGGGCCGTCGCAATCTGATCCGGCAATGACGTGCAGACAATCGTTCCAGATCCCACGCGACTCTGAAAGTAGCCTTCCGCTAGCAGCTGTGAGTACGCGTTGAAAACCGGAATGCGAGAGACGCCTAATTCAGCCGCTAACATACGAGTCGACGGAACGCGTTGTCCTGGGCGGATCGTGCGATCGAGAATGGCCTTGCGATATGCTTCATAGATTTGCCAATGGAGCGGCCTTGTCGCACTTCGGTCAATCGTGATGATCGGGGAAATGTCAGAAGCAATACGTCTCACAGAGATCATGGTAATGGCTATGTGCATTTCTGGCCAGTATGAATCTTTGAAAGAGCCACTTTGGAGCTACAGCCGATGCGGAACGGCCTCGACTCTGACAGAAGCCGCTTGATGTTCTGGCGCGGGCGATGCACAACGGCCTTGTGCTGTGATGTGACTTTCCAGCCTCGTCGTCCATAAGTAGCAGAAAGACGACATACCTGGAGTCGGATGCTGTGGGTGGCGCGTGGTCCGACCGTATGAACCACCACAATCTCGCCTACTCGTAGGTAGTGGAATCGCCGAGTTCTGGCCAAACACCGACCCAGAAGCTGTTCGATCAGATCATCGAGCTGGGACGGCATCAAAGCGTTCCTTCGGCGCACAACATCCGCGTCAAAAACGCGAGGATATTCATTGACGTTGCCCGCAAGCAGACAATTCAGGAATGCGTCTACGATTCGGGAACTCGGATGGTCAAGAATCGCTTCTCAAATCGAAATTACGCGTGATCGCACCCATCGCAAGCCCTGTCTTGCGCGAAAGCTCTTGTCCTTATCGTGAAATTACATTGGGAGGGGATCAAGTCAGAAAGGATGCCATCGAGGAATCAATCCGTCTTGAGTGGGATTGAGCTGTACAAAAAGAGAACCCGCTAGCTTGTGAAACAAGTTTTTGCGCTACGAGCACCGGCCAGGTTTGCCTGCATTAGGAGAGCCCTGCGGGTCCGAGTCCAGGAAGAGCTTGGCGACCGAAAGAGTACCCTTTACGGTCGCCCTGCCGACAATGCTATTTCTTATCGTATTGAAGAGCTTGCTGTAGCTGGTTAATCGCTTCGTCACATGCCTTCAGCGCGTCTTCTCGGTGGCCACCAAAATCGTGAGCAGCTGTTTGGAGCTCTCGCTTTGCTTGTTGCAGCTCACGAATCGCTGCACGTATGTGAGGATGACCCTCGCGAGCGCCATGGCGTTGGCCTTGGGCCGGCGGTGCGAAGCTACTTGCAGGGATACTCTGCTGACTCATCATTGGAAGTGACATCAGTCCAACGATAACTAAGGTACTTGCGAATTGAATGATAGTTCTCATGCGTAGACTCTCTCAAAACAAATGAGTTTCACAACCGCTGCTGAGCATATCTCATAATTGAGCTTCCAAAACTGCCGAACTGGAGAATTGAGTTTACTGCGAAGATTCGGATTGAATTTCTCTCTTCGGGAAATGGGGGTCATCTCGAGCCACACTTCTCTTCTGCACTTGCGATTTCAGAGCCGCATAGCAGAGTTTGTATCGCAGCCATGCAATCGCAGTTGTAACCCCGCCTGCTATGATCCGTCCTATTTTATTGTTATTCAAACGTGGCTCGGCCGCGTTTTATCTCGGTATTTTGTAGGACTGTAACACTCTGTATCGAGGCTTCTACTTGTGGCGTAGTTACCAACGTAAGAAATGTATCGCAGGTGAGCGCGATTATTTTCGTAAAAAATGCGAATCTCAGAATCGTGAATTGAGTTTGCTTGTAAGGAACAGTCTGTGAAAGGCGTCAGACGAAAGTACGATCTGCACGCGAACGTTGGCTGTTCTCAAGGAGACATCACAGATATGAATCCCGGTACTCGCATAGGCTTGATCTTGCTGGTCGGGTCGTCACTTCTCGCGATCGCGTGTGGAGGCGCGCCAAGCCCGAGGAACAGTCCGCCTGTCTCTTTGGATTTCGCACTTGCCGCCATTTCTGTTCCAAACGCGGAATACCAAACCACTGATTTAAAGATTACAGCTACGTTCACTGGCTGGCAGAGCACTGACAGCGGAACATTGAGTTTTTCTGACAATCGACAGGCATTCACGAGCTATGCAATCGCGAGCGGCACGAGTGGAGTGTACTCGATCACGATTCCGAACATTTACCCGGGCGCTCACACGATCTCTGCACAATATCAAAGCTCTGCGGGCGGGCCGGGGATCATAAGAACGCTCACACTCTCTTCGCCCATCTCGGGTGCCATTCCAGTTCCGCAGCCGCACAACGCTTACATCGGAGCCTTCGCCAGAGACAAAAATAACGGCATTGGTGTTCCGACCAGCATCGCGGACCTCGAAAGTAAAGTTGCGCGCCCAATCGTGTTTAGCGTTGAATATCCTGCCTTCACCAACAACATCAATGAGCTGTGGACAAACCCCACTGGCTACACTGGCGACACGGGCTGGCCGGAAGCCATCGCAGCCGATTTTTCTGCCGGACGCATACCTTTAATCTCTTGGACTTGCACCACCGGGGCAAGCGGGTTTTACATTCAGTCTATCGCTTCAGGGCAGGCAGACCTCTACCTCGATGCCATCGCGGATGGCCTGATCGCGCTTTCGGGTAAGGGAAATCGAGTGATGCTTCGCTGGTGCTGGGAAATGAACCTTTCCGGACGCACGGGTGATTACCAGGCGACGTCAGAAGCGGGCCGAGCCGCCGAGTATGTCGCTGCATTTCAGCATATTGTTACGAGAATTCGTTCCGACTTTGCCGATTCGGTGCACAATCCCAGTCATTATCCCCTCAATGTCGCATTTTCATTCAATCCAAGTGGGGTAACGGATGGCTCTACGGCGCATCCGGTGGGAGACATCTATTATCCGGGAGACGAGTTTGTCGATTGGATTGCGCTCGACAAATACAACGATGACTCGGTAGCAACATTGGACCAGGTGAATACTTTCGTCGTCGCAACAGCCAACGGGAGTAATCCGGCTTATCCAGGTCCGTATCCCGGATTTTTCCCGACTTATACCAATTCCATTCTTGGTATGGCTTTACCGCTATATCCTTCCCAAGGCTACGACAAGCCGCTAATGATAGGAGAGACTGGCGCTCCCTATTGCGATTCGACTCTTTCTCCGCCCTGCACTGAATCCCAGTGGCAATATCTCAATTCGCTGGCGGCGGAAATTTCAGGGACAGCTTCAGGCGCTTTGGGCAGCTATGATTTCGGGATGATTCGTGCCTTTGATTATTGGAGTTCTACCGGATCAACCGGCAAAAGCTGGGAATTAGACGGCGGCCTGCCTGGAAACGGGGGATATCAGGCATTCAAGAACCTAGCCTGCAGCATCCCGTTTCTGGTGCAGCCTACTGATGGACAGTCGCTCTACACCTGCAAGTAGTGCGTGCGGTTAGGGTGCCGGCCCGGGAATCCTTCGAATGAACGGTGCACATCTGTTATTGATAGACTCCTGATCGGTGGACCGCATCGCGCGCTCGTAATTCCGTCTCATCAGTTCCCCCCTGCTATATGCCTGCGCGAGCACACGCGGTCTTCAGAGAAGAACCGGTAGCCGCGAAGGGCAAAGTGCAGCATTTGTCTATGAGTCGCAGGGGTAAGCAATTTTCTCACGATATAGCCTTCGATCAAACTTCGGTGCTGGCAGCAGTCAAGGGTGACACGGCAAATCTCAGTTTGAGGACCTCACAGGAGTGCTTGACTTTAGAGCGTGCTCCAGAGTGTATGCTTTGGCAATATATGTCTGAAATTTCCGAGAGTGGCTAACACTGCCGTGATTTTAAGGGACAGACACAACCATGACAGGAAGAAGTCCGAGGCTTGCTGCAGTTCGCCGGCTGCGATCCGTTATTGGTTCGCGATGTCGTTGGGGTCATGGGCAGTACTGAGTCTTGTTGGAGTGTATTGGCATCCGTTGCGCGCGTGGGGCGCGCCTACGATCCTGTTAGCAATAGCAATCGGATGCTTTGCGAATTGGATCAAGAATCGGACCCTCCACTGTGGTATCACAGGGCCCCTGTTCCTGGTCGTCGCCGTGCTGCTATTACTCTCGGAGACGCGAATCATCGAAATTGGAAGCGGTTTCATGTGGCCGACAATATTACTGGGATCGGGAATCGCATTCCTCTTGGAGTGGCGATATACGTCGCACACAGAATAAAAACAAACAGCCTCTGACTTAGTCTTTGTGAGCGATCGACTCTGGACGATGCTCCAGATTGCATCCGGTTAGTATGTAAAACAACAGCGGTCGATGCAGATGAAAATCTCATTCCGGGAAGAGGCCTAGCACTATAGAAACTGAATTCAGTGTTTAAGAAATGCCATTACTGCGGAGAAGCAACAGAGCGTACTGTCTGCAATGGCATAAATCAGGCGTCTCGCGTTATCGTCTGTGGCGCGAAGAGTGTTGCATAGCGTTGCCGCTGGTGTTCTCGTAAGACCGATTCATCGACTGCTGAAGCGCTGCCGAAAGGCACCTCTGCGCAGAAATGTAAACTCTCATCATCTCTCAATCGGTCCAACTAGATTCATGTCTCTGGACCGACGTAAATGACGCTTGTCACCTTTCCAGAGATATCGATGACCGGCACGTTGTTCTCGAGATGCTCATCCCCCGTGGTTACGTCGTATATGCGCACCTCTCCTCCTTCGCTGGCGTAGACAACCGATCTAGGCAACACCGGAGCTATAGCCGTCACGTCTCCCTTTGGCAAATCCACGACCGCGGTACCGCCCATAGGGTCCGCGATCGACAGGCACCCTGTCGTGCACGTGCGCGCACCGATGATGATCCTGTTCTGAAACAACGACATCACTTGATGAAATCCATCACCGATCTTCATTGACTGGCTAACGCTAAGGTCCGAGAGCCGCAGAGCTGTCAAGCTCCCCGCCCCAGGCGTAGCCGGGTTGCTTCCGGCTACGAAGAGATGTGCCTCGTCGATCGCTCCCACGCTTGCAGCGTCCACCTTTACCGCTGGTTGCAGCACCGAGGTGGCAAGATCGAATACAGTCACACTCGCCTGACTGCCGCCGCATTCCGCTCCACAGTTCAATATGTAAGCTTTGCTGTCGTCTTTGGAGAACAATCCATAAATAGGCCGGTCGAGTGCCGGTCCGGTTATGGTGAGAACCCGCTTCCCAACAGTGTCGAGCACCTCGAACTGGTCTAATTGCTCGTTAAAAATTAAAAGCTTCGAGTTGTCATGCGAGAGTGCAAGACGGTGAGCGCCAGGAAGGCAGTCTTGCGTGTCGCGACACAACAGCGGAATCTTGGGAATATTGCTTATGCTCACCGTAGTCCCGGTGAAATCGCCGATTGCGACCTGGCTGGTGGTCCGAATCGCGGCATAGATAAATTTCAAGTCAGAGGACGCAACGAAGCTCTCTGATTCTCCGGGTAACTGAAGCTGACATGTGGATGCGCTGCTGCAAGAAACCGAACCGATACGGGACAGCAAGGCGTCGGTTATGTCATCGACAATGGAGATGCTGTGGATTCCGGAGTCGTAGATCAGCGTTGTCCCGTGCGCAGAATCATTCACCGTGACGCTAGGGCCTGCGAACATAAGCTCCGGACGAGAACCGGGAAGAGTGATAGCGGTCGATGAAACCTTATCTTTTCTTGCATCCAACACCTTTAAGGCGACTGATCCATTTTGGATTGCGACTAGCACTTGATCGTTGACACCGCTGACAGTGGAGGCTTTTTTTCCACTACACCCAAGCGCGCACAAAACAATCGCGATTGATGCTACAGCAAACCACCGATTTAACGCGAGCGACGCCAAGACATTCGTCTCTTGTATTCCAAGGTTGCTCGATAAAGTATCTCGATGCTTGTTTTGACTTGAGAATGGAAAGGCAGGCAATTCCACCGGCATGGCGATGATTTCACCAGCAATCGGCTCTCGCCAGTGTAAAGAGGTTGTAAGAAGAGATAGTGGCCACTATGGATCCACGCTCTAACTGGAACTAGCTCGGGCCCTGGTACTGCCCTGAGCGAGAGACACGCCAGGTTCACACATGCCTGTCCGCGCATTGTGCGTTGGTGAAAGCTGGTTGCAATACTGACGAGGGTGCGCCTGCGACTCCGACGCAGCACGTGGCGTGACCACCGAATGGAGCTCGGCAACGTAAACAGCGGGATAGCGCAAATGAACATATGCACGCCGGAAATCTGAGAACTCCAACTTACCCGGGCACTCCCCAATTGGCTCGCTCGTAATTCAGCCCTGGTTAATGGGACTCCCCACAGCTTCTTAACACCCACCTTACCGGGAATTTACATGGCTGCGGCCGTACACAAGCTATAAACGGTGGATGCAGCAGTTAGCGCCCTTCGATCCAGTTTTTACTGCTTGGCTGGCGGGAGCTCATCAAATCACGGAGAGGTCATGCGTCGAATTCTCGTGCTAGTATGTGCTGGGCTTGTAGTTTTTTCTTTATCGTGCGGCGGCGGCAGCAACAGCGGCAGATCTAACCTGCTGTATGTGGTTGACGCGGGCGGCTCGCAAATCTCCACTTTCAAAGTGGGCTCAAACGGTACACTCACACCGGGAAACTCTAGCTCTGTTGCCAGTGGCCCATTTTCGATAGTGTTTACGTCCGACAAGAAGTTCGCGTATGTAGTTTCCAGTGGAAGCAACAATATCCAAGTTTATTCGGTGAGTTCTAAGGACGGAAGCCTCACCTCTTCATCCAGCTCGGGTTCCACAGGTACAGGGCCGGTCAGCCTTGCCATATCCCCTTCGGGCAAATTTCTCTTCGTAGGAAACAGCAGCTCAACAAATATTTCGGCTTACACCATCGATTCGACCACCGGAGCGCTTACAACAGTTAGTGGCTCTCCCTACTCGATCGCGGCAACTCCGACTTACATGGCCGTAACTCCTTCAGGAAATTACCTATATGCCGCCGTGGAGGACAGGGGCGTCATTTACGCGTTCTCCATCGACGGTTCAACCGGAGCACTCACTCGCATCCCCGGATCTCCATTTAATGCAGGCATTGGACCTGCTTCGATCGCGATAAGCCCTAGCGAAGCGTATCTTTTCGCCGCAGACAATTTATCGAATCGGGTATTCGCTTTCACGATTCAATCCGGGTCAGGGATCCTTTTTTCAGTTGCCGGGTCTCCATTCACTGCGGGCAGCAATCCGGTTTCTCTCAAGGTGGACAGCAATAGCAATTATCTCTATGTTGCCAATCAGACTTCGAACAACGTGTCCGCATTCTCTATTGCTTCAGGGGGTGCACTGACTCAATTGTCCGATTCGCCGTATTCAGCAGGAAACACGCCATCGTTTGTAACGATTTCCTCAAATGGTAAAGCAGTATACGTCGCCAATCATGGGGCCAACACGATCTCCGAATACACCATCGACTCGGGCAGCGGAAAATTAACCGCCATGTCGGGAAGTCCAGTCTCCGACGGTACCGGCCCGCTGTGGATGGTCGCGAATTAAGGTTTCGAGGGCCAGCCATGTTGCACTTGAATCGTGGACGACTGCTTTGTTTGACCTCAAGCCTTTTGTTGACAACAATCGGTTGCGGACACAAGAGCTCGGCTAATTCGGACCAGACGGCGGCTCGGATCAATATCACACCTTCAACTCTGGATCTGACGCAGGGATCGGTCGGCAGCATTTCCTCCAGCGTTGTAAACGCAAGCGGCAGCGCCTTGACTAAACAGCCGACAATCACCTATACCTCGAGCGATCCATCGGCAGTGACAGTGACTTCAAGTGGATCCGTTTGTGCTGGTGTCTGGGACATCAGTGCTGTCGTCTGCCGAAATGGGACGATTCCTTCGTCCCCGGTGACGATCACAGCATCGGGCGACAACGTGTCAGCGAGTATCACCGTCACTGTTCACGTCAAACTGGACCGCATAATACTGAGCGCTACAGCAGGACTTTGTATCTCCCAAAATAGCAGTCTGCAGTTTACTGCCACTGCATACCGCAATGGCGTCGATGTTACCGACGAGGTGAACTCATTCACGTGGAAGATGCTGGATGGAAGCATTGGACAAATCAGTAACAATGGGCTTGTCGTCGCTCGGACTCCAGGAATTTCGAACGTTGTGGCCTCGGCAAGTAATGTCATTAGTGCACCACTGGCCTTTGTTGCGTGTCCCGTAGCATCAATTCAGCTCGCGGCGAAGGACACCGGTAAGACTTCGTTTGCGTTCCATAAGGGGGACTCAAGTACTTTGCAAACGACCGTCGTGGACACCCAAGGCAACCCGATCAATGGCTTGTCGCTCACGTTCACAAGTTCGCAGCCGACCGTCGTGCGGGCAACAGCCAGCAATGTGGTAAATGCGAGCATCGCTGCTCTCTCTGCAGGCGCATCCACCGTGATGGCATCATGCACGCCCACTCAGTGCAACAATGCTCCACGCGGCATCATTACCACACCATCCGGAGAGACAACCGCCCAAGCCTTGGGGTTCGGCTATCCTATTTACAGCAATCTTGTAACCGCGACAGTTGCCGGTTCGACCACGACGGCGATTTATGTTGCGGGAGATCAGTACCCTGACGGGCACAGCAACCATCAACTGCGAATTTATGATTCGATCACACTAACCGAGGAAAAGAGCATTACGCTTCCTTATGTTCCCAACTCGCTTTTATTTACAAAGGATGGAACCAAGGCGTTCATCGGAAGCAGCGACGGGACCGACGGTAATGCGATCATGACGCTGGATCCAAGCTCGAATGCAATCACCGTCTTTTCTGGAACAGTTACTGGCGATCCGACCATTGACAAGGTGACCGGCAAGATTCTGGCTGTAGCTCCTGATGGATCAAAGGTGATCGTCTCAAATCCAGAGATAAATCGCGTTTTCGTCGTCAATGTTTCGGGGGGAACAGCGCAGGTTTTTGTAGCCTCAGGTATCCGATCGGCGACATTCTCTCCGGATTCATTCAAGGCGTTCTTGGCCGGCGACGGCGGAGCCTACGATTACGTCACGTATCTTCACCCACTAACATCTTCTGATACCTCCGCTGGGTCAGTTGTAGCTTATTTGCCCCAAGGCACTGCAGCCTACATCAGCGGTAACAAATTAGACGCGTATTCTACGTGTACGAGCCAAGCCGTCGATCAGCAGAGCCTGCCAATCGCAGCATTGGTAAGCCTGTTCCCGGCAAGCGGCCTAAGTTTGCTTGGAGTCAACGACACCTCATGGATCGCATTTACTACAAACCCAGCTCAGAACTCATGTCCCGCTTCGGTGACTTCCACTGTGGCAGCTACAGTATCAGCGGGGACCTGCCCAATTACGCACCTTACTCCTGTGCTCGACGGCTCTAAGGTGTTTGCAACAGGAGTATCAACGTCCTGCGGCTCAGCAAACGCAATTCCGGAATACGACGTTGGAAAAGCATCGGCAACAGCGCTGCCTCTCAGTTCTGGCGGCATTCCCGTCGCTGGCGACGTAACTGCTGACGGATCTCAACTGTACGTAGGAGTGCTCAACGGGAGCTCTGCAACACTGCATTATATTGACGTGTCGAGTGGCTCTGATCGGCTGGCCATCGATATTCCGTTCGTACCGAACATCATTTCCGTGTTGCCAAAATAGCGATTGAAGCTCGATGGGAGAGCGCTGGAATGATTCACAAAACTCTCATGCGCACGCAAGGCGGTGTGTAGCAGGTACTCGAGATAATCGGCGTGGAGGCGGTTAACGTCTCGGCTGACGATCTCGTGCTCGGCCGCGGCAAGTCGCCACCTTCGTTCGGCATCTCCGCCCCCATGGGTGAATATCGAACGGTGTGTCGGAACAACACCTTTCTAGCTTGAGCAAAACTTATACCCGAGACCGAGGACAGTAACAATAAGCGAGGGTTGTTTGGGATCCTTCTCGAGCTTCTGCCGCAGGCTGGCTACGTGTACGTCAACGGTTCGCGTAAAGGTTTCCATGCTGTATCCCCAAACCTCTCTAAGAATCTCGCGGCGCGACAAGGTTCGGCCTTGATGCAACACAAAGTATCGCAGCAGCTGAAATTCGAGGGCGGATAGCTGGATCGGTACGCCGCCGCGAGTGACGAGCGTTCCTCGAAGGTCGATGCGTAAGTCTCCGATCGTTTTCACCAAATCAGGACCCGGGGCACTCATGCGGGAACGACGGATGAGAGCTTCAATTCTTGCCATTAGTTCGAGCGTATCGAACGGCTTGGCCAGGTAATCGTCGGCTCCCATCTTGAATCCAACGACCTTGTCCACGGTCTGATCGCGCGCAGTCAGCATGAGTACAGGAGCGGCGATTCCCGCTGAACGTATCTCGCGGCAAACATCGAAGCCGTTCTTTCGTGGAAGCATCACATCCAGCAGGATCAGATCGAAAGCTTCTCGCGTCGCTCTCCGCTCCCCCGACAGACCGTCGGGCGCCGATTCCACAACATATCCCTCGCCACGCAGACGATCCATCAATGTCATGCGCAAGGCTTCCTCGTCTTCCACCAGAAGAATTCGCTCGTTCATTGAATCAAGAAATTTCAGCTCTGACCGGTGCTTTCAGGGTGCGAGCATGGCTTTTGGGCAACAGATCGATGGCGGGGATGTGCACAGTGAACAAACTTCCCTGCCCTGGCGCACTCTTTACGCTAATCCAGCCACCCATATCTTCCACAATGCTTCTGGCGACTGAAAGGCCAAGACCGTTGCCATGCATTTGCGCCTCGCGAACAGCAACCCCACGATAGAAGGGCTCAAAGATTTGCTTAAGCTCTTCGGGCGGTATGCCGATTCCGCGATCCGCCACACTGATTACGACTGTACCTTCGTCTTGGGCAATGCGGGTTTCGATACCGATGCAAGGTTTTTCTCCACCGTACTTAATTGCATTCCCAATCAGATTCTGCAGGCAGCGTGAAAACGCCTGCACATCGATCATGATTTCCGGAAGGTCGCGTCCTACTTTCCACTCGACCGTGCAGTTGGTTTGCCGAATCTGCTCTGCACAATTGGTAAGCGCCAACTCGGCCGCATCCGCGATCTGTGCAGGTTTTAGATTGTAACGACTCTCCTGATTTTGCTGGGTTGCGGAGAACATCAAGATCTGTTCGACCAGTTCCCGGAGTTGCGCTGCCTGCCCTTTAAGAGCGGCGCCATATTGGGTTATCTTTTCGCCGCCCTGAACGAGTCCGTCGGCAATGTTGTCCGCCGCGGAGCTAATCACGGTGAGAGGTGTACGCAGCTCGTGGGAGACGCCGGCGACAAACTCCATCTGCAGCCTAGCTAATTGTTGGGCTCTGCGGCTGGCAACGATGATAGTAGCTATCGTAGCCGCCAGTATCGCCAGCACTCCGAAGCTAAGAGTAAGGTTTCGCCGCTGAAGCCTGGCGACCGCAGCTTCTACTGATCCCTGGCGATTGGTCACCACCAACCACCAACTCTCCAAATGGGACCCAGGAAGAATCGACGGCACCCACCACGTTTCCTCTTTCACGTCGTGATCTACCCTGTGACCGGTGTCGGAACCGAAGTTGGGGCTTGTCAGGATCGTGCTCTCCGGGTGTCTATTAAAAATAGGCAGTGCGCGCGCGATCCCATTCACCGATCCCGATACGGGACCCAGTAATGCCATGCTGGCATCAGCCTCGGCGATCACAGTCTTGGTTACTCCCGGGTTGGAGGAGTAAACCGTGTGGCCTTCCTTATCGCCCGCGACAATTACGACGTCGTAGTCAAGACCATCGATGCCCGAGAAATTGCGCGCCGTAAGCTCCGGGAAGATGTGCTCGGAAAGAAACGCTCGATTCAGAACGATGATCATCCAACCACTGGAAACGGCATCGTATTTCAAGCCAGGGCGATTGATCTCAGGCGGCAAGGGTATCGGTCGCACCAGGGCGGGCACACTGGACTTCAGCATCCAGGGAGCGCCTACCTTGAAAACAGCGGAGTTCTCGGCGTTCGAGAAGCCATTGGCTTCTCCTTGGGTGCGAACTTCGGGAGATCCGGAACGAAGCAGTCCCATCCTATTGCCCATTTGCAGAGTACTGAGTCCGAGCAACTGAGGTGACTTGTCGGAAAATGCCTGGAAAAATCCAGAATTGAGGGGAAGGTTTTCACGCAGGGACTCAAGATCAGGGGGCCACGACACGCGTTCGCATTGCTGGTCGGACAACCCGATCTTCACGAGTTCAGGTTTATGCTTATTTTGCAGCCAAACATAAACATCCTGAATCAAGGCAGGGTGCGCTGCTGTTTTTTGCCATTGGAGGAGCTGAGCCGAATAACGGCCCAGGCCCCCAATGTCATCGGGTGGAAACGCGCGAGCGATATTCGCGAGTTCCGCAAAGAAGTCACGGCGAAATTCGAGCATCGCTACGGACAGACGAGCTCTCATCCGCGAGCTGGTGGCATCGCTGACTTCCCGACTCCACCGATATTGAAGAACACCGAGCACCACGAGCACTCCGGCGAGAATGCAAACTACAATTACCCACAGTAGCCTCTTTGGTGACGATAGTTTCTTCATTAAGTCCAACTCGGAGTTGTCAGGATGACAGAAGCGAGGGCCTCTGTCATCTTGCTCCTTATTTGTGTAGACGGAAACCCTGGACCGGGCCGCCGGGGCCAGTTATCGCAAATCCTACATCTCCTTCATCCAGCTCAGCGAACTTCGTCTGTTGATCAGGAGTGAGGATCTGATAAAAAGCAGCGTCGCCCGCTGCGTGGCTAGCTGTAAGTTCTTTGGTTAGATTGCC
The DNA here is from genome assembly GCA_964399125.1 of uncultured Terriglobales bacterium. Taxonomy (GTDB): domain Bacteria; phylum Acidobacteriota; class Terriglobia; order Terriglobales; family Acidobacteriaceae; genus Gp1-AA112. Next base: position 15,964 of record CAYNPS010000061.1, read on the forward strand.
GATAGTCGTGGCAGCTGAGTCGATTGCGTCGGCATCGTTTTTCTTGACGGCGTTTTGCAAAGCCGCATGAGCCGTCTTCAGCTGCTCAAATACAGTGCTGGCTGTAGCCTCGCTCTTGGTGAATATAGTGAGCGCCTGTGCTTGCTGCGCTGAAGTGAGCGACAAGAGTGTGGTCAGGTGCTGGATGCGATGTTGTACCATCGCCTCCGGATTGGGGGGGAATGACGCAAGATTTTGCGCCACGGCCAGCGAACTGAGTGCCAAGGTGAGCAGAAGCCCGAATACTGTTCTTTTTCTCTTCATGGAAATTTTGCTCCTCCAGATTAACCGCTGCGTCTCAGTGTCCACTTGAAGCAGGGGATGCTGCGGTAAAGACCTTGTAAAAGTTGTGGTTATCGGACGTTCGGCGATTCCTCTTCGAATCACCTATGATCCCAGACACTTTCAGCTTATGGTGCCGACAAGGACGGATTTTTCGGTAGAACCAGGAGGTAATCAGCATCAGCGTCCAAGTGAGAGCTCGTGCGCTTAAGTCCCGAAGAACGCTACCGATTAGTCGGAGTCAGTTTAGGTCACTCCCGTGAACCGGGGATGCTGAGCCATGAACTTTGTTCCTGAGACCAAACACCAGCACCGCTTTGAAGCAGCGTTACCGCTCCTGGACACCTGCTGGTTTCCTTTGTCCCACGCTCGGATCCTGCTCACTGCCCTCCGGTCGGCAGCCGTTCCGGGGCACATCACATCCCGCGGGTGGGTAGGCGATCGGCGAAGGCCACGACATGTTATGGTCGACACCTTTGGATCGGCCAATCGAAATCGATTCTGGGCGACGAAGCCGAGACCTTCCCTCGCCTTGCGGGTATCTAAGATGCTGGCTTCTCGTTTGATTGCAACGATGGAACGGAGGTTGCGAAACATGATCGAGAGGGCGATTGAGCGCTGCTTCAGCCACGTAACCGACGGGCATCAAAAAAGCGTGCGGCGCCGTCGATTGTGCGCCTGTCATTCGTCTAACTGGTGAAGGCAGAAACCTCTCCGCGTCCGCGTTGCGGCAACGCGAAAGGAAATCCATGCTAAACCGCGCACTTTTACTGTTGACGGCGGCTGTGGCGAGCCTGAATGTCTTTGTGCCCGGACAAAGTCGAGCGGTAGAGGCCCAGGAGATTGCTCGAATGAACTACGATCGATCCAGTCACTCGGCCGGCGAATCTCAGCCGCAGCCGTCAAATCGTAAACGTGCCAAAGCAAAGATTAGGGTGCGGCATTCAAAAGCCAACCCCTACGATCAAAGCGTGCACCCAGTCTTGCTGGAAATTCAACTAGACGAAGCGTTCAGTGGAGATCTCGCCGGTGAATCATCTGTTCGCGCGTTGCAGGTCCTGCGCGACGATAAATCTGCCAGCCTTGTCAGCATGCAGCGGTTTCGCGGAAAGCTCGACGCACGCGAGGGCACGTTCGTGCTTCAAGGTTCGGAAACTGTTGAAAACGGCAGGATCAGAGCGACATGGTTTGTTGTTCCTGGTTCGGGAACAGGTAATCTTTCCGGGCTGCGCGGGCAGGGAGGTTTCGAGGGCGAGTTCGGAAAAGGCTCCGACGGAACCCTCGATTATTGGTTTGAGTGACACAGTTGTGCGTCGTTGGAGTGTCAATGTCAAACTTAGCGAACTTGCAGCTACATTAAGGGCACATCAAGAATATCTTCGTAATGTCTGGCTGAACATTTCGCCGGCTTCTATAGCGAATGGTGCAGCCCTAATCAGTCCGCAGGACAATTAGGACTGGACTGAATTTTCCGATTTGTTTCACTGACTACCGCCCAATTCCGTTTTAAGGACGTTCGTCATCAAGCTGTGGCCACAGCAAACCTCAGGAACACCTTCGGCTTTCACAAATGGTTCAACTACATTTGGTTGGGACTTTTCCGAGCTGGTCATAGGTGCAGGGTGAGGCGCCGCTGTTGCCTAACGCAATGAAATAACCACTTGCGTTCGGTTCTTTGACGGCCTAAAGTTTCATTACTCAACATGCGGCTGTTCAGTCCATTAGATTGCAGGACAGTTGCCGGAGAATCTACTGCGTTTAGCATTGAACCAGCATGTCGTCTTGCAAACCAAAAGCGGATACGCGCTTGGCCACATACGGGACACTGGCACCCGGTCGGGTCAATCATCGCGAGTTAGCTGGACTTCACGGCAGGTGGGGGAAAGGCACAGTCAGGGGCAGACTTGTTGCTGCTGGTTGGGGCGCCAAGCTCGGCTGTCCAGGATTGATACTCGACCGTCAAGATGGTTTAGTACATGTTTATCTTTTCGAATCGTCCGAGTTGCCTGGTCATTGGCCCCGTTTGGATGAGTTCGAAGGTGCTGACTATCGAAGAGTAGTCACACAAGTACAAACGGCAAATGGCAAAGTGGATGCGTGGATCTATGTTCTATCCTAGGACTAACAAGGTCAGGCATACGCGACCCGCGCTGCAGGTTTCAATGTTGCCCGTTCGCGGGAATTGATCAGTTATTTCGTCGCATTGGACAAAGACTCGCTGAGCTGAAACCGGTCTCTGCCACTATTTAGCCGTTGACCCGGAGCTTCGGCAAAATCTCGAACCCTATTTTTTCAAGGTCCGCATGTAGTTCCTTTACAGATTCGAACCGAATCACCTTAATTCCAATTTGCTCGGCCGCGTCTAAGTTCTCCCATCTGTCCAAAAATGACTTCCTTAGCTTGACGCCCATAGCGCAGATGCACTCCCAGAAGATAGCCCAGGCAGGCTTAATCAATCCAAGTTCACAGGAAAAAATAGAAGCACTGCTATCTATGGATTCGATTCACCTGAGGTACTTCTCAGGTATGTGGTGAGACGCGTCCTCATTCTGCCAATAAATTGTCACTATCCACCAGCGCGTTCCGTCGTAGAGCAATTGGAAGCTGTTGATACCGCGGGTGTAAGGTTTGTCTCCCGGAGAGTGGCGCGATTCATATGTGCTCCACACGTGTGCCATGTGGTCCCACGCTTCGACACGGTTGGCGACTGGGCTTTCGTAGAAGCCGTCCTTGTCGAAGATCGCTTGTGCGCGCTGAATGAATTCGTCAATCGTAAACGTCGTGCTTGTGATTTTGCCCGGGGGTTCGCCGTGGCCAACGACGAAACGGGCATCCGGAAGAAACAGCGCACGAAAGCTATCCCAGTTCCTGGATCCAGAAGGGCCGGAAATCAACCGATACGCTGCGTCAAGAATGTGCTCGATAGAATCCACTTCTTCCTGGTTGGAGTGATGTGTCATCATCATAGACGCTGCTGAATCATTTTGCTCCTGTCCCTCCATACGCCAAGGAGCCAAAACAATTACGAAAAGAGCCAGCAAAGGCCTCACTCGTTGCATGTTGTTCACCTCACATTTGCCTAACACGCGCCTCGCATAAATTCACAAGATATGCCACGGGAGCGGTTGATCTAATCTTTCTGCGTTGGGCACAGCAGCATTTCGCTGGCAAAGGATTGTGGCACCTGTGTCACTAGCATTCCCACAATGTGGGCTTGCCTGCCGACGATGATATGTTCACGTTATGACCGCGAATGATCATGTGTGCAAAGCTATGGATGCAGGTTATAGACTCCGCGTAAGTTCGCATTGACTGTTTCCCATTCCGCTGGCAACGCTTCGAGCAGTGCGTTCGCTGAGCAAATTCGAGGGACCGTTCTACGTCAGCGGAATGGATCTCAACGACACACAATGGGCGGTGCTCAAGCCGTTGTCCTGCGACCCGAGTCGATCGCCGTCGTGAATCCACCACGCGGTGCTCACGTAGTGCTCAGAAAAGACTGGCTGGCCTGGCTATTGAGAACGTACTCTATTTAGCGTCTCTCCAGGAACCCTCTCCCTTTGAATATCGCGGGCATTGCCTTTTCGATCCGCGCCTCCCGTGTCATCGACTGCTTGGCCGCGGCAAAGTGGTACAAGTAACTCCTCTGCCGACCTGGTGTCAGCGCCTCGAACGCGTGCTTGAACCGCGGGTTTGTTCGGAACCGCTGCGTCAGCTCCTCGGGAAGCGGAAAATCTGAACTCTTCCTCGGCTTCATCCGCAGCCCAGCCTTATCGACTGCGATGGCCTCGCGCACGTAAGCCTTGATCGTCTTCGCCTTTGCCGCGATCTCCTTCGTGCTGCTGAACTTCATCACACGTCCAGCGTGCACCTGGCCAAGCTGCACGAGCACCTTCTTGGGATCCTTCAGCAAGGCGCCTTGAAAGAAGCCCAGCGCGAAGTCCTCTTTGAAGCCCTGCATGATGACGATGTTCTTCCCATCCACCGTGTAGGTGGGCCTTTCCCCACTTACACTCCTCCTTCATGCCAAGGTCGGCTAGCACTCGCCGCATC
>CAYNPS010000062.1:0-11019 GCA_964399125.1 uncultured Terriglobales bacterium
TGCTAACGCGCAGCTCGCCGCTGGTGCGGATCACCAGATCAGGATCCGGCAAGCTGCCATAAAGATGTCGCGCGACCAGCTCTTCATCGATATGCAGATGATCGATGCCGCCGTTGTTGCGCGCTGCGTCGATGATCGAGCGGAAGGCATCGACGATCTCGGTGCGTGCGCCGTAGTTAAGCGCCAGCGTAAGCACCATGCCGGTGTTGCCGGCCGTCTCTTCCTCCGCCCACTTCAGCCGCTCCTGGACATTCTCCGGCAGCTCCCAGATGCGCCCAATGTAGGTGAGCCGGACGTTGTTCCGATTCAGCCGCGGCACCTCCTGCTTCAGGTACTGCCGTAAAAGCTGCATGAGGAACTCGACCTCAGCCGCCGGACGCTTCTTCCAGTTCTCCGCCGAAAACGCATAAAGCGTGAGGAAGGGAAGCCCAATGCGAGCCGCCGTTTCGACAACTCCGCGAACCGTCTGCACGCCGGACCGATGCCCCACAAACCGAGGCAAATGCCGTCGATTCGCCCATCGCCCGTTCCCATCCATGATGATGGCAATATGCCGAGGCAGACGCGAAGGATCAAGATGCGAGTAGATCTCCCGCTCCTTAGCCGACAGCTCCTCAACCCTGCCACTGTTTTGGTGCAAGTGCTTCATGCCGCAAAGTAGTACGTTAACACGGGCAGTGGGTGGGTGGCAAAGTGAGAGGGAAGATACGTCCGGCGCAGCCTCAGCGCGCTGCAGCGAGCGCTTGTGGCGCGGCGCGGAATCCTCTGACCGCCAGAACGCCGATCACGATAAACAGGATCAAAACAGTTCCCTGCGCAACGGCAAAGGGCGGCTCAGACTGCGTCGGAGCAAGCGCCTTCAACGCCGGTATTTTCAGAAAAGACTGGAACACAAGCACAAAGACGTTGAGGTACAGAGCCACCGTCGAGCTAACGACGTAAGTAGAGCGCCATCCTCCAGCAAGGGCTCGTCGGTAACGCGCAAAGCACGCCAGAGAGAGCACTACAAGCGAAATCAGGCCGATGATGTGCGAAGGCAAAATTTTGTGAGCCGGGAGTATGAATCCGCTCAAGCTGGTCAGAATCGTGGAGACAAGGAAAACCGCCGTCGATCGATCCAGCCGCTTTCCGCCCATCAACCCAAACACAACCACAAATCCAGAAGCGATTCCAATAAGGCTAATCAGCACGTGGACCAAAACGAGACTTGTCACAACGGAACTCCTGTTCAATAGCGTTTGTGGCCCAGTAACGTTCCTGCGATTGTACACAGCGCCGGCTTTTAAGGCCGCAAAGCGAGCGTCAACAATTTCAAATTGTCATCCCGAACTCCGCCTGAGGCGGACGGAGGATCTCCCGCGATATGTGGGACCAATTTGCCGCCCGGCATGGCTCCTGTATGGGGAAGCCGGTGGTTTTCGAAGAGTGCATTTCGATCTGAAACATCGTCGGAGATCCTTTCGCCAAAAGAAGGCCTTCAGGAGGACACAGCATGGAGATCTCAGGTCCTAAACTCACTTCGTTGTTTTTGGAGTGGTTCTAATTTTTGTACGAATTGCGTTACAACCACATAAGATTCTGGGCGAATCCTTAGCGAAATGCTACTGCGCCCGCTAAAACCAGCAGAGAGTTTGCAAGTGGCTACAAACAAGCAGGTTAGATCCGGCCCCTCGCCCCCGACACGCTTCCATTAAGCCGCAAATTCCGGTTTTCGGCACAGCGATAAAAAACATTTCGCCGTGCAATCGGAGGCGCAGTAGCGTCCTCGACCATTCTCAAGCGTTGATTGTCTGACGTGCCACAACGCCGGCGACAGGGCGCGTCGGCAGAGTGTAGTACTGAACACGAGGAGATTCGAAATGCGTGAACTTTTCAGGACTGGCAAGATAGCCGTGCTATTCGTCGGATTGCACCTGCTGTTGTCCGGAACAACCTTTGGACAAGAGGACAGAAATGTCACAATCATGAAAACAATCTACTCGAAGCTTGCCGGAGTATTTTCGGTCGGCCAGCAAAATTCTCCTACCCGGGACCAGAATTTCTTGGTTTTAGCGAACCCAGGATTTTTTGTGAGTCCGCAGTGGGACATGCACAAGGTCGATGATCGCTACAAGCTCTCCCTCGTTCTGAACGCGCTGCCCAATTCCTCTTGGATCTACGGCGAACATGCAGGAACCGTGGGCGATCTCTACTCGGAAATCTTGAACAACTACGATGCTCCTCACGTATCACTTAGTGCGGCAGAAAAACGCGACCTCGGCGATGCAAAGTCGTTGCTTTTCGTTCAGCTCCCAGATGGAACCTTGAAGGCATCAGCAGCGTACGATGCCTATAACGCCTGTCTCGAAACCTACGGCAATGCATTGGATAGGTACAACGCCGCTATGGATGATAATGCTAGCCATGGTACAAGAGTTCCCAATTCAGTTATAACTCAGCTTGCTATTGCCCGAAATAAGCTTCAGGGTGAGTGCCGAGAAAACGAGATTGAAGCAGCTCTAGAGACATATGAAAGGTTAACAGGTAGAAATCCTGCCGTGTGGTGGGCTGAACTAAAGAAGCAATACAACTCAAATCTGGAAAACACAACTACCAATGTATCTTTTCCGACCATGGTCACAATTCCCGACTACTCTGCTTGGACTGGAAACAATGGCTGGGCTACATACACGATCGATGACAGTGACCTTACAACAACTCAGCGCTCAACTCTGACGACGATTGGCGGCGGGTTAAGCGCCTCCTGGGGCCTCTGGAGCGTAGGCGGAAGCTACAACTCTTCTACGGCAACAACGTACAGCAAATCAGATGTACAGCAGTTCTCGATCGCGCTTGATGTCATGAGGGTCAGTGTGAGAAGGCCATGGATGCAGAGCTCGTTGCTTCGGTCTCGATCTTGGAGATGGGATCCGCAGAAGGTAGGTGCTGGCCTAGACACGAATCCCCTTTCCGATGGCGGAGACATTACCCATGGTAGGGCTCCCTTAGGACGAATGCCTCTTGTAATCACTGGGCTTCTTCTGTCGCGGAACGTAAAGATTGCCACGAACCTTGGCTCGACGACTGCGTCGACGTACAGTCATGTAGTTGATACGGGTGGAAGTGTCGGCTGGGGACCATTCTCGATTGGCGCTCACTATCACGACGAGACTCACGAAGCATATGCCCATGGGACAATCACATCCGATGGAATCACTATTCCTGATGTGCAGGTCATCGGGTTCTTTTGCGATGTGCTACCGCAATCACCCTATCCCGATCCGTCTCTTACATGGGTTCCGCCTATAAGCGTGAGGGACTTCCCACAAGTAACCAATGCAAGCTTTGTGAGTGCGATCAGGGCCGAGGATGTAGCAGCAACTCAACGTGCGGTAAGCGCTATGAAGGCGGCTGCGGCCCGCGACGCCGCAACCGGCATTCATTAAACGCCAAATGATGTGTTATTTGTACCGGACATCGATCGAGCTGATCGCACTGGCGTTGCGAAGGGGTTCGTTAAGATTGACAGGCGAATAAGCCTATGGCCCGCCCCGTAATTGTGGGGAGAGTTCACAATGTTTGGCGTCCCCAGACCCATATAAGTCCTCTGGCCGATGAGGCGGACGTTGTGTATCGGGGCAACCTTTACTCGAAGCTCTTCTTGTTACCCTGATCGACAGCGTACCAGTCCGCGACGCCTGATTCTGGCTGCGGTAATCCTAAGGCCGGCAGCGCTTTCACGACCTTCACCGTCTCCACGCTCACATGCACCACCTAGCCGATGAGGCGGAGGATGTATTCGGGGTCGTCTTCGCGATTGGGTCGTTGGTGATGCCGCTGCGTGTGTCGGTTGAGCCACCTTAATTTTGCTTCACCTTTCGCCATCGCCTGCGCGTTCTTATATGGATATTCGGGACTAACTTTCATTCGAGAACGGTTGCCGTAGCCTCCGGGCAGACTCTGAGAGTCGCGCGGGCTGCGGCCTTCCTTGTCGAATTCAAGCTGCATAATTCTCTCGTTCTGCTTCAGCGCAGCTAATATCAAGAGTGATTCCCAAAAAAGAACCTCCTTGCTTCCTGGCGATGTTGCGTTATCGTCCACTGAACCTCTGGAAAATATGGAGCCTCTCATGGCATTGCGACACGTCGGATTACTGGCTTTAATCCTTTCAGCGACAGGCCTGCTGGTGGGTCAAAATGTCTGTGATACATCCGCAAATCTGCCATGTGTTGACCAGCCACATGCGGGTGATGAACACATCTCTGGACGATTGCCCAAGAAACCTCCTCAAGATCTAGAAATCGAAATCACGGTTAACGGGGTGTCCGTGGGAGCCGCGAAACTCGACAATGAACAGGGTACGTTTGCCGGAAACGTCGATGCATTGAACGTCTACGATACAGTCGAGGTCAAGCAAACGGAGGGACCCACACCGCCCGCGTTTCCCTCCGTAAAGCTGAAGGTCCAAAAAAAGCCCGAGCCAAAACCAGAATCCTCCGGCTTCGATGTGGTCTTAGGCGTGGGCTCACTGATCGTCGGAGCTGATGAAACCGACTACAAGCCCGACTCGCAAACCACCGCATTGCACACGACAAATCTTGGCAGAGCGACTCCGCAATTGCTAACCGGTGCAGCTTTCCAGTTGCCGTTTGGGCCATATCCCAGAAGAGCGAGAGCGCGCGTGGGACCGCGGCCGTGGTATGCATTCCTGAGCCTCAAATTCTCGCCCGATTCAAGTCAGACATTCAGCGGCTACGTACTGGGAGGGTCCTTTAAGCTGGCTCCAGCATTCTCGCTTCTTGCTGGTTATGCATTAACACCGATGCAGGAACCCTCTCCTGGCTTTCGTGCCGCCGCTGTGCAATTGGTTGAGCAAAATCCGAATTTGCCGATATACCAGAGGTTCGATCCTATGGCTTTGGGGGAGAATCGCCCAAATGCGTTCGACGGATTTCCGCTATTCGTACAGAATGCGAGTGGTCCAACCACTACTCGAGTATTTAGCGGCGACCCGACCGTAATTCATTATCATGGCGGATTTGTAATCGGCGTAGCAATTCCCGTTTCCGTCAGAGCACAATTGACGAAAAGTTCGAACCAATAGCATCGTGGGCTTCCCAGATCCGCGGCGCTGCTTCCAGGTGTCGAGCAGAGCACCATCGACGCGCACCTTTTTATACCGGATACTCAGGAACCAGCTTCCATTCGAGACGCTTGCCGTATCCGTCGAGCAGGGCCTGAAATGCGCTGCGAACTGCGCCTTCATGGTCGAATTCAAGTTGTCCGAATTGATGCAGGCTCTCGTAGTAGTCTTGATCAGCCTGTCGCCAGGACGGATTTGCAGCGGGCCCATAAAAGGAATGTTGCGCGTAGTTTAGCAGGGAAGCGGCTGCGCCTATTGGCTTTCGGCGTTCGGCCGGTCACCAGGATGCCTCGGCTTCCCAAGGCAGTGACTCGCCAGTATCGTGTGGGCGCTTCGAATAGCCTTGCCGATCCCGCCGCTCTAAATCTCGAATTTGCAGTCTTTGGAGGTGCTCTCGCAATGCGTCTCTTACGACTGCGGAGCGACTTCGTTTTAAATGGCGGGCCGCCTGATCGGTAGCCCGCAACAGCCTTTTACCGAGAACAATTCGAACGATTTCCACATTGCAAAGTTTAACTCCACAATTGATTCCCATCGGACATTCGCATTCAAACGTCCTCATTCACGTATGGGCGAACGACGGAGCAAAATACCGTTGGTCGTGCTCCTCTAAGTTGCTGATTTGTCGTTGTAATTTCCACAGTTTTCTCCTTCAAATTCTCAGGTCCGATTCTTGTTCCATTATGGTACGATTCATGAGGCGAACGGAAGGAGAATCTCGTCGTTGATGATGTGTAGTTCACTTCAAGCTTGGCCGGATACGAGGATCTTGCCATCCACATGGGAGTTGCTGATATTTCCCTACGAACGGCACGTGAGGTTCGGGCCGAATGGTGCGTCGAGAGTGCGTCACGGGTGCCAGGACACTCTCGGTCTGGTGCGCTGAACAGAGCGGAAAGGGGTGATTACAGGGATTACGAAGTAGAAATAAACAAGATGTCGGTAATTCGGATTTCCGGACCACAAGATATTGCGTACAAAATTGTGAAGGACTAGCAAAAAGCGAGCCTAAGTCGTTTAGGAGATGTACTTTGCGAAAAAGGAGGAGGGAGGGGGGAGGGGTCAACGGATCTTCAGCGGACGCAGCAAGCAAACGATCTGCTGAGCCACGAACTTCGTTGTAAGACGTCAAAGGGGAATCGCTAGTGTTCCGCAATGTGACAGAACCGTATCGCGAAGGGAAGGAATATCGATGTCCTTGTTGTAAGTACAAGACTCTTCACTCGCGGGGAGCATACGAGATCTGCCCAGTCTGTCTTTGGGAAGATGACGGTCAGGACGAGCATGACGCAGACGAAGTTCGCGGCGGCCCGAATCGAAACCTCAGCATCAGGGATGCGCGAGAGAACTTCGCTCGCTTTGGGGCGTCCTGTCCAGGACGCGTTAGGAATGTTCGCGCTCCTTTGGCCGATGAATGACCTGCCCCCGGATTCATCCTGGGCTTCCATCCGCCTCAGGCGGATGCCTCCGGCACTCTGCTCCGTCAGTTCAGATATGCCCGTTATGGGCTGAAACGGCTGGTCTTGCAGTTCGGTTCGCGGTCATATATACATCGGCGAAGAGAAACGCTTGCACGTGATCGTGATCTTTCCACACTCTTTGGAATGAGTTCCTGCTCTAATTGTGGTACCGTCCTGGCTCCGGCCGAGCGGTTCTGTTCCCGCTGCGGCGGTGCTCCCGCACCCGATTCCCAGATTGAAACTCTGGCTGCACCAAGTACTGGGGTTCGATCGCCAGCGGCCAATCCGCCTTCATCGGACGCTTTGCAGTTTGCTCCTGGGACTGTCCTGTCGGAACGCTATCGGATTGTTGCGGCGCTGGGGCGTGGAGGCATGGGCGAGGTTTATCGGGCGGACGACCTCAAGCTTGGCCATCCTGTCGCTCTCAAGTTCTTGCCGCGTGCGTTTGCCGAAGATCCTCACCGGCTTGAGATGTTCCATGCCGAGGTTCGCAACTCTCGCCAGGTATCGCATCCGAATGTGTGCCGCGTTTACGACATCGGGCAATTTCAGGACCTCACCTTTCTCACGATGGAGTACATCGACGGCGAGGACCTCGCGTCGTTGCTGCGTCGAATTGGGAGGCTTCCGCCCGACAAGGGGCTGGAGCTCGCGCATCAGCTCTGTGCAGGATTGGCTGCCGCACACGATGCAGGCCTGCTGCACCGCGATTTGAAGCCTGCGAACGTGATGCTCGACGGACGCGGTCGCGCGCGCATCACTGACTTTGGGCTGGCGGTCGGAACGGAAGATATCGGCGGACGTCTGCTCTTTGCGGGCACGCCGGCTTACATGGCTCCCGAGCAGCGCGCCGGCGCACCTGCTAGCGTTAAAACCGACATCTACGCGCTTGGTCTTGTGCTGTTCGAGATGTTCACGGGCAAGCGTGCCCTGGAAGACAACAATCTCTCGGCATGGACGCAGCCGGAATCGCGCGCGCACGGAGATCCGAAATCCAGAACAACGAAGGAAGCAAGCCGGACGTCGACTGCGTCTTCTTCGACCATTAGCTCCGTCGATCCGTTGGTCCGCAAGGCGATTCTTCGTTGTCTGGAGCAGGATCCTGCGCGGCGTCCCAATTCGGCACTCGAGGTAGCGAGAGCGCTCCCTGGCGGCGATCCTCTGGCGGCCGCGATGGCCGCGGGCGAAACACCTGCTCCAGAAATGGTCGCAGCCGCGGGGCAGGATATTGCCATTTCGGTCCGAGCCGCGACTATTGTTCTTATCGCTATTTTCATCATGCTCATCGCGGACATTCCGTTGGCTCGACGCGGAACGTTCATCGGCCTGGCTCCCGAAGTGAAACCGCGCGAGATATTAGAAGACCGGGCACAGCAGATCGCGAAGCAGGTCGGCTACGGCGCTCCGGTGGCCGATTCATACGGCTACTTTTCCATTCCCTCGAGTTACGTGCAGTGGCGCGAGCAGATCGCGCCGAAAGGCTGGTACCACAAACTCAATTCTGCCGTCCCTGACGTGTACCGATTTGTTTATCGCACCAGCCCCCAGTGGCTCTCTGCGTTCAATTCATTCAGTAATCCCAGCGTCAACGATCCCCCAATGACTGTCCCCGGAATGACAACGACGGTCGTTGACGGATCCGGGCGGCTGATGGAATTTTATGCTGTGCCTCCCGCGTCGGATAAAGATCTGGCTTCCGCAGGTGTTCCAGATTGGGCCGATATGTTTGCCGCCGGCGGATGGAATTTGAGCGACTTCAAGGCCGCGGAGCCACATAGTTTGCCGAACGTGGCGTTCGACGCGCGAGCAGCGTGGGACGGCACGCCTGCGGGGACACCGATGCACATCGAGGCTGCCTCGCTACGCGGTAAGCCAGTCGCGTTCTCCGTTTCCGGCGCCTGGACTGCCGTGCAGGCGAGCAGCGGGGCATCGCTGGTGGGGCAGATCATATACAACGGTCTCATCCTTGTTGTGTTGCCGGTTTTCGGCGGTATCCGGGCTCGGCGAAACCTGCGGCTTGGGCGCGGAGACCCAGTCGGCGCTACGCGGCTGGGCATCGTCGTGGTTGTGGTGATCGCAGCGAATACGCTGCTGGGGCAGCATTGGGTCGCGCAACAGAGCATTGTCGGAGCGGTGATTGCGAACGCGGGCCTGGCTCTTATTCTTGCCATTGCCGTCTGGGTGGCGTACGTCGCTATCGAGCCAGTGCTCCGGCGACATGCGCCACACCTTTTGATCTCCTGGGCACGCGTGCTTACCGGCCGCTTCAATGATGGGCTGGTCGGTCGCGACATGCTGATCGGCTGCCTCGCAGCTTCAGTCTCCACCATCCTTCATACCTTCTCCGTCGCGCTGCCGTGGTGGTTTGCGGTAAGCAGAATTCGACCGTATCCCGCCAGCATGATATTGAGCGACACGCCACACTTCATCGGTTCAGTGGTGAGCCAGGTTTGGGTCGCGGTCCTGCTACCTCTCTCGATTGCATTCGCATACGCCTTGCTGCGACTGCGTATTCGCAGCGCCTGGATTGCATCTGCGGTGGTGTTCCTCGTCGTCTGGCCTCTGTCGTTCAACTCCGAAGGCGTGTTTTTGCAACTCACGATGGGCGCTGTCGGCTGTCTGTTGTTCGTGTATGTCTTCGTCCGCTTTGGCTTAGTGGCTCTGACAACGTTTGTCTTCGTGGAGAACCTGATCTTCTTTTATCCGCCTGTTCTGCGCCCGGATGCATGGTACTTTGCCAAGCCTTTGATCGTGCTGCTGCTGGTTGTCGGCATCGTTCTCTTCGCGTTCCGCTCAGCTCTGGCCGGACGTCCGCTATTTGCCGCGAGCTCTGACGAGTTGTGACGGCGCTGGACTGCCAGGTTGCTGGTGTCCGCACTGAGGGCGGGGATTTGCTGCATTTTCCCTGCTACGATTCGCGGGAGGGAAGTATTTGTGATCGTCCAAGTACAAGGTGGGTGTGCGCCGCGTGCTATACTCAGACTACGTTCAATTCGACACGGACGTTTGAGCAAGGTCTCGCCTGAAACGCAGTTCCTGCCCTGAAGTAACTTCCGATCCGGTTCAACGTAAATATCAACAAAGAAAGAAGTGTATCTATCAATGGAACAAGGAACAGTTAAGTGGTTTAACGATGCCAAAGGCTTTGGCTTTATTCAGCGCGAGAGCGGCGAGGACGTTTTCGTTCATCACTCCGCCATTCAGGCCAACGGCTTCCGCAGCCTGGCTGAAGGTCAGCGCGTGGAATTCAAGGTGACGAAGGGTCAGAAGGGTCTGCAGGCTGAAGAAGTTCGCGCCCTCTAATTTCGGAAACGAAGAACAATGCCGGAGGCTTGGCCTCCGGCACTCCAACCCGCAGTTCCAGAGGAGTCGCCATGCGTTCCGCTCTCGTCCATCGCGCCAACGAAAAGGTGCAAAATCGATTTCAACTTTGCAGTCTCACATCCTCTTCCGCCCGACGTATGGCGAGAAGTTCGGTGGGCATGCACATCACTATCAACGAGGCCCTCGAGGCCATCAGCGGGCAGGCTGCGCCCATTGTTGCGCAACCTCTCCCTGCGGACGGAGTGAGAGTTGCCGAAACAAATTCGGCCTTCATTCTCGACTCCGCAATCTGAAGAAAGAAGACTTTTTGATTTCTAATTTTTCTGAGCTCCCCATTTCGAAGTATCTTGCGGAGCGAATTTTCGCCAACAACTTTCAAACCCCCACGCCAGTCCAAAGCAACGCAATTCCGGCCGCGCTAAGCGGAAGAGATCTGCTGGCAACCGCACAGACTGGAACCGGCAAGACGCTTGCCTTCCTGATTCCCGTAGCCGAACGGCTCTTGAACAGCCGCAGTGCCGGCATTCAGGCGCTGGTGCTTGTGCCAACACGGGAATTGGCCATTCAGGTTCAGCAGCAGTATGAGGAGCTGCGCGGCAAGAAGCTGCGGGCTGCGGCTCTCGCCATCGGCGGCGCATCGGAGCGCCAGCAGATTGCGGCGCTGCGCACAGCGAATCTCGTGATCGCGACTCCGGGACGTCTGGAGGATTTTCTCCGTCGAAACCTGGTCAAGCTGAGCACGACGGAAATCCTGGTACTCGACGAAGCCGATCGCATGCTCGACATGGGCTTTCTGCCCGCGATTCGCCGCATCGCAAACAGTTTGCCGCGTCAGCGCCAGACCCTCTGCTTCTCCGCTACACTCGATCCGGCCGTGGCGCATATCGTGGGCGACTTCGTCGAAAATCCGGTGCGGATTGCGCTGGGTTCAACATCGAAGCCGGCTGCGAGTGTAAAGCTGCAGGCGTTTGAGGTCGCGTCGAATCAGCGATTGTCGCTGCTTGCGCGACTCCTGAAGGAAGAGGACGGCCGCAGCCTTGTCTTTGTGCGCACCAAGCGCGGAGCCGACCGGCTCGCGCGCCAGCTCGAGAAGCAGGGATTCAGCGCGGGCGC
>CAYNPS010000062.1:11119-19739 GCA_964399125.1 uncultured Terriglobales bacterium
GCGGAGCCGACCGGCTCGCGCGCCAGCTCGAGAAGCAGGGATTCAGCGCGGGCGCGCTGCACGGCGATCGCTCGCAATCGCAGCGCAACGCAGCTCTGGCGAGGTTCCAGGATGGAACTGTGCCGATCCTCGTTGCCACCGATGTGGCATCTCGCGGCATTCACGTGGACGATGTCGCGCATGTAATCAACTACGAGCTGCCGCAATTGGCCGAAGATCTAATTCATCGCGTTGGCCGCACCGGACGCATCGGCGCTGCAGGAGTGGCGTCGGTATTCGTCACACATCAGGATCGAGCCGAGTTTCGAATGCTCGAACGCACACTGGGATTGAAAATGGAGCGCATGACCGTCGATGATGACCTCGCGGTCGAAGAGCGATGCGGTCCGGTCGTCGTTGAGGGAGCGCCAGTACAGATCGTGGCTGGTTCCAAAATGGTCCGGCTGCCTGGTGAAGTATTTCAGCGCTACGCGGTTTAGCAAACAACTACCCTGGGAGGATGTATGACGGTAAGTCAGACTTTCAAGAAGCGCGAACGGGAGCGCGCTCGCCGCGAACGACAGGCGGAGAAGGCGAGAAAGAAGGCAGAACGCAAGCTCGAACCCAAATCCCCGGCCGAGAGCAGCGCGCCTGCTCCGCATCCTTCCGATCTATTCGACGAAAACGGGGAACCGCGAGAACTCGACTTCCACGATTTTTAAGCCTGTAGCACTCGATAACGGAAAGCGCTGGTGCAACGCAGGCTGTCGGCCCTCGCGCACAAGTATGGGTGCTTCTTTTGCCGTTGTCGTAACTAGTAGCTCTCGTGCGTCTCCGTGTCAGCCGAATGCCGATTTGCGGGTTCTGTGCGTTCCGTCCGCAATGATATCCATGAACGCGTAATGCAAAGTGATTCGCAAAGCCAGTGGCTCGAACCCCTGTGATACAGGGGAACCGATCAACTAGTTGGCTAACTCACCGTCTCAGAATTAAACGTTGGCCTTGACATTAATAGAGTACAGTCGTACTCTTTCGTCATGCGGTACTCTCCCGAACACAAAGCCCAAAACCACGAGAACATTCTTTCCGTGGCTGCTCGCTCTTTTCGCGAGCATGGTGCTGACAGCAGCGGCATCGGGACGGTGATGAAGAAGGTGGGCCTCACCAAAGGAGGCTTCTACCGCCATTTCAAGAGCAAAGACGACCTCTTCGTCGAAGCCGTGGCACGCGCTCTCGACGAGACTGGAAGAGCCATGGTGGAGGTTGCAAAGGCCGCGCCCGAAGGTCAGGCTTTGCGGGCAATCATCGAACGGTATCTGAGCGTGGGCCACGCGAACTCACCAGGAAGCGGCTGTGTGCGCGCCACCCTCGGGCCCGAACTCGCGCGGAAACCAATAGCCGTGCGCAAAAGGATCGAGGCGTTGCTGGAAGCGTATCGTGAGCGGTTCCTGCCATTCATGCCGGGAAAGACCGAAGAAGAGAGACAGACGAAGGTCAGGCTGTTGTTCCCCAGCATGGCTGGGGTGTTGATGATGGCCCGTGTTGCTTCGAGCCCGCAAAGACGTGAGCAGATTTTGAGGGAGGCGAGGATCTTTTTCGTGAAGTGCTTCGCTGAAAGCTAATTTTTTTGCTCTTTTAGAGTACGGTCGTACTCTTTAAGCGCGTAAACGATAACCACTGAAACAGGAGGATAAGCCGATGAAATTCGTGATCCCTTTTCTCACCGCACTGCTACCGATGGCATCGCTAGTGCAATCGTCCGTAGCCCAATCCCAAGCCGGGAATGCCTCAGGAGTGCCCAGAGTAGCGATTCCTAGAACCACCGCAGTGCTGGTGATTCTGAAGCCCAGGCAAGGTGTAACGCCTCAACAGATCATGGCCGTAATACCGGAAGAGGTTGAGGCGACGGTGAAGCTTTATCTCGATGGAAAAATCCGCGAGTGGTATTCGCGCGGCGATGGCAAAGGCGTCATCTTCCTGATCGATGCCAAAAGCGAAGAAGATGCGCGATCCATTATGGAAACGCTGCCTCTCGCCAAGCAAAACTTGATGGACCACGAGTACATTCCTGTCGGACCGCTGATGCCCCTGAAAGCATTGGTGGGCCCTGGACCCGAAAACAACTAGACGAAATCATCATCAGGCCACCGACATTTGCCGATGGCAAGGAGGTCAGCATGTTGTCACAGGACATCTTCAGAATAGATATGGCGCTAGGCTATCTCGCCTTCGCGCTCTTTGTTGCGATATACGTATGGCCACGGCTGAAGACGATGGATCAGGTCGAGGCCCATCGCGCGATCGCCACGTTCAACAGCTTCCGCTTCTTCGGGTTGGCCTTCCTGCTGCCCGGATTTGTTGGACCAAATTTGCCGCAGAGTTTCGCTACTCCCGTGGCTTATGGCGACCTCGCCACCGCAGTGCTCGCAATCCTCGCGTTGCTGACAGTGCGGGTGCGCTCCGTCTTCTGGCCGCTGGTCTGGGCTTTCAATCTGGTCGGTCTTGCTGACCTAATCAACGCCACCGCGAAAGCAGTGAGCGTTAATCTGCCGTCAGTTGCGGGGCAGCTTGGAGCCGGTTACGCGATCCCGATGCTTTACGTACCAGCGCTTTTCTGGATGCATCTCGTCGCCTTCCGACTCCTCCTCCGAAGTGAGCGCGTACCTGCTCGCTCGGTAGAGGCGCGAATGTCTCTTGCTGCGACTAAATAGCCAGTGCGTAAATAGTTAACGATAGTCGGCAAAACGAAAGCGGGACCCGAATGTCGGATGAGGTGGAATTCCTAAAACGGGTCTATGCTTTCTTCAGTGGCCGCGAGATCGTGAGTGCTCTCGCGGCCACGCATCCTGAGGTCGTTTTGCAAACGGACGTCATGAGGTATGCAGCTACTGGCAACGTCGGCACATCGCAGCAGATCGAAAGGTCGATTCGGGAACGCCGATTGTAGAGGTTCAGCTACGAAACGCAGTCATTGAGCCAACGATCCAGCGCGAGCTGCCAGTACGTCTTCGCAACTCTGATGCCGGTAGCGCCAGGCGAACCATCCTACGGTTGCAATCATCCCGCACCATGCCACGAAGCGTGTAGAAGTTCCGATTTGAACAGCGTGCGGCAGAATGCCGAGTTGAGTGAAGATGTTGTACCAATCGTGGTCCGATTCGTCCGCGACCGCGCCTACGGTCACCAGCGGCAACGCACGAGCGATGGCATCGCTCATGTAGGTGGCTACGCCCGTGAGACTGTGAAAGAAGGCAAATGCGCAAAACGCCGTTCCGGGAATTTGGCGCTGGGCCGCGAAGTAGACTGCGAGCAAGGCTGGAATTAGGAGCTGGAAAATAGTTCCGCCCCAGAGGTGCAATGTCTCCCCGAAATAGCTGAAGAAGAGATGGCCGCCTTCATGAATCGGCAGGTGGACATTATCGAGCAGCGTCAGCTCGCCGAAATGCCTCGCAAGATAGAAGAGAAGCAATCCGTAGAACGTCACCCAACAGTAAAACTCGCGAGGCGATATCGGCTGCCATTCAATTTCGGGAAGCTGCATCACATGATTGTAGGGCGATATTTGGGCGCAACACTGTCTGCGGGACACCGATGGTAACTATTGCTGAGTCTTATGTCGCTCAAAGACTTCAACCAGCTCTGGAAAGATCCCGTTGCAACTGCGCCACGCGCCCGAGATCACGCAGAACACGATTTACTTCGCAAATGGCATCCCAGTCGAAGCTATGGCCAAATTCAGAATCCCTCCCTATACTCAAGACCACAGGGCACGGGATTCTGAATGGCAGAGCGAGTCCCAATTTGGTACGGAGTTCACGGAGCACAAGCTAGTTCTGTCGAAGCGCACCCGATTCTCCAGAAGATTGCCGCCGATCTCCATGAAGACCTGGGCCTTTCAATCGCCATTGCCCGCGCCATCGATGACCGCGGGGAAATCAGATGCATTGCCAGCAGCGGTTCTGCGGCTCCGCCAATTGGAACAGTCGTCGATCCTAATCACGGAATTTGCGGGAGATGCGTGCGCCAGAATCGCCTGCAGCTTGCAAATGACACTGCAGCTGTCCCAACCATCTCGCAGCAGCTTTGCGAGCGACTGGGCATCCGATCGATCCTTGCTATTCCTCTGCGGCAAAGATCGCGGTGTATTGGACTTTTGGCAGCCTTTTCCGATGTTCCAAATCGATTCGATTGTGCGTTCCTCGAGCGGATGCGAAGGGAAGCAACGAACGTTGAAGAACAATTAGGGCTGAAGGCATCACAAGGCTTAAATCTTCTTTCGCGACAGCCACCCGTAGCTGGAGAGCTACAACTCAAAGCAATAGGCGCAACGGCGGAAGATTCGGAAGCGCGATCCTTCTCAGCGAATCGGCGGCATCTCGCACAAGCTTTGCTGGGGCCGCTGCGCCCAATTTCGATTGCAGCTCTGATACTTTGCGGGCTCTCGACTGCTCTTCTTCTCCCGCGCGCAAAGCACCCCAAGATCGCGCCTGCCGCTGCTCCACAAGTCACATCGACTCGAGATCACGCGTTTCAAGCTGCCTCGGCTAGAAATAAAAATTCCGCTGACGATCAAGTGATCACTGAGGACCCGAGCGTCATGGAGCTGCGTCGACGTGCCGAATCTGGCAATGTGCGCGCGCAGATATCATTAGCCGCTCGCTACGAAAAAGGCGATGGAGTGCCACGCGACCGGATCAATGCCTGTGTCTGGTACATCATGGCCGGCTCTAATGGCGACCTTCGAGCGAAGCAGCGGGCCGTTGTCCTCTCGCATGGACTTCCGCAGTACCCGATTGCTGAGATTCGGTTCAATGTCGGCAGAATGTACATGCAGGGTGTAGGTACAGGGCGTGATCTCGTCGCGGCGTATTCGTGGTTTTCGTTGGCCCAGGCCGCCGGTGACGTCCGCGCTCGCGTGGAGCAGGAAAAACTCGAATCGATGATGAGCCGGGATCAAGTTTCGGAAGCTTTGCACCGTGCCTCTGCCTGGCTCGTCGCGCATAGAGCATTCCGCAATCAGGACGGCAGAATGCTCGCGTCGGTCTCCTCGCAATCGCATTGAGGATTTCGATAACGCACAGTCCCTGCATGAAAGACATCCACGAAGTCATTCGCGAAAAAGAAGCGCAGTTAGCACGCATCACGGAAGAGCTCACGGAATTGAGGCTGACGCTTCGCCTGTTGTCAGAAGACTCGGCAGATAAGTCCGGCACAGAGGACTCGCTCAAGCCTGCTCCTTCTCGTATCAAAAACTTTCCATGAACCCATTTTGTTTGCCGCTACAGTTGAAGCCACTTCGCACGTGGATGGTACACTTGCGCTTTTTGTGATGCGCACGAAATCCATTGTCCTTCCAGTCTTGATTATCTGCGCGCTTCTGGTTATCGGGGCGCTCATTCTGAAGACGTTCAACGATCCAGCGCGTCCCGGCAATCGCAAAGGTAAGCCCATCAGCACAATCCTGCTCTGCGACTGCAAGCCTACTCACATCACGAAAGATGACTGGAGGATCGAATACAAGAACGGATCGCTACCCCATCTCGAACCGGAAGACACTAGCGTTGCGGCAATCCTTGGGTGGCCTGAAGGTCCCGAACCGGGACCGCGCACTCGGCGCAGCGGTCCGGAGCTGAAGATGTATCGCGTTCGACGCGCCTACATGCAGACGGTTTTTCTGCGGAAGGGAGACTGCGATCTCCATATAGAAATTTCCGAGCAGCCTGACAAAACAGCTCCGCGCATGATCGTGGAAACTCCAGGTAGACCCGACTACTGCGCGGCGCGCACCACCATGTATGCCGATCTGCAGCGCCGTGGAATTACGCTGACCGATCTGAATCAGGAGCTGTCGCCAGCGATTCCCGTCGAGGTGGAAGGCGTCGCATTTCGCGATCAGGCGCACACGGTCTGGTTCGCTCGCGGCTCAGACCTGGTAAAGACATTGTGGGAGATTCATCCGGCGATTGTGAAGATCAGCTTCTAAGCTGCTTAGCTTCTAAGCTTCTGAGCGTTCGGCACCCAGAGCGCCCGGTTTGACCATGGGCCGTCTTAAACCTTCGTATCGCAGAAACACCGGTTTCTAAGCAACATAGGTTTCTAAGCTGAGGAGCTTAGCAGCTTAGAAGCTTAGAAGCTGTTCACATGTACGTAATCGAAGTACGTCGAGAATCCCGCGCCGTTCATCGACACCAGCCCAATCTTTGCCGATGGTCCGAGTGCGTGCCTCCATGTGCCCCCACGTTGCCAGTTGATTCCATCGTGGCTGGAGTATGCGGTATAGATTTCGCCGCCCGAGGGGTTCGCGTGCTTGGCGATTCGCAGGTACGTCCAATCGGATGGAGAAGCGAGCAGCGTGCTTCCGTACTGCGGATAACCGGAGGGTACGTTGTTCGTCTCCTTGCCGAATTCAATCTGACGCGTATTGCCGATGTCGACATCGATTAATTTCACATAATTGTTGTCATCGCCGTAAATGAGGAAACCACCTTGGACAAAGCTGTAGTCACCGGTGAGCGGCACGGTTGTCGACAGCTTGACTTCGACGACGTAGTCTCCGGCGGGCACCGGTTCGGTGAGAATTGGAACGTTGTTGCTGGCGACGTAGAGCGCTCCGGCCTGTGTATCAAAACGGAAAAAACCATTACTGACACCGTATCCGCTGCCCGCGGGAGGACGAATCCAGCTCCATTGCGCGGACAAGGACGATCCGGAAAAATCATCGGAGAGGGAAGCTATCGCCACGCCCGGAGTGTCAAAGGGAGCAGGCTGCAGCACATGCGGATTAGCGGTACCAGTAGTCACGATCGGCGCCTGCTGCGCCGAATCCGACGGACCAGCGCCGTTGCGAACGCGCGGCCAGCCGTTCACCCAGTCCACAGCGTCCATCAGCACGGGGCGCCGGGTCCAGCCATTGGCGAAGTAAGGGCGGTTTACGTCCACAGCGTGGTAAAGCATCCAGTCCTGGCCGGAAGCATCAGTAAAGAGTGCATTGTGCCCTGGGCCGACAAACCGGTTTCCGTTCATATTGATTACGGGCGTTCCGCCAACGCGTGAATCGAGCAGCGAAACGCCGTCCTCATCGATATAGGGGCCGAGGACATTTTGTGATCTTCCCGCAAAGACAGCATAGCCAGTGAGCGGTCCACGGCAGCAATCGCTGGCGGATGCAAACAGATAGTAGTAGCCGTTGCGTTTCACTACGTAGGCGCCTTCATAGCGATTTGCGGTGGTGATTTGAACCTGAGTCGCGGGCAATGAGCTCATTCCATCCGTGGACAAGGCTCTCGCTGCAATACCGCCGTCATATGTTCCAAAAAAGAGATAGCGTTGCCCGCTATCGTCCTGAATCACAGCTGGATCGACAGCTTTTGTTCCCGAATTGGCTTCCACTACAGGTGAGCCGCTCGCGTTCCACGGCCCCACCGGGCTGCTGCTGGTCGCAACAAAAATCGCGCTGCCTCCGCCGGCAAGAGATGTGTCTGATACCGCATAGTAGAGGTAGTACTGCCCATTGAAGAATTCGATATCCGGCGCCCACAGGCCACCGTCGGCTGCAACCCACGATGGCATTTGTGCGAACACATCTCCGACATAAGTCCAGTTCACCAGGTCCTGCGATTTCGAAATGGGAATCAGGTGAAGCGGGGAATTGTCGTGGAAAATTTCGTTGGTGCAGTACATGTACCAGTTCGAGTCTCCGGGTTGCTGACCGTGAATGATCGAAGGATCAGGGCAGCTCTCCATCGCCGTGCCATCCGACAACGCGATTTGCAGCGGATTGCTGTAGGTGCCCGCAGCCGGAGGAGGTCCGAGCGGTGTAGGCGTGCTCGCTGCCGAAACAACCGGCACTGCTGAATTGATCGCAACCGAGGGAGCATTCGCTCCACCGCATCCGGCAAGGCAGCACGCTAGAGCTGCGATCAGCAGAAATCGAGACACAACTCACAAAGTAGCGAGCTGCAGATCGCGAGTAACTAAGCTGATCTTCTTAAGCGGAGGAGAACATCTTCGTAGTCCCTAGTAAAGGGGACCGCAAGACGAACAGAATCGCCAGGTAGCCGGTTGGGCTGGGCATGGCCCAATCGCCAATTCTGCTGCGACGATGCTGGACGCCTTTCGCGGAAACGCCGTTGCGGGGTTGTCTCTTGAGCAAACGTTTTCCAGCGGCTATATTCCTTTAAACCCTTGCAGCAGTAAATCCTTCCGTTGTTCGACCCAAACCGCCGTTTCAACAACAAAGGCTCTTTGCAATGTTTGCGAAAGCGATTGCTCGATCGATCTGTGGTTTCGGTTTCTTTCTCGCTTCCATCGTCGCCTATGGCGAGCAGGCCACCTTAACGGTTCATCTCGATAAGGCGACGGCCAAGGTCAGCCCCATGCTTTACGGTCTGATGACCGAAGAGATCAATTACTCCTACGACGGCGGACTCTATGCCGAGATGGTGCGCAACCGCACCTTCCGCGGCAATTGGTCGGGTGTGCTGTATTGGTACCTCGTCGAGGACGGCACCGCGCAAGCCAAAATGGGGGTCGATAAAGAGACCGGCCCCAGCACGGCTTTGCCCCAGAGCCTCAAGCTGGAGGTAACGCAGGCGGATGCGCAGAACCAGGCTGGCGTGCTGAACCAGGGATATTGGGGAAT
>CAYNPS010000063.1:0-12365 GCA_964399125.1 uncultured Terriglobales bacterium
TAGTCTCGCCGGCAGAAGCCGTGATCAACGTGAACCTCAAGGAGCAGACGGCGCACGTGCTACGCACGCTGACTCCCCGCGAGGAGAAAGTCATCAAAATGCGCTTCGGCCTCGAAGACGGCTCCGAGCACACGCTCGAAGAAGTCGGCCAGTCGTTCGCAGTAACGCGCGAACGCATTCGCCAAATCGAAGCCAAGGCGCTGCGGAAGTTGCGTCATCCATCCCGCTCGAGGAAGTTGCGAGCGTTCATGGATGGAGTGAGGGACTGAAAGCAGCTTCTAAGCTGCTAAGCTCCTGAGCTTCTAAGACGAAAGGCGCGACCTGGCGGTCGCGCCTTTTTCATTTTTCGCGACTTTGTCAGAACCATTCCCGGTAGGAAATGGGTGAGCTTGATTTGCGAGACCCGCGCTGCACCCATTCGCCACCGCGAACGGTTCTGACGATCTGCTACGTCTCCGGACGTGCTACAGAGTTACCGCCAATCTTCCAAACGGAGGTTTGGTACTCTGCGAAATTCTTGGAGATTGTTCGTTACCAAAATTGCGTCTAAGCTGAGGGCTTGAGCGGCAATAAGGGTATCGAGCGCACCGATCGTATTTCCCGACACTTGTAGATGTGTGCGCAACGTTCCGTAACTCTGAACGACTTCACTGGTCAGCGGAAACAACTGAAAAGGAGCGATGGCGGTCGTCAGGAGTTGCTGCTGACCGGCGCGTAAATGTGGATGCCTGACGGCCTGCAGCTCAATTCCAAACTGGAGTTCGCAGAGACTGATTACCGAGAGTCCGACAACCGAGCTGCGGTGCGAGTCAATTTTTTGCTGAATGCTTTTGGACTTGGAACGTAGCAGGTCAACCCAGACATTCGTGTCGAGCAGGTAGGTGGGAATTATTTATCTCCGTCGCCAAAAAGATCTTCAAGTCCTGGCCGCTTTTGCTCTTGATCGCGAATCACTTCGAAATCGCGAGCGTTAAACTCATCCA
Organism: uncultured Terriglobales bacterium; assembly: GCA_964399125.1. Lineage (GTDB taxonomy): Bacteria > Acidobacteriota > Terriglobia > Terriglobales > Acidobacteriaceae > Gp1-AA112. The sequence continues at coordinate 984 of CAYNPS010000063.1, forward strand.
TAGCAGCGAATGCGGCGGACCACCGATCGGCCGTTTTTGGAATAAGCAGAATGCCTGTTCCCAATCTCTTGACGAATACGCTGTCTCCAGGGACGCGATACTCCTTAGGAAGACGCACTGCCTGGCTGCGTCCAGTCATGAAAACCCGCGCTTCTGCTATCGATTCACCGTGAACTGCCTTTTTCAGACTTCTCGCACTCTTTTTTGAGGTTTTTTTCGCTTTACTCATTTTTGCCGAGTGATATCTATCAACTGATATATACCACACCTTCGCTCACATTGCGATCCTGCAGTCAGATGCGATAATTGCATGTGCCACAACAAAACCTTGACGAGCGCTCCGATGCACTCTCCCCAACCGCCACCGGAGTTGAAGGATCTGCTGTTTGCTTTTCCATGGAAATTGACATTCTCGTCTATTAGAACTACTTTGTAGTAGTAATGTTGGGTGAATTCGAATACCTGCTGCTGAGTGCTGCTGTCCGACTGGGTGACGATGCATATGGCGCATCTATTCGTCGCGAGGTCGAGGACGCGACTGGCCGGCGATGTTCGATCGGTGCGTTGTACACAACGGTCGATCGGCTACAGAAAAAGGGCTTGGTGAAAACGTGGATGGGACCGTCGACGCCGGAACGCGGAGGGCGGGCGAAGCGCATGATCGCCGTCACTCCAAAGGGCGTGCGCGCGGCATCTGACTTCTACAGTGCGGTCAGGCGCGCGAGTCGCGACCTTTCCTGGAGCGCTGATCGAATGCAGGTTGAGTGATGAATCGAACTTGCTGGTGGTTCGCCGACCTTCTCTCGCGAGCGCTCGAGAAGAGCGAGCGTGAGGCGGTTAACGGCGATCTGGCCGAATCGCGTGAAAGCGGCGCGCGAGCCTTGCGTGATGTTGTCGGTCTTGTTGCAAGAAGGCAAGCGGAAACCTGGAACAACTGGCGGCCCTGGCTGACGCTCGCGTGCGTGCTCTTTCCGATTGGCGTGCTGCTGTCCATCGTCTCGGGCGGAATCGAAGGAATAAGCTCCGTTTATGGTTGGCTCTACTTTCACAATTGGGACTGGCGACTCCTTCAGAACCGCGCGTTCTGGTACATACTCGGCCAGTCATTACAGTCCCTTTTCGGCGGATACCTGAGAATCGCCTGTTTGTCGTGGTCTGCCGGATTTCTGCTCGGCCGAAAGGTTCGATGCCTCAGAACGGGAATCCTCGGATTTCTATTCTGCCTGATGCTTACATTGGGAGTCCTTAAGGGCGCGCCTGCATACTGGGCCTTTCAGTTCCACGAGATTCAACAGTGGCGGCAGCTCGCGCGAGTTCCTGCTCTACGCCATCCAGTTGCAGCTCCACACAATCCAGTTGCAGATTGGGTCCCCTATCGAACAATTCTTCCGCTCGCCATTGTGGCGATGTTTGTCGCTCTGCCCGCGTTATTGGGAGTGCGCCACGGCAAAGCGGGTACCATGCGTCCCGAAATGGCAAGGTTTGCGGTTCCGGCCGCGTTTCTAGCTCTAGCGGGCGCAGTCCTGGAAATACCAGGAATCATTGTTCTAGTACTGCAGACGCTGGGAGTGCCGCCATGGACGTGGCGCGGTGGGCCTCCCTTCGTGCACCTCGTGATCGGTTTATTGATGGCAGTCACGTACTGGCCGCTTGCGTATTTGCTGGTGAGAATTGTCCAGGGCCTTCGTGAACGACTAGTGGAGTTTTGGGCTTGGCGAGGAGCTCGAAGCCAATCGCAATGAGTTTCAAGGAACAACAGATGAAATCAAAATGGCTGCGCGTCGGGCTTTCGACTCTACTGCTTCTTCTAACATCGTTCGCAGCAACGGACGAGCCTTCTCCATCGTCGCGACTTGTTCCAGAACACGACCGCAAAGCGGCGCCGAACTTCACGCTCGAAGACTCGTCGGGCAAAACTGCCAGCTTGGGCAATTACGCCGGCAGAGTTCTTGTCCTCGATTTCTGGGCGACGTGGTGTACGGGCTGCAAACAGGAGATTCCGTGGTTTTCTGAATATCAAAAGACCTACGGTTCGCGCGGTCTCTCGATTGTCGGCGTAGCCATGGACGATGGCGGCTGGAAAGTCGTCAAGCCGTACTTAGCTGCGCATCAGATTCCGTATCGGATGCTCATCGGGGACGACGTAACTGCTAAACAATACGGGATCCAGAACTTGCCAGACACATTCGTAATTGATCGACGTGGACGAATCGCCGCAGCATATCGAGTGCGACTGGTGGATCGAGATGAACTCGAATCGACTATCAAGAAATTGTTATTGGAGAAGTAACCCCTGCCACTGATGGCTTAATCGTTTAGAAATGAAACGGCCCAGTGCGGAATGCTTGTAACTCCAGACTTGCCCTGCAAGCTTCGGCTGTCTTGATCTTCCGCGGCAGATTTCATTGGCCGGAGTCGAAGGATCCTGTGTTTGGATTTTGGTGTTGTCAACTGGCAGCTATTCGAGTAGACATTCGAGTGGAGTATAGTTGCTCCCCTAGACATTCGAGTGAGGAAAAATGCGTATGTCACGCAGCCAGGTTCCCGCTGCCGGAGAGATTCTCCAAGGAACGCTCGACATGCTCATCCTGCGAACGCTCCTCACGGGTCGCCGCGCATGGCCATACGATTGCGGAAGTAATCGAGCGCACATCGGAGAATGCGCTCGAAATTGAGCAGGGATCACTCTACCCAGCGCTGCATCGTCTTGAAGACCGCGGCTTGCTCGCCTCCGAGTGGGGCTTGAGCGAAAACAACCGCAAAGCAAAGTTTTATCGGCTCACTCCCAAGGGCCGCAAACGTCTTACCGCTGAAACCGCTCGTTGGAGGCAGATGACGCGCGCCATCGGCCTCATCCTGGGCGAAGTGAAATAGATCAGGGGAGAAGCACCATGAGTCTTCGACGCTTTACGCAACGCGAGAAGAAAGACGCTCTGCTCGCCCACGAGATCGAAGCGCATATCGCGCATGAAGTGGATGCCAACATTGCGCGCGGCCTCTCACCCGGCGAAGCTCGACGACAAGCGCGTTTGAAGTTTGGTAATCCGGCCGTTACGCGTGAGCACGTTTGGGAATATCGTTCCTTTCCCTGGATCGAGGATCTGTGGCGTGACCTTCGCTTTGCGCTGCGATCACTCGCGAAGGTCCCGAGCTTCGCGGCGATCGCCATTCTGGTAATTGCCGTTGGAATAGGAGCAAACACCGCCGTCTTTTCCGTGATCAACGCTGTACTGCTCAAGCCGCTGAGCTATCCCAATCCGAACTCGTTGGTGTTCCTGATGAACACTGGTCCGCAAGGATCGTTTCCCGGCGCTAACGTACCCAAGTTCAACATCTGGCATCAGCAAACGCGCATCTTCGAGGCGGTTGCAGCATTTGATCAGGCCGGAGCCGGAATCAATCTGACTGGTGGCAATGATCCTGAACAGCTACAGGGCTTACACGTGACCGCTGATTACTTTCGTCTGTTCGGCGCTCCGGTTTTGGCAGGACGAACGTTTACTGCTGCAGAAGATAGCCCGAACGGAGGTCGAGTGGCCGTGCTCAGCTACGGATTGTGGAAACGCCGCTTCGGCGGGAATACCAATGTTATCGGCAGCAACATCCAGCTGGATGGTCAGCCGTATCTGATCGTCGGAGTAATCGGGCGCGAATTCACCACACAACTGCTTTGTGGCGATTGCCCTCAGGCTGATCTTTGGCTTCCATTCCAATTCGATCTCAACTCGCGCGACATGGCGCATTACTTTCAAGTCGGCGCTCGTCTGAAGCCTGGCGTCACTCTGCAGATGGCAGACGCAGAACTGAAGCTGGCAGCAGATCAGTTCCGCAGCACTTATCCTGGATCTCTGGGACCGAAGGCTGGCTTTGGCGTTGAACCTTTTCAGGAAGTCATCGTCGGTGACACGCGGCTATCGCTGCTCGTGTTGCTTGGCGCGGTGAGTTTCGTCTTGCTCATCGCGTGCGCGAACGTTGCTAATCTTCTGCTCATTCGCGCTACCGCTCGCCAACGCGAGCTGGCCACGCGATCGGCTTTAGGGGCCGGACGTGGTCACATCATCCGGCAACTGCTCACAGAGAGTCTTACGATTTCACTCGCAGGCGGCGTGTTGGGGCTCATCATCGGCTACATCGGCGTCCGTTTGCTGCTTGCCATGAGTCCGGGAAATATTCCTCGCATTGGCCCGGATGGCTCCGCAGTAGGCCTCGATGTAAATGTTCTTCTGTTTACGTTCGGTGTCTCAGTTCTCACCGGCATTCTCTTTGGACTCTTCCCGGCAATCAGCAGCGCGCGCATTAACCTTGTGACCGCACTCAAGGAAAGCAGCAGCCAAGGAGGGGTGGGGTTGCGCACCGGCAAGGTTCGCTCGCTGCTCGTAATCAGCGAAGTTGCTTTGGCGCTCGTCCTTGTTGTTGGCGCCGGACTGCTCATTCGCACATTTATGAAGCTGCAAGCGGTCGATCCAGGGTTCGACACGCATAACGTGCTCACGATGGCGATGTCGCTCACCGGAGAACGATTTCAAAAAACCGCTGGTGTGGCGCAACTCATTCGCGACGGCACCGAGCGACTCAACAATGTTCCGGGTGTTACCCAAGCCGCCGCTGCTTGCTGCCTTCCCCTTGAGGGCGGATTCGGGTTGCCCTTTGACATCGTGGGACGACCTAAAGGCAAGGATCCCAATTCAGGAGGAGCGGGATACTTGCCAATCTCGTGGAGCTACTTCGATGTATTCAAAGTTCCAATTCTGCGTGGGCGAAACTTTACTGAACAGGATGATGGCTCCGCTCCCGGCGTCGTGATCATTAATCAGGCGATGGCAAGAAAATATTGGCCGAACTCTGACCCGCTTAACGATCGTTTGCTCATTGGCGCCAATATGGGACCGGTATTTGTCGAACCGCCGCGTCAGATTGTCGGAGTCGCCGGAGACATGCGCGGTAATGGCCTCAATCGCGATCCAGCTCCGACTATGTACATTCCCGTGGCTCAAATGCCTGACAAAGTAACCGCGCTTAACTCTCGCATTACGCCGCTGTGGTGGATCGTCCGCAGCCCGCAGGAACCACATCCTCTCGCCAAGCCGATAGCGGTTGCGCTGCGCGAAGCCAGCGGAGGTTTGCCGGTTGCGCACCTCCGCTCCATGGATGAAATCGTTATCAACAACACGTCGCGTCAACGCTTCAATATGCTTCTGCTTACCATCTTCGGCGCATCGGCACTGCTCGTCGCGGCAATCGGAATCTATGGCCTCATGGCTTACTCCGTGCAGCAACGTACACAAGAGCTCGGCATTCGCATGGCACTGGGCGCGCAGGCGTCCACCATTCGCAACATGGTGATTCGCCAAGGAATGCTGCTGGCCACGGTTGGCATCGTCATTGGCGTAGGCGGTGCTTTGTGGCTGACCCATTTCCTCAAGAGCTTCTTGTTTGGGGTCAAAGCATTGGACCCGATGGCATTCATTGCCACGCTGCTGCTGCTGGTTGGAGTTGCACTCCTAGCAGTCTGGTTCCCGGCGCGACGCGCAACGCGGGTAAGTCCGATTACAGCATTGCGGTTTGAGTGAGCTGCTGAGCGTTGAGAGCAAAGCTACGGCTGAAGCTGCGTCGGTGCCTAGGCGGCTCGCGGCGGCGCTTCCGTCTTGCGCTTTACCTCGTGCTCTTCGCTCTTGATCTCCACGCGCTCGCGTTTGATGTTGAGGCGCAGCCGGTCGAAGATCGACATGTACTGGTTCGCCATCCAGACCAGGGCAAAGAGGCCGAGCAGGTATCCGCGCCAATCTGGGAAGATCAGCTTGTAGCGGGTGATAAGAAGGAAGAGCGCCGCTACCCAGTGGCTGAAGCAGTACTCACAGGTAAACAGATAAAAGAATTTGCGGATGAGGACATGCCGTGCCTGCTTGCTGCAGCGCGCGCAAAAGTCGCGAGGCTCGCGGAAGACCTCCTCATGAGTGATCGTCCAGCTGATGCTCGCGATAGGGAGCGCGATCAGCAGCAGTTCAATGATCTGTACGCCTAGTTGGCTGGCGGTCATGGAAGTAAAAGAAGCGGGAATTACGAATGGTGTTGCATTTACGTGTGTCGACCCATGCCAACGCGTTCGTTGCGTCATGCTACCTTCAAACGCGTGTTCCTCTACTACATCACCGATCGAAAGCAGCTTTCCACGAATGAAGCCGAAGCGAGACGGCTGCTGCTCGATTGCATTCGTGAGGCAGCTAGTGCTGGAGTAGGCGCGATCCAGATTCGCGAGCGCGATCTCTCGGCGCGCGAGCTTACGGAATTGGGAAAACACGCAGTTGAGATCGTCAGGCAGGCGAATCCCTCGACGAAGCTGCTGATCAATTCCCGTTGCGACATTGCCATCGCCTGCGGAGCCGACGGCGTCCATCTGCGTTCCGACGACATTTCTGCCGCAGAGGCACGCGCCATTTTCATGCAAACCGGAGTCCTTCGTCCGGTGATCGGAGTTTCCTGCCACACGCCTGTAGAAGTAGATTTAGCCGAAGGTCATGGAGCGGACTTCGCGGTCTTCGGTCCGGTATTCGAAAAAGATCGCCAGCCAACGCACAAAGGGATTACCGCGTTGCGCGAAGCATGTCACCGCCGCGCCGCTAAGCCTCCCATGCCTGTGCTCGCGCTGGGAGGAGTCACTGCCGAGAACGCGGGCGAATGTCTTCAGGCAGGAGCCGCCGGAATCGCCGCCATTCGCCTATTCCAGAATGGGAATGTAGAGCACATAATTTCGCGCCTGCGGAAGCTCGCACCGTGACCGCGATTCACCAATTTTCATGCGCTTCGGCCCGCAGATACGGCCGGAAACACTACAAAGCCTTTGCTATAATCAGAGCAGTCGCTCTCACCCAAGTGGCGCTATCGTCTAGGGGTTAGGACGGAAGATTCTCAATCTTCAAACCCGGGTTCGATTCCCGGTAGCGCTACCAATTATCTTTTGCTACCAGTTGCGATTTTAACCACTTACTGAATCCTTTAAAACGCTCTCTGGTCCTCCACTCACAATCGACCACAATAGGTGGTGAAAGGGAGGGGTTACAACAGGGTTACACTGCTGTCCCATCCGCGCGGGTGCAAAGCGTTGGAGGTTCAGTTTCAGAATGTGCATGTTATGACTCAAAGCGAACTTCAGCCCAAGATTGTAAGCAAGATTGTTGAGAATTTTCTTCGCACAAGAAAAGGCACAGGACGCCGAGAGCTAATCAGAGAATTCCGTGACCCTGCCGTTCCAAATATCCTGGAACAACTTGAACGGGACGCTGTCATAAAGCGAGAAGGGAACGGCCAATACACTCCATCGATTGCCGCATTCTATTTGGCGAAGAACGATGAGGCGCTCCGAGATGCAAGACACGGCTTTCTATTGGTTGCCCGTGTGCTCCGGGACTTCTATTTCGACGATGTGCCTCACACGAATATGAGGTTCGAAGAATTGATCGCTCGCGTGAGAAGCCTGGAACCGGAAGCGGCGGAAGACTTAGTTCAGCTCGGCTTGTATCTGATCGGTGAAATGGGCCTAAGTGGCGGATACGGCACGGAAGTCAGGGAGGGCGTCGCGAGGATCGCCAACGTGAACACCAGCGAGCGTTTGGCGATGATTCAAAACCTAGAGCAGGAATGGGAAGATGAAATCCGGCGGCGTTTGCCCAAAGAAAATAAAGCGAATCAGCAAGTGCTGATTGACGGTTTCGATGATAGCGACCCCAAGGCGGGGATCGGCACGAAGTGGGAAAAAATCAGGTTATTGGGCAGCGGCGGCCAAAGTAAAGTTTGGCTCGTCCGCAGTGTCGAGCGTCAAGCAGAGATAACCAAAAGCGCAGAAGAAATCCTCAATTTTCAATCCAGACGCGCTTTCCAGTTCGTAGATCAGCATGCACAAGCGAAATCCTTTGCGTCGGCAGTCAAGACACTCGTTCGGGACGAACTCAGTTCGGACCTTGGTGCGTTCAAGGAATTCGATATTCCGGAAGAGGGAGTAGAAGCTGAATTGGCCCTGGAGCGATTGCGACGCGAGACTCATGTACTCAGTAAGCCCAGGCCTGGGTTGTTGAAACTATTGGATGCAAATGAAGCGGAGCGATGGATTGTCACAGAATACTTCCCACAAGGCTCGCTTGAAAGACAGATGTCTGCGTTTAAAGGCAGACCTCTCGTGTCTTTGAAAGCATTTCGCACCCTGGTCCAAACAGTCGCGTCACTGCACAAAGATGGAATTGTTCACCGGGACATCAAGCCACCGAACATCTTCGTTCGTAGTAACGAGGAACTTGTTCTCGGAGATTTTGGAATCGTGTACCTTCCCGACCAGGGAGAACGCGTAACGATGACCAACGAAAAGGTGGGCCCACGCGATTACATGCCGCCGTGGGCCCCGATTACGGAGCGGCAGGGCACCGTCAAGCCGGACTTTGATGTATACATGCTTGGAAAACTCCTGTGGTGCATGGTTTCGGGTCGGGTGAAGCTGTTCAGGGAGTATCACAAAAAAGCGGATTTGAACTTAGAGAGGATGTTCCCTGGCGACCAAAATATGTCTTTAATCAATAAAATCCTTGATCGATGTATTACAGAAGATCAAGACAAGTGCCTACCTGATGCCGGACAGTTGCTGGATGTAGTTGACGAAACACTCGCGTTGATGGAACGTGGACTACAGCCTTTGGAAGCTGAACGGCGCTGCCGCGTGTGTGGTAAGGGTATCTATCGAGCGCAGGGTGGTACTCAGGGATTAGTGTTGCAAATTCCTATGTACGACAACAGGAATTCGCACATTGGACAGATGCGGCTCGTTCCATTCCTTTGTGACTACTGCACACACTTTGAATTTTTTGCACCCGGATACCCTGAAGACGCTAAGAAACGGAACTGAATCGCGATATTTCGGAATGCTGAGCTTCGTAGCCGCCAGCAGTTTACTGGCATAGCCATATCTAGTCCATCGCGGAGCTTAGTCTCGATCTACGGAATTGGATTACACGTAGCCGTTGAATACAGCTATTCCCCTCTGCCATGCCGATCCCGGGTGCGTTTTTTCAAAGCAACGCTGATTAAGCGTTGGCTTTGAGCATCTGCTCGGCATGTTTCAACGAAGCATCGGTGAGCTTGGCGCCGCTCAACATTCGCGCAATCTCTTCTTTCCTCTCTTTCACATCGAGTGGACGAATCGTGGTCTTCGTCCGACCGCCTGATTCGTGCTTTTCGATCAGAAGATGATGATCGGCAAAAGAAGCGATTTGCGGCAGGTGGGTGACACAGAGCACTTGATTGTGCAGCCCGAGAGCTTTCAACTTCTTCCCGACGGCCTCGGCGGCGCGGCCTCCGATGCCGGTATCGATCTCGTCGAAGACCAGAGTGCGCTCGTACTTCGAGCGCTTTGGTTTGCCATTGCCGTTTGCGCGCGTCGTTCCCGATTCGACACTGGCCTTCAGCGCGAGCATCACGCGCGACAGTTCGCCGCCGGATGCGATCTTCTCAATAGGACTAAGAGGCTCGCCGGGATTTGTCGCAATCAGATATGCGACGGAATCGAGACCCGCGGGCGACCAGTTGGTTTCATCCTCTGACGTCCGGATCTCGACGTGGAAATGAGCCTTCATCGCCAATTCGTTGATCTCGGCTTCTGCAAGCTTTTCCAGTTTGCGGGCGGCGGCTGCTCGGGAGCGCGAAATCGAGCGTGCTTCGGTGAGATATTCTTGCGCGGCTCCTTCGAGTTGCTTACGCAGGGCGCGCAGTATCTCCTCGCGATTTTCGAGTTCATTCAGCTTCTGAGTCAGATCCTCGGCGAATGCAAGGACCTCTTCGACAGTGCTCCCGTACTTACGGCGCAAACGGTCGATGGTCGCGAGGCGGTCTTCGATTTCGGCGAGGCGCTCGGGAGAGGCGTCGATGCGGTCGGCGTAGTCGCGCGCGGAGGCGCTGACGTCTTCAATGTCGGCTTTTGCCGAATACAGAGTCTTCAGAAATTCCTCAAATTGGGAATCGAATCGCGCCAGGTCTTCCACCTGGCGCATCGCGGTACTCAGCGTGGTGAGCACGGAAGTTGGCGATTCGTACAGCAAGTCGTACGCGCTGTTTGCGAGGGAGTAGAGCTTTTCCGCGTTCATGAGGACGCGGCGCTCGATTTCGAGGCGCTCGTCCTCTCCTGGCAAGAGCTTCGCCGCATCAATCTCACGCTTCTGGAATACCCAGAGATCCACGAGGCGCAGCCGGTCCTGCTCACTGCGCTCGAGCTCTTCGATTCGCGTGCGTAATTCGCGCCAGGCCGAATGCTTTTGACTTAGCGATTCGATCGAAATTCCAGCATAGGAGTCGAGCAATTTCAGCCGGGCGGCGGGATCGAACGCTAAAACCGTCTCATTCTGTGCGTGGATCGCCGCGAGCTCAGGGGCCAATTGCTTCAGTACGGCGACCGTCGCAGGCTGATTGTTGACCCACACGCGGTTCTTCGTGCCGATCTCGCGCTTGAGGATAAGTTCCTCGGCTGCGCCGTCCAAGCCGTTCTCGTCGAGAATTCGCGAGATCTCGCGACTCTCCGCATGAAAAACGCAGCTTATCAGAGCCTTCTCGGCGCCGTATCGGATGACGTCTGGTGATGCCTTGTCGCCCATGAGCAGCGCGAGTGCGTCGATCAGAATGGATTTACCGGCTCCGGTCTCGCCGGTAAGCAGGTTCAGTCCAGGGCCGAACTCGACGACCGCTTGATCGATGACCGCATAGTTTTCGACGCGAAGTTCGACGAGCATCAGGCGAAGAATAGCGTTATTGCGCCGAGTACACAATCGGGTTCATTGCTCTATCGTCTGTCATTCCGAACCGCCGCCGTTTGGCGGTGAGGAATCCCTATCGACGGCTAAAATGTCGGCGCGTGCGACCCTCCTGCAGAGTTTTCTTTGTCTATATTCTGTCGAGCCTCTCAGGAACTCTGTACGTCGGCGTCAGCAATAATGTGCAGCGGCGATCGGCCGAGCACTGGATTGGAAGCAGTAAAAGCTTTACCGCGCGTTACGGAGTTGACCGCCTTGTCTATTTCGAGACCTTCTCAGATGTCGTGAAGGCGATCGCCCGAGAGAAGCAGATCAAGAGCTGGCGGCGCGAGAAGAAAATTGCTCTGATAAAGAGCATGAATCCATCCTGGAAAGATTTACGGGCGGAACTGAGGCAAGCAATCCTGTTGTGATCTCCACGTGGAAATCAAACCGCGCTTCTTCACACCTCAGCAGCATCGGCATGGTAGGGATTCCTCACCGCCAAACCCCGGCGGTTCGGAATGACAAAAAACTGAAAAACAGCACATGTACTTCCGTGATTCGTAAGAGCCGACTCTCTTTGCCATGCAGAGTAGCGGTTTGTTACCTTTACTAGAGG
>CAYNPS010000063.1:12465-16916 GCA_964399125.1 uncultured Terriglobales bacterium
TAAGAGCCGACTCTCTTTGCCATGCAGAGTAGCGGTTTGTTACCTTTACTAGAGGCATACATGACGTACTCCCCCGCTTTATTAGGCCTTGCTACAGATCTTGGAAATTTAGTCGCCCAGACCGGACCAGTGGCCAAGCTGGTCCTCATCATTCTGTTGTTTTTCAGCATTCTTTCCTGGTCGATCATTCTGTCGAAGTGGTCAAAATTCCGCCGCATGCGGACGCAGAGTGGCCGTTTTCTGCGCGCCTTCCGGAAGGCAAATGGACGTCTGCAGGACGTTTCATCCGTCTCCGAACAGTTCAAGCCGAGCCCTCTGGTAGCCGTCTTTGAAGGCGGATTCGACGAATTCCGCCGTCAGGCCGGATCGCGGAACATCACAGCCGTGCAACGAGCTACTCAGATTGCCTCGTCGGAAGAAATGACGCAGATGGAATCGCGTCTGCCATGGCTCGCGACCACCGGCGCTGTAACGCCCTTCGTCGGCCTCTTTGGCACGGTTTGGGGAATTATTGACGCGTTTCAGGGCCTCGGAAATGCAGGCGCCGCGACCTTGCGGGCGGTGGCGCCGGGAATTTCTGAGGCGCTAATCACCACCGCAGCGGGTCTATTCACGGCAATCCCGGCAGTTATCGCCTATAACCAGTTCATGCAGCAGATCCGTGAGTTTGGCGCACGCATGGATGACTTCGGCATGGAACTGCTGAACACGGTAGATCGTCCTGTGGCCCAGCCCGCAAGGCAGCGGGAAAGCGTCGTTCTGGAAGAAAGATAACCTCGTGCTCACCACGGAGACACGGAGGCACAGAGAAGGAAAAAGTCAGAGCCTATCAACTTCCTTTTCGCATTTCTCTGTGACTCCGTGTCTCCGTGGTGAAAAGAGCTTCTAATGGCTTTCACAAACTCCCAAGGTCGCACGCAAAGCTCGCTTTCGGACATCAACATCACGCCGTTTGTGGACGTAGTGCTGGTGCTGTTGATCATCTTCATGCTCACGGCACCGATTATCCAGTCCGGCATTGAAGTTGACGTGCCGCACACGACTACGGTGAAGCAGATTACCGAGCAGCGGCTGGTGCTGACCATGGACCGCAATCAGAATGTCTTCCTTGGCGATCAGGCGGTTAACCTGAATCAGCTTCCTTCGATCCTGAAGGAGCAAGTGAAAGATCCCGAGCATCATCCGATTTACCTGCGTTGCGACGAGAACGTGACCTTCGGTGCCTTTGCTGCGCTCATGGACACAGTGAAGCAGAGCGGTATCACGAACATCTCAATCGTTACGCAACCGTACCAGACCAAGAATGCAGCGCGTTGACATCTTCGACATCCACGAGCCGTGGAAGGGCCCAATCACCGCGTCGCTGCTGTTCCATGGAACGATCGTCGGGCTGATTCTCGCTTATGGAGCATGGATCGGATTTTCCGCCCACGAGTGGGGAGGCAATCAGAACCAGTTGGGCGATGCGATTTCGGTTTCGCTGGCAAGCCCAAGTTCGATCCCTCTGCCCCGCGACAATCAGACAGACAACATCGTGGCCAACGAATCCCCTGCTGTAGCGCATGAGCTTCCCAAACCGAAGGAGATTGCACCGCCGGAGCCGAAGGCTGTCGAGATTCCGCAAACAACCAAAATCAAGCCTAAAGAGAAGCAGCAGGAGCGGGTTAAAGAGCGTCCGCAGCCGGTCGAACAAGCTACGAATCAGGTACAGGTCGGGCAAGGCGGACAGGTTCGGCAGAACTTCACGACAACCACCAGCGATAACTCGATCAGCGTGGGCGCGTCATCGAGCTTGGTGGGCGGAGATTTCGGCAATCGCTACGCATATTACGTTCGGCAAATCGCGCAAATTCTGTCGCAGAACTGGCTGAAGTATGAGGTCGATCCTCACGCGATGCCCAACGCGACCGTCACAGTCTCGTTTGAGATTTCCCGAAACGGACAGCCGAGCAATGTACGCATTGCCGACTCCAGTGGAGTGCCGTCATTAGACACCTCGGCGGTGCGAACTCTGCAACGCATTGATACCTTCGGTCCGCTGCCGGTGGATTATCGAGGCAGTAGTCTGACTGTTGAATCGCAGTTTCGATACACGCCGAACAGGAGATGAAGGAGAAGTGCTATTGAAGAAGGGCTTTCGTTCCAATCCAAGATTCCCAAAGCCTGTCGTCCTGAGCCCCTCTGTTGGGCGAAGGATCTCCCGGAATGCATCATGTTTAATCGCTATTTCCAGGTTCTTTTACAAGAATCGCGATTGTGGTAAGAGCCTGAAAAACGCATGCAAATTTCAGACATTGCGGGAGATTCTTCGCCCAAAAGAGGGGCTCAGAATGACAGACTCTGGTAACCGTTCACTATTCCTGCGCTCAGTTTGCGCAAGTCTCTTTGTTCTTCTACTACTCTCCTCATCAGCCTTTTCCCAAAATGACAAAGTCCAGGTAATCGTCACCAAAGGCGTGGAACGCGTCCGCATTGCTGTGGCCGATTTCAAAGGTGCGAATGCTGATCCAAACACGGCGACCCTGCTCACTACTTTCAACCAGGTCCTCTACTCCGACCTTCAGAACGCAGGCATCTTCGACGTGGTATCGAAGAGCTTCAACCCGCTCGATATACCGAGCAATCCACAGGACGTGAAGATTGATGCTTGGGGGAATCCGCCGACGAATGCTGCCATGCTTGCGTTCGGCAATCTTGGTGTGAGCGGCGGACAGGTTGCTGTCTACGGTTGGTTATATGACGTCAAAAACACCGTCGCGCCGCAAGTATTAGGCAAGCAATACCGCGAGGATGCCACGCCTGATAATGCGCGTCACATTGCGCATGAGTTTGCAGACGAAATCATCTTCCGACTGGGTGGCGGAATTCCGGGTGTAGCCGAAAGCAAGATCGTTTTCGTCAGCAACCGCTCCGGATCGAAAGAGATCTGGGAGATGGATTACGACGGATACGGCGAGCACCAGATCACGCATCTTGGCGGCGTGGCGCTTTCTCCACGCATTTCGCCTGACAACTCTCGCATTGCATTCGTCGAGCTCGGAAAACGAGTGGTGAACATTCGCATGTACTCGCTCGACCTGAATCGTCTGGTGACGTTCCCGACGATAGGTGGCACCACGATTTCACCCGCATGGGCTCCCGATGGTCTCCATCTGGCGTTCTCTTCTTCGCGCACCGGCGATCCAGAAATCTACGTCTCGAATGCAGAGGGAGGCGAAGTCAAGCGAGTGACCGAGTCCCACGGTCCCGACGTATCGCCTGTCTGGAATCCCAAAACGGGAGCGCAGATCGCCTGGGTCAGCGGTCGCTCCGGCTTGCCGCAGATTTATACCATGGCTTCCGACGGAACCAATCCGCAGCGCATGACCGATACGGGATACGCTGTGTCGCCGTCGTGGTCGCCCGATGGACAGTGGCTGGCGTTCGCGTGGTCGCGCAAGTACGGCCCCGGCATTCCGGGTGGGCAGGACATTTATATAATGGACGTGGCCAGCAAACAGTGGTCGCAATTGACGCATGAATCCGGCACGAATGACTTTCCTTCGTGGTCGCCGGACGGGCGACACATCATCTTCCAATCCAATCGCACGGGTACAACCCAGATTTGGACCATGCTGGCCGATGGTACCCAGCAGCAACAGTTAACTCATACGGGTCAGAACACCCAACCAAATTGGAGTTGGAAGTGAAAAAAGCGGTTTCGGGTTTCAAGTTTCCAGTTTCGGCAAAAGCCTCTGGCTGGCATGCTCTGAACAGCGAAACGTTTGATGTTGAGAAGACAACTGAGGGCTGGCTTGGCCGAAACTTGAGACCTGAAACTCGAAACGCTTTTTGTCCCTTGGCTTTGCCGGAACCTGAAACTCGAAACTTGAGACTGCTTCTTGACGAACCTGAATTCTTACTAGTTTCATGCAGTTGAATACGAAATCATTCTTATTTGGAACGACAAATTTTCGGAGGAGATACGTGAAGAAAACTCAGTGGATGCATACGACGCAGATCGTAGCGCTATCCGTGCTCTTGGTAATCGCTGGATGTGGTAAGAAGAAGACCGTCGCGCCGCCCCCGCCGCCACCGCCGCCGCCACCTGCGCCTACGGCGAACATTTCTGCCAATCCGGCAACGGTAAACGCGGGACAATCGACGACGCTGACATGGCAGACAGAAAACGCTACTGACGTTTCCATCGACGGCATCGGCAAAGTGCAAGCCAATGGGTCGCAAACGGTGACTCCGACAGACTCGACCACGTATCGCCTCACCGCGACTGGTCCAGGCGGAACGCAGGAGGCCAGCACGCGCGTGACGGTCAGTCGTCCCGCGCCGGTCGTGCAGCAGGAAGCACCGCCTTCGTTGACCGATCAGCAGATGTTCGATCAGAACATTAAGGACGCGTTCTTCGATTACGACAGCTACGAGATTCGTCCGCAGGAGAATGCGACGCTGCAAGC
>CAYNPS010000063.1:17016-19379 GCA_964399125.1 uncultured Terriglobales bacterium
GCAGGGTTGATGCTCCCATCGGCCTTCGCTGCCAACAAAGACATGGTCGCGCTGCAAACGCAAGTGCAGGCGTTGCAAGATCAGATGGCACGTCTGCAGCAGTCGAATGACGAGCGCTTTGGCGCAATGCGCAGCCTGCTGGAGCAGAACACCGACACACTGAATCGTCTTGCCAATTCGTTGGACGCCGTCTCGCATTCGCTGCAAACAACGACTACAGACCAGGGCGGCAAAATCGATCAGGTTTCTGCGCAGGTGCAATCGCTGCACGACTCCGTCGATGAGTTGAAGGCGCGTTTAGCCAAGGTCAGCAAGCAGCTCGACGACATGGCTGCCGCGCAGCAGAACCTGCAAGCCGCCCCGCCGGGACAGCCGGGCGCAACCGCTCCGCAACAGCCGCCGCAGGCTGCCGCTCCACCTCCGGATGTGCTCTACAACAATGCAATCAGCGACTACAACGGAGCGAAGTACAACCTCGCCGCTCAGGAGTTCGCCGATTATCTCAAGTACTACGGCAACACCGAT
Source organism: uncultured Terriglobales bacterium (assembly GCA_964399125.1). Classification (GTDB taxonomy): domain Bacteria; phylum Acidobacteriota; class Terriglobia; order Terriglobales; family Acidobacteriaceae; genus Gp1-AA112. The sequence continues at coordinate 17,542 of CAYNPS010000063.1, forward strand.
CTGGCTGGGAACGCGCAGTACTACATCGCTGATATCGAATACAAGCAGGGCAACTATCAGCAGGCGGTGCAGGATTACGACAAAGTGATCGAGCAATATCCCAGCGGCAATAAAGCCGCAGCCGCGCAACTCAAAAAGGGGTACGCTCTCATCAACATCGATCAGCGCGACGCCGGAATTCGCGAGCTTCGTTCACTCATCGCCCGCTATCCCAGATCGCTTGAAGCTCAGCAAGCCAAAGATCGCCTACGCAGCCTGGGGGCCAGCACAACGGCCTCCAAGCCCTCTCCTACTCGGCGATAAGAATCCTCGCGATAAGTAAGAAGTCTCTGTGATCCGCAAGGCGCGGATGAATCCAGCTCCTATAACGTCCAGAAGCTAGACAGATGGCTTGTTCCCGGTCGTGGTCTTATTGGGATTGGCAGGTTGTGGACGAGTTGACCTCATCCCGATCAGGGGTCCGTGGTAGCTCAGTTCGCTCACTTGCTTTTCAGGTTTTGTCGTCTGCATCGGTTCGGTCCTCGGAAAGAGGTGAGATGCTGAAAATGTACCTGTGGGTGAGTCGGCACGCTAGATTACTGAAGGAATACGTGGGTGGCTGAGTCGTATCTTTCGCCGAATCAATGGGTTAGCGCAAGCATTACGCCTACAGCGACGGGCAGCCACACAATCTCCTCAGCGAGCGGCGCGAAGTTGTACATCCATGCAGTCCATTGTGTCCACTTTGTCCACTCTCGGGTACCTAAGGTCGTGATTGCTTATCGCTGCTTGCCGCCTGCTGGCGGTTTCTTCGTCCTTTGCCATTCGCGGTACGCTTCGCTGCGAGAGATTCCGAACTCCTTTGCCGCTTGCTTGAGAGCTGCTTTCTCGTCGAGAGCTTCGCTCGCAATGAGCTCGCGAAGGCGATTGGACAACGTTGCATGCTGTGGAGTGGCAGGACGCTCTGTGCCTTTGCCCTCGACGATCACTGTGATTTCACCTTTAACCGTTTCTCGATTTTGCAGCTCGGGGCCGATTTCGCCGATTGTGCCGCGCAGAAACTCCTCGTGAGCTTTTGTTAGTTCTCGCGCGACCGCAATGCGCCGCTCCTTTCCAAGTGTAAGTTCGAGGTCGGCCATCATCTCAGTGATGCGATGAGGAGCTTCGTAAAAAACGAGCGTTTCGGGAGCATCGCGCAATGCTTCGAGCGCTGTGCGGCGCTCGCCGGAGCGAGCAGGCAAGAATCCAACGAAACGGAACGACTTGGTTGAGAGGCCGCTTGCGACCAGAGCGGAAACCAGCGCAGACGGGCCGGGAACGACAGTGACCTTCAGCCCGTGCTCGAGAGCAGCACAAATGACGCGCTCTCCGGGATCGGAGATGCCGGGCATGCCGGCGTCCGAGACCAGAGCGACACGGGCTCCCGCCTCGATTTTTTTGACAAGCTCGTGCGTGCGCGAGACTTCGTTATGTTCGTGGTAGCTCTGCGTCGGCGTTTTGATCTCAAAATGGTTCAGCAGCTTCTGTGTGTGGCGGGTGTCCTCGCAGGCGATCAAATCGACTTCACGCAAAACCCGTAGTGCCCGTAGAGTGATGTCTTCAAGGTTGCCGATAGGGGTTGCAACGACGTAGAGCCCGGGAACTAGCTGCACGTCAGACTTTTCGTTGGAAGCCAAGCGAATGCAGTTTAGCGTTTCTTAGACCAGCCTTGCTATTGCTTCCGCAATCTTCGGCCATACCGCCGATTGCGGATCAATTACCTCGAAATGTCCTGAATCGGGAAGATCGACAAAACTGATGTCCTCTCCTTTTGCCGTTTTCTGTTTCACATAGCTGCGGCTCATTTGAATCGGAACCGT
>CAYNPS010000064.1:0-19000 GCA_964399125.1 uncultured Terriglobales bacterium
GCTACAACCCGCTCCATAACGATTTAGATCCATCAGCGCTGGCGTACAGCGTGGCGTCACTACTGAACAATTTGTACGGACGTGGCAAGGAACCATTCTGGCAGCAGGCATATACGAATATGCTCCAGCACATCATCCTTCTTCATAAAGTGCTGTACGACTACGTGACTTTCTTTGATGTTTACGAATGCGCCATCTCGCCGCCGAAACTGGAGAAGAGAATTGCGGAAGGCAAATGCAGATTTGAAACCCGCCACTATATCTACGTGGCTCCCGACGTCTATGCAACCGAAAAGGTAGGGAGCCTGCTCTCAGAATTCGGTTTTGAATACGACAAAGAGCAGGACATGTATTCGGCCCCGGTATCGGCCAAACTGGACGAGTTGCTGGGCAAACCTGACGCCGGGGTTGAATATGAGCGAGTTACGGTCGAGCCGCCTTCCGACCTCGATGACACTAAGCGGCAGCAATTGGAAGCGGTTGAACGCTGGTATTTCGACGACTGGATGGGCCTGGAAAGAAAACTTCGCAGTTCGATTGTCGAAGGCGTGTCGATTTTCCTCTCGCTCTTCGATATCAATCCGGCAGTCAAGCGGGTTTTCTGTCCACCGAAGCAGACATACGATCCCACACTCAACAAACCGGACGAGCACGGCCATTATCCCTACGGGAGGCCTCTCCCATCGTTGAATTGGCTTATCGAGCAGGGAAAGATATGCGCCCTGAATTTCCCGATCTCGCTGAACGCCGGCCTTTCCCGAATTCTTGGCACAATGCTGAAGCTGGATTTTCAGCGGGCTGTGTTAGCCCGCGTCCCGGAAATGGAGCGCAATAAGCAAAAGTATTTCCGGCAGCTCTTTCTCATGTGTGACGAATACCAGACGTTCGCCACGGTCGGCGAAAGCGATCCAATTGGAGACGAAAAGTTCTTCAGTTTGTCCCGGCAATCGAAATGCATTGCCATTGTCGCCACACAGAGCATCAGTTCCCTGAAATCCACGCTTTCAGGAGAGAGTTACAGGACGCTGCTCCAGACATTCCGCACCAAGATATTCCTGGCGCTATCCGACGATTTCTCGACCCGATTCGCCAGCGAATTGTGCGGTCGAGAGGACAAGCCATTCGTCACGTACAACATTTCCGAATCTGGCCAGGATTCAAAACTGAGTATCCTGACCGGCAAGACAGTCTCAGATCGGGGAAGCATCAGCGCCTCAAAGAGCTACAGCATGAGGCAGGACTACCGATTCAACCAGAAGTTTCTGGCAGAATTGGCGAACGCACAGGCCGTCGTGATCCCATATGACGGTTTCAACCCAAGGCCGGCGACAATCTGCTATTTAAAGCCCTACTACCTTGACCCCAACATTTCGTATTTCGACCAGATCGCCCAGGGACTGCTGTGAAGAGGCGGTATGCAGTTTGAAACCATTCTTCCGTTTCTAAGGCCAATAGAGCACCTGATTCTCGACCCGGACATTTCCGAAATTATGGTGAATGCTGGTTCCCGGATATTTGTTGAGAAGCACGGCGAGCTTACGCCAGTTCCTGGCATAACGATTTCTGAGCAGGCTCTCTGCGCAGCAGTCAAGAACATTGCTCGCCGATTGGGGGATGACATCTCGGAGGCAAAACCGATATTGGATTCTCGCCTGCCAGATGGCAGTCGCGTGGCAGCAGTCCTGCCACCGTGCAGCATCGATGGAATCACGCTCACAATCCGCAAATTCAATACCAGGCACTTCACAATGGCCGACCTGATAGAAAACGGCACGCTCGACGCAAATACAGCCGAGTTTCTCCGCGAAAAGGTCGCCAACCGTCAGAACATACTGATCAGCGGGGGAACAGGAACAGGTAAGACGACATTGCTGAATATCCTGGCTGATTTCATTCCCGACCAAGAGCGCATTCTATTGATTGAGGACACCGCTGAACTGAATATCCGCAAGAGCAATTTGGTTCGATTCGAAACAAGGCGTGAGCAAACCGGGATACCGGCAGTAACAATCCGCGATCTCCTGAAGGCCGCCCTGCGGCACAGGCCAGACCGGATCATAGTTGGTGAGGTGCGCGGCGGTGAAGCCTTCGATTTACTACAGGCACTGAATACCGGCCATTCAGGAAGCCTCTGCACACTGCACGCCAATTCCGCACGACAGGCCATCGCTCGTTTTGCTGATTGCGTTCTGCAGAGTGGCGTAGAGTTGCCGCATAGAGCTGTCAGAAGTAACATCGCGAATGCGGTCGACCTGCTGCTTCACATTGCGCGAGTCCGCGGGAAGAGGGTGCTTGTTGAAGTCCTCGAAATCACATCCTATGACCGTGAGCGTGATGAATACGAGTTCAAGACGGAATGAAAGAGAATCGGGTATCCCACCGGTAACAAAACTTATCAAAAACATAAGTTTTGTTGCATAAGGAATACCACGACGATGGACGTCGGGTGGTTATCAAGTTTTATTGCTAGAAAAGTTGACATTTATACTCATCCAAGGCAATAGTCTACAAGATGGACGCAAGCACCAAAACTCCGGTTCGGTCCCACGGCGTTACGAAACTGGTCCGACGTCGAATCGAGGGCGGTGGAGAGCGCATCTGGCGGTTTGATGACTTCCGAGATCTGCCCTTCTCCGCAGTTGCACAGGCACTTTCTCGCCTCACGCGAGAAGGATTCATTGAGCGGCTCAGCAAGGGGGTTTATTACCGCCATCGGCAAACAGTCTTCGGAAAAAGCAGACCAAACCCGGCTGCAATGCGGAAGTTGGCAGCAAAGAACAACCCCATCTTCCCGTCAGGTATTGCCGCTGCAAATCTGCTTGGGTTCACAACGCAAAATCCGAAACGAAGCGAGGTTGCCACGGTTGCTCTCAGTCTGCCGAGGAAACTCATTGGGAGTGACACGCTTATTCATACTCGACGTCCCGCAGCATGGGCGAAACTGCAAGAAACAGATGCCGCACTACTTGACTTCCTGCGGCACGGATGCCGATTCAGTGATTTGGGCCAGGAAGAAACACTCCGCAGATTGAGGGTCTTATTGTCTGTGCGAGGGCGCCTCGATTGTCTCCTCAAAGTTTCAGGCACTGAGCCGCCTCGTGTTCGTGCAATGCTGGGTGCGTTGGGAGAGTTGCTGGGTGTCAGCCAGAAGGCAATTCAGCGCTTACGATTATCCTTAAATACTCTGTCTCGCTTTGATTTCGGACTGCTCGCGGCGTTGCCAAACGCGTACTTATGGCAAGCTTTGGTCACGGGCAAGAATAAGCACAAGGCTGGAAGCCCACCTTGTACAATTATTCATCCTGAAGGCGGTTCTCGTCTTTCGCGGAGGAACCGAGTCAGCAAATGCCGGTAAGGCATTATTTCTAACAGCTCAGGCCAGAACGATAGAGAATGACATCAGACAAATGAGTACCGCGCGCCAATTAATCGCCTTGCTAAAGAACCACGTGGATGGGGACGAACAGGAATTTCTTTCTGTCGCTCTTCAACTGGCCGCGCAGGAGGCTCGCCTTGGACACCAGAAAGTTGCTCAGCAAATAAGAGAATTGGTGGACCAAGCCCGAACGAAAGGATCGGCCATTCAGCGACGATCCGGTTCATTCGTTGTACTCCAACCCCGTAACGACCTTGCGAATCTGCTTTCTGTCCAACAGCCCACAATGAGGCTTTCAGGCCTCGTGCTCTCTCAGGCAGTAGCCGACAGATTGCGAAGGGTGATCGTTGAACAGAGACAACAAAACAAGTTGAGCCAACATGGACTCCGCCCGCGACGAAAGCTGCTTTTCATTGGCCCGCCAGGGACCGGCAAAACCATTACGGCTGCCGCTCTTGCCGGCGAACTCCATGTTCCTCTTTTCACGATCCTGCTCGAAGGCGTCATTACTAAGTTCATGGGAGAAACGGCTACCAAGCTCAAGATCGTCTTCGATTCGATGCTCGTGGACAAAGGCGTTTATCTCTTCGATGAGTTCGATGCTTTAGGCGCGCGGCGTAGCCAAACCAATGATGTTGGCGAGATCCGACGAATATTGAATTCATTTTTGCAGCTTCTTGAAAAAGATGACAGCCAAGGCTTGATTATCGCCGCCACAAATCACCCTGAGCTGTTGGACAAAGCATTGTTCAGGCGTTTTGATGACGTCATTGAATACGGAATTCCAGATCGCGAAACGGCAGTAAAAATCATTCAGTGTCGTCTGGCAAGATTCAAATTGGATATAAATTGGGACCGTGTATCCAGCGAAGCGGCGGGGCTCAGCCAGGCAGAGCTGGTTCGTGCTAGTGACGAGGCCGCGAAAAACGCGATATTGCAGGAAGTTGGAATCATCGGGACGGAGAATCTCGTCACTTCGCTTCAAGAAAGGAAGAGAACGGGTTCCAGTGCCTGATCGAATATGCCATGCCTGAATTTCCGCGCAACAGGCCACACTTTTATCTCCATGATGTGGGCCATGACGAGCCGTACACCAGTCCAAGACAAGGTCGGACGCCTCCCGCTCCAGCTCGTGATCGTGCCGCCCACGCTGTCGCGCTTCAAGCAGCTCTCACCCAGGCTCTTGGGGCCGCCCGCGCTCAAGTGCAAATACACGCTCAGGAAGGCAGAACAGGTTTCTATCTTCAATTTGAGCTAGCGCCAGGAAATGCAGAATTTGCGCAGAACGTGGAGGACAGGCGCAGAGGAGTGGAACTCGTTTCGGTCCGTAGAGGCGAGGCAGAGAATTCACCAGTCTTGGCGACAGTTTTTGTTCCCGAACGTGCCGCCGATTTCTTTCAAAGAAAGCTCCAAGCCTATAGCGCAACAGTGGCTGCTGCGCGAGCCAAAAACGAGAATCTTATAAACCGGGTCAATGATGTAGCGGTTGGACTGATTCGGTCGTTATTTACAGATGATGAAAATCTGTTACCTGCGGAAAATGTTCAAATCTGGTGGGAAGTTTGGTTGCGAACTGGACTGCGTGAACAATTTGAGGCAGCAGCAAATGCCTTGGACGTTCTACTCAGAGAGGACACGCTCATCGAATTCCCGGAGCGAGAAGTTGTACTAGCGTTTTCAGATCTGGTCACTTTGGGTCGGCTGATGACGCGCACGGATGCCATCGCTGAAATCAGGCTCGCGAAGGATAATCCCGCAGCTTTTCTCGCTATGAATAATCTTGAACAGCAAGAGTGGATTGCAAATCTGATAGGCCGATTGCAGGGTCCGCCCGCAGATGCCCCCTCAATCTGTGTTCTTGACAGTGGTGTCACTCAGGCACACCCTCTCCTGGCTCCCGGCCTGAGTGCCGCCGATTTACATACATATGATCCCGCCTGGGGGACAGGCGACAGCAATAGTTGGCGCGGGCACGGTACTGCAATGGCGGGTATATGTTTGTACGGCGACTTGCAGCGGGCACTGCTCGTGAACACTCCCATTACCCTCAGCCATAGGTTGGAATCTGTCAAAATGCTTCATCCGAATGGGAACCAGCACGAGCCACAATTGTATGGAGCTGTAACGGCCGCTTCGGTTGCCAGAGCTGAAATTCAGGCACCGCAGCGCCCACGTGTTATTAGCATGGCCGTCACTTCCGACTTCGATATTAAGAATGGGCGTCCATCCTCCTGGTCTGCTGCTATCGATAAGATGTGCTTTGGCGATGAAACCGCTAGACGCCTCTTTCTGATTTCTGCTGGCAATGTGGCACGTAACGACATTCCGGCGACCAATTACTTGACCAGGAACGATATTGAGCAGGTGCTCAATCCTGCGCAGGCATGGAACGCCCTAGTGGTTGGCGGATATACCGATAAAACTGAAATCACAGACGCCAGCTTCAATGGTTGGACTCCCGTTGCACCAGCGGGCGACCTTTCCCCAACGAGCCGGACATCACTGACTTGGGAGCGCCAATGGCCCATAAAACCTGATGTCGTCTTTGAAGGTGGGAATTGGGCGACCGATGGGAACGCCGTGGATTCGCCCGATGACCTGGCACTGCTTACGACACACTTTCAACCTGAAATTCAGCATTTTTCAGTGCTTGGGGATACAAGTGCCGCTACTGCAGGCGCTGCTCATCTTTCGGCCAGTATTCTTGCCAATCGTCCAAACGCTTGGCCCGAGACTGTAAGAGCCCTGGTTGTCCATTCCGCCGAGTGGACAACAGTAATGAAGAATCGCTTTGGTCAAGCAAACACCCAAGCTCACAAGCTTGCTCTTCTCCGCCGCTATGGCTACGGCGTTCCCAATTTCCAGCGCGGCGTATTGAGTAGTATTAATGACGCGACCCTCGTCATCCAAGATTCTCTGCAGCCGTTTTGGCGCGATCACGATGGTCGAATCAAGACCCGCCACATGCATCTGCACACTCTCCCATGGCCGAGAGCAGCTTTGGAGGAACTCGGCGAAGCTGAGGTCTCTTTACGGGTAACGCTCTCATATTTTATCGAACCCAATCCGGGAGAGCGAGGTTGGACCAGACGGCACCGATACTCATCGCATGGGCTTCGGTTTGCAATGAAGAGAAGTCTCGAATCCAATGCCGCATTTCGCGCCCGCATTAATCGAGCGGTTGAACTTGATGAACAAGGAATGGATGTCGATACTGGCGGGGACGCTTGGTATTTGGGATCAATCCGTGACCTCGGCTCTGTGCACTCCGACTACTGGAGTGGCACAGCGGCAGAACTGGCAAATAGAGATGCCATTGCTGTATTCCCGGTAGGCGGTTGGTGGAAAGAAAAGCCTGCACTGATGCGGTATGACAGAACTGTTCGATATGCCTTGATTGTTTCGATTCGGGCCATTTCAGGTGGCGTCAACATCTACACTCCAATCGAGAACGCGATTGCGGCAGTTATTCCGATTGAAGGCTGATGCGCAAAATCAAGATTAGAACTGGAATTCAGCTAATATCCCTTGACTTCTTCCCAAACTATCAGCAACACTTGTTGTCGAAATGAAAATCCTTTCAACGCGAGAGGCTGCCAAGAGGCTCGGCATCAATGCCGGGACTCTCAGTCGCTACATTGCCAGGAAGAAAGTGCCCGCACCCAAGACCGTCCAATTGGGCAATCTGAAGGTGCATGCCTGGAGCGAGGAAGACATCGAAGCGGTGCGGAAGCTCCTGCCGAAGATCGAGAACGGCAGGCACACCCGATACAAGAAACAGAGAAAGAAAAACACGAAGTAGCAAACCTCAGCGGGCAATGCCCGGTGCGCTAACACCGAGCAAAGCCCTAACCAAAGTCGCCGCCTTAGGAGGCAACAATGGCTGCAAATGACCTTATATGCTCTCTTTCCTGGGCGCAACCCTGCCGCCCTTGCCTTCACTCTGAAAACCATCGGTCTCACCAGTGTGGGACGATGCCACACAACTCGGGAGGTCAGCGATGAACACGCCCGAGACCCCTCCGATCTGGAGACCACTACCGACGAAGCTTCGAGCCTACGAAGCCGTGTACTGGCTTAACCGCTCCTTCGAAGCCACCTTGTTAAGTCTCGAACGTCTGGAAGGCCTGGGAATGTTCCGGCTCGAATACTTGAATGAATTCAAAGTACGAATTGAGCACACCCGCGCAGAAGCCAATGAAGAGCTGATCGACACGTTGCACCAACAGGAAATGGACGACTCAGGCCGCTTCGACCGCATGCAGCGCGAGTGGGAAAACCAGCGCAAGGACCCCGATGATGTTTTCTTCCACGCGCGGGATCGCCGCCAGCAGATAAAGGAACAAATTAGGGACTTGCAGAAAGGGCTGCAACGCCAACGCCCACGCAGCGCAAAGAGAAAGCGTCGCTAACGAAACAACCAGAAACTCCACGAGCTGCTCACCAATGGGCGGCTCGTTCCTCCTTGCAAGACTTCAGTTTGGTATCGATCCCTTCAATTTTGCATGACATAATGAGTCCTACCGACGGTTTTCTCTACCTGCGAAGAAACACTCTGATGATGGATTCGATACACGTATCGAACATAGATGGGCAACTCGCGTCTGTATTGGAGCCTGTGAAAAATGTTGTGCAAGGTCGCGGGAAGGCGATTGTGTTCCTTTCATGGGTGCAGATGGACTTCCTGCCACTCCTACCTTTTCAGTTGCACTTACGATGGCCAGATGCCATTCCAGGGCTTTCGCTGGCAGCTTGCATAGGCGTGGCTCCCTTTCAGCGAGGAGAAGTACTCGTCGATGATTTGCGTGTGTATGAAGTCCAAGAATGCCGTCAAGCAAGGACGGCTGCTAGAGTTCGCCGGCACGCCGAAAATAGACTTCTGAAAAATGATCTGACTTCAGCGGATTGGGAATTGGTTGCTGCACGAAATCCACGGTTGAAGAGTCTAAAGCTTCCTGCCGAGGCATTTGTGGCAGTCGATTCTGTTGCAGACACTGGCGACATCAAACCGGGGCGTCGACCAGTTTTTGGCCGTCGCGTTCCGAAAGGTACCTTTCGTCCCCGCGTGTTGGTACCGGGCCGCAGCGGTGTCCTGGGTAGCTCGCTGTCAGCTTTTGAAGGTCTTGATTTGTTGATCCTGGACGCCCAAGCATTGCGAGGAAGGGTGGCAGCCGAAGCGGTACGAGGGTTGCTGACCATACGGTCCCTCCCAACGATCATAATCACGTCGAGCATTGGGGACCTTCTCGCCCTGCAAGCCGATCAGATTGCAGAAGTCCGGTCCTACGAGCTCAATCGCGACTATGAACACGTTGGAAGCTTGGAGGCCGAGATTGTAAGCCCAGATAGGCCATCGGTCGAACGAGAATTTGAGTTCGCAATTGCTGATCTTCAAGGGAAAAATCCAAAACTGGATCGCATTCTCGAATTAGGGCGCCTTGCTTGGTGGTCAATACGTAACTCGCCAACACTCACCGATACAAATGAATTTCGTCGGTTCATTACGAACCTCGACCGACTAGCCGAGGATTCACCGCTAGATGCTGCAATGCTCACCAGCCTTCGACAATTGCTTGCTCGAGAGGCTGCACGAGTTGATCTTCACGATGAACGTTTCAAGCCGTTGCTGAACGCCATTGCGCAAAGCCGTGACAAATCAAGTGTGGTTGTATTTGTGCGCAATTCCCAGATCGCGCGAGAAACCTCACAGAGGATTGCCGATTCACTCGGATTTACAACCGAGGAGCTTCGGGAACTGGGCATTTTTGTAGAAAGTGTTTATGCCGCGCCAGCCGTCAAGAATGTTGGAACCTGTATCATCGCCGGATGGTTTGGAACAATTACATTCGATGCCACGCTGGCGCTGCGGCCAAACTCCATTCGATTCATCATGGACCCACTAGAAGCCCGTGCAGCCTTCATCACTGCTCAACGTGCAATTGATGTGTTTCATCGTCTGAATATCGTGCACGCACCGAGTGCCATTGCGACGATTGCGAAGACACTCGAGCCACACGTCATCGGGTTCACTGATACAGTTGATATTTCTCTTGGTTTGGATTTTCGCACCAGCAACAATGACAAATCGCTAATTGCTTTGAAGCCTCAGGCTGGAGAAGTCGGATTGCTTTTCACGGATGGTACACGCCTCGACATTTCTCGTAACGCCAGGCTTGATGTTCTCGGGCAAGGGGCACGACAACTTAAACCCAAACCCGCGGACCAACTACAGCCTGGCGATCGTGTTGTTCTCTTAGATGAAGATTCCCACGCCATTTTCTCCGAAAGGCTCCTTGCAGAAGTTGATGCTCGATCGTTAGCGTGCCATGCACAAAAGCGATCAAATTGGAAAGCCCTCGTCAGTGCGGTCCAAGCGCTCAGGAGACCCCCAATTGATTCCTTGATAAAGGCGATGGCTCAGGAGGGAGAATCTGTTGACAGGGCCACGGTTCGCACCTGGATACCAGCCGCAGATGGCTCTGGCGCAGTTCCAGATAGCTGGCCCCGCTTTTACGCCTTTGCGAAAGCGCTCGATCTCCAACTCTCCGTCGACATGCTCCGCGAGATGTACGACTCCATTCAGCGATGCCGAGTGGCCCATAGAACTCTAGGCCGCGAGCTCGCCCGAGCAATCCGAGGAAACTATGTAGGTAGGCTGAGCGCAGAATCCTTGGCGAAGATCGAACGCCTATGTGGAATAACAGCCAGACAATTGGTTGCTAGCGTGCGCGTTCTTACGATTGATGAAATTCTTCTCCCAGCAGAGGTGTCCGATGCCATTGCGTGATCCTGATTACAACGCGTTCGCACATGCGCTGTCGCGGCGATTTCGAGACCGCATTCTTGGTTTAGACACTGGAAGCGCTCGCATAATTAACGTGCGCCCATCTGATCATATTCTCGCCGGTTTTCTCACACCCGTGAGTCACCAAGACGTAATTGCTGACCCAGATGCTCTGGCATCTGCCTTTGAGGAAGCACTTGCAGATGACCTCCCGAAAGATTCTTCTTACGAGCAAACATCTATCGGATTGGAGTGGCTTGCACCCACAGAATCCCTTGCAAGTACATCGATCACCGTTAATATCGGCCTGACAGTGTATGTCCGGAGAATCCCATCTCTTGAAGAGCAACGGTCACGAGTAGTGTGGAAGGATCAACGGACAGCCCAGGAGCGCCGATCAGGAGCGCCAGCCACGCGTGCGGCAGACTTGGTGGCGGTTTGGACGAGGGAGACATTAACCCCAATACAGAAGATTCTGACCGTTGAAGAGCTATTACACAGTCGCAGGTTAACGGTCGGCCTTTCCACTGAAATCGCCGACAGAACACAGGCAATCCAAACCTCAAATCTGTACCCTGGTCGTCGCCCGATCCAAATCACAGAAGCAGATCTATCCTCCCCCGAAAACTACGCTCACATCGTTTCTTCCAATTCGAGAGCGTCATTGCCTGTTCAATGGAATGCGGAATTGGACGTGCGCCTCATAGAGACACCGACTGAACACGGCGTCGCAGGGGTCGCCCTACGATTAATTAATCGCACCGATCCGGTGAGTGCTGTGAGTTCTGACTATGCCGATTCCAATCTCTATGCAATTAGTCTCCAAGTATCCCTTCCTCGCGGTTCATATAGACCGACGATATTTCGCGAGCTGCCAGCAAGCTTCCGGTACGACCGGCGTATGGCTGCAACCGGCATCAATTCTTATGTAACGATAGAAACCAGTGACGAAACAACGACTCTTCATGTTGACCCTGTTCCGACCGCTGTGGTGCCTCGATTGGAGCCTCGTGTCGTGGAAAATGCGCAACCAACATTTGCCGGACTGGCGCAGAACCCGATACCGATCTTACGGTCTCTGCACAGTGCAATGGCCGAATACGACCGCACTGTTTGGAACTCTAAAGTCAATTCCCTCGACGGCGTTGAGCGAGACGAGGCCATCGAAGCCAGAAACAACTATCGCGTCGAGATGGAGCAATTCGCAAGAGGAATTGATTTATTAGAGAATCAAGCTTTCGCCGATGTTCGTCGTGCATTTGAACTAATGAATAGTTCGATGTCGGTCTCTGCGGCTCCCCATCGGGAATGGCGACTGTTTCAAATTGTTTTTATCGTATCGCAGATACCGATTTTGGCCGGCAGGGAATACCCCGAGTTACGGAGCGATGGTGATGACTTTGTCGATGTCCTCTGGTTCGCTGCCGGTGGCGGTAAAACCGAGGCTTTCCTCGGACTTATTGTTTGGCAGTCATTCTTTGACCGAATGCGGGATAAGGACATCGGGGTCACGGCCTTTGTTCGGTTTCCCTTACGTCTGCTTACCTTCCAACAACTTCAACGGCTTGCGCGCGCACTGGCAGCTGCAGAAACCATTCGAGACCAAGAAGGCCTAGGCGGGGCGCGGTTCTCTATGGGCTACTTCGTTGGTCAAGGAGTCACACCGAACCGAATTAACGACGAGCTGCATAGCCGCTACCAAACCCAGGGTGTCGATGAGCGATTGAAGAGAGTGTTTCAGTGCCCATTTTGTCGATCGTCCGTAACATTGGCTTATGATGCGAGTTTGCGGTTGGTCGAGCATCGCTGTTCTAGAACGGACTGCCCTGGAGGTCCCCAACGGCTTCCTATTTATGTTGTAGACGAAGATCTCTATCGTTTTCTTCCGACTGTAATTGTGTCTACAGTCGACAAGTTGGCCCAAATCGGCCAAAATCAACGGTTTGCAAACTTTTTTGGGCGCTTCGACATGGTTTGCCATCGCCACGGCGCAACCTTTCGGGGCACAAATAGGGATCTCTGTCCGGCTGCCAACGAACTTGCGAGTGGAAGATCTCCACATGATTGCGGGGGTTCGCCGGTAAGTTATGGTCCATTCCACGATCCCGCTCCTGCGCTTCTTGTCCAGGACGAACTACATCTACTAAGCGAGGAGTTGGGAACTTTCGACTCTCATTACGAAACAGCAGCGATGGCAATGATGAGGAGCCTTGGTCATATGCCATGGAAGATTGTGGCTGCTACGGCAACAATCGAGAATTATCAGCATCAATCCTGGCAACTTTATCTCCAAAGTGCTCGGCAATTTCCTGGTCCAGGTCCAGACGCTTACGATTCTTTTTACTACACTCAGGACTCGACCAGAATTGGACGAATCTTTATCGGTGTTCTTGGTGTTGGCAGAAAACACACACCCGTGGTTACACGAACTTTGTCGTTGCTCTATCTCGAGTTGCAATATGCGCGAGAACTTTCAAGCCGCGATCCCGCCGCAGCGGCAACGACGTACGGTACTGGTGCGCTTACTTCCCAGGATTTCCGAGATCTGATTTTTCTTTATGAACTTCCTCTTACCTATGTCCTAACTCGCAAGGGATCGGATCAGGTTGCAGAGGCTATTGAGTCTCGCGTTAAGAAGGAGCTGCGAGATCTTGCACCGGAACACGGAGAGCTGCTCATTGACATGTTTAACGGTGGTGTCGACATTTCTGACATGATCGCCACCATGGAAAGAATCAGGGCGGCGGATTCGACGAGCAGCCCGGAAGAGCGCGTACGCGGCCTGGTAACCACAAATATTATTGGTCACGGTGTTGACGTCGACAGGTTCAATATCATCGTGTTCGCCGGTTTCACTCGCCTTGTCGCCGAATATATCCAGGCGTCTGCAAGAGTTGGGAGAACATATCCTGGGCTTTCTATCTTCGTAGCGACCCCTCAGAGTGAACGAGATCGAAGCATCTTTGACCGTTTCGCAAAGTTCCACGAATATCTTGATCGCTTAGTAGATCCGACCGCCATAAATCGCTGGCCAGAACCGGCATTGATGAGAACGATCCCAGGGATTTTATGCGGCTATCTCATGGCCGTTGCCGCACAGCAAGTTGGTCATTCGTTGTGGAGCGTCGAAGCGGTGCAGCAGCAATATTCAAGATCTACGGCCGCGGCCCTTACTGAAACTAATATTGTCGATTGGATGTTGCTAGCCTACGGCAGCGCGCATGCACCTTCAGAAAGATATCGGGAACGCATTAGCACAACTGTTCGAAATCACTTTAGCCTCATCGTAAATACGCCACCTCGTCAAAGGCAGCGCCCGCTCAATACATTTTTGCAGGCCATGAGGAGTCTACGGGACGTGGACGACCCGGCATTTATAAAGGTTATTGATCCCGCCGATGAGAGTATCCTTCGGAGATTTATCAATGGTTAGCAGCAACCGTGGATCTGGAACTCGCGCTACGGATACCCGGCGAGCTCAGCCGACAAATGCTCAGGATGCTTCCCAGGAACAAGATACACGTCTCACAATGCAACGGGGAGTGAGTCAGCTGCTCTTCAACTACCTTCCGAAGCGAACAGTAGACTGGGAGGATGGTCTTGCAATCGTGGAGTTGCAATCGATCAACTTCTCTTCAATTTGGGAGGAAGAACGGGCGGCAACCTTACTGACCGAAGTTGCGAATCTCTTTGACAGATGGCGTGCGCGAGGAGGATCGATTGATAGGCAGTTTCCAGACCCTCGACATGACCGTGCGCGGTTTGCCGTTGGCGTGCCTGAATCCATTACAGCGTCCGTTCTTCACACTGCATTAGTCTGTCCTCGATGCTCGCTCTTGACCTTTCCACGAAAGAATGAACTGACACGCCTTCAACCTGGTCAGTTTCGCTGCCAGCGGTGCCAGGGCCGTGGGCTGCGACAAATCCCTTTTGTTTTTGTGCACGGCTGTGGAGAACTACTACCAATTACTGAGTGGCTTCCTGGCATTCGCCGAAACGACAATCGTGACTGGGAAGAAGTTAATCGGCCAATAAGATGCGCGCGCTGTGGCACTGAAGGAATTCTCGAACTGCTACTTCGCAGTGAGCGCGTGAAAGATATGAGAGTAAATTGCGCCAACTGCCACACTGAACTCCCAGATCGCTTGTCAGCCAACTGTCACCGGTGCTTGCATGACTATGTCACAGGCAGGACTGCCGAACGTGCTAATCCAAATAGTACAACACGACCTGCTGGAGATACCCTTGTCGCTCGTATTGCAATGCGGCTTTCCAGGTACAGCGCGAGTGACACTTACTACCCACAGACCCTTTCAATGCTTCGGTTGGACCGACCGGCGGTGGTGCGCCTAACAGATGACGAGCAAACAATGCTGCGGCGGATGCTGCCAAACGAGACGCGACAAACAACCACTGGCTCTGTCAGCGATGTACTCACGTCTCTAGCAGCTCGTCTACGACAAGCAGAGGCAGCGAGGGATCAAGAAGAGATTCGCCGCATCCAGGAGTTGATATTGCGCGCAGTGTCTCCATCGCAAGGAGAGCCTCAAATCTCCGAGCCATTCCCCTTAGCTTCCCTCGCACCGGATGTTGAACAAGGTGTCCAAGAAGCGATCGCATTTCGAGAAACCGTTAACATGCGACCAGCGATTACCGTCGCTCAGCAGTTCGGGAATCTTACGACTACTTCTTTCAACAGGATCGAAGAGCTGCGTCTTTCGCTCGGACTCAGAAATATGCTGCTTGTCGAAGACTTACCCGTTATCACGGCAACGTTCGGCTATACGCGCCGATCATTTGAACCGACATATGATGAACTGTCAGCGACCAATCTTCCCACCCAAATTCGCGCTTTTCCCTCTCTCGAGCGATTTGCGGCGCAGCGATTAGGGAGGCCGGACCTCGTTGGAACCATTCCGATTCCTGCTCGTGAAGGAGAACACGAAGGGCTATTTCTGTCTTTGGAGCCGAGCCGTGTACTTCGATGGTTGGAGATCAACGGCATTTCACTTCCACCATCTGATTTGCCACCTGTTCCAAGAATGCTGAGCGTTTTGGAGCCGGTGGACAGATACTACGACAACATCTGGCGACTATCCATGAGGAGAATGATCTTTGGTCTAGTCCACAGTCTTTCGCACCTCGCGATGCGGGCAATATCCCGGTTTGCTGGAGTCGAACGAACATCACTCGGTGAATATATCTTTCTTCCTTTGCTGGGCACCGTCATCTTTGACAACTCGAGCGTGTTCCGTCTCGGCGGAATCGAGACTCTAGTGCGAAACCAACTACACGCATTCCTGAACGATTTGGCAGAAAGATCTACAGAATGCTTGTATGACACCGCCTGCATAGATCAAAAAGGTGCGTGCCATGGCTGTATCCACTCGCCCGAAATTTCCTGTCGTGTATTTAATCACGGGCTATCGCGAGCATTTTTGATTGGTGGTCATGCTCCGTGGACTGATATCGCGTCAAATGTGCGAATACAGGGTTATTGGAACATGAGGACTGTATGACAGAAGCTGCGCAAAACGCATATTCGCATCCCCTCGCGAAACGGCGCAAATCTGGTATCTACTACACTCCCAACGAAGTCGCGACCAAAATTACCCGCTGGGCAGTACTGAATCGGGATGCTGTTATTTTGGACCCCTGTTTCGGGGGTTGTGCGTTCTTGAATGCTGGCTTTGAACGGCTTCGAGATCTAGCTGCACTGTCGCCGGCAAGACAACTCTATGGCACCGACAGAGATCGCAAGGCCAGTAAGCATATCAAGCCATTTCTCAGGGAAGGCGCACAAAGGAATCAGTTTCGGTTTGAGGATTTTCTCCTTCTCCGCCCGTTTCATTTTGACGCGGCATTCTCAAGCATTATTGGAAATCCGCCATATATCAAACACCATAATCTTTCGCGAAGTCGCATCGATGTGGCGCGTCGCGCCATTGGTGCAAATCATCCGTTATCTCGGAAGGCGAGTTATTGGGCATATTTCGTTCTCCATGCGATTAGCTTCTTGCAGGAGGGCGGACGGATGGGCCTCGTTCTTCCCGGCGCCTTTATGCATGCCGATTATGCTGCTGTTATACGAAAGCATCTGGCGCGAACCTTCCGCCAAGTTACAGTCGTAGTGTTGATGGATCGCTTGTTCTCTGATGCCGAAGAATCCAGCGTACTCCTGCTGGCTGACGAAAGGGCAAATTGCAACGCGGAAGTCCGCGTGCTCTCGAGTTGCGTGGGTGATTTGGAACTTGACGCTCGACGGTTATTGCAAGGGGACCCAATCCCACGTACAAGCATAGGAGGGTCGTGGACACGGACAGTGGTTGAGCCGACCGTCATGAAGAGCTATGTGACAATGCGAAGTTGGAGCAAGAAACTCGGATCGATAGCTGCTATCCACATTGGTACCGTTACCGGGGCAAATGACTTTTTCGTGGTCTCGCCGTCAACAGCTAAGAAAAGAGGATTGAGCGCTAAAACGCTGCATCCGATTCTGACTCGGGCGGCGTATTTAAAGGGACTAGAACTTTCAGAGTCCGATGTCCAGGCGATCGCGTGCACTGATCGTCCTTGCTTCCTTATCCTGCCTCCAAAAAGAGGCAAGACATCTAAAGCCCTTACACGATGGATTGCTGAAGGAAAGAGAAACGATATAAATCACCATTACAAATGCGCGGTGCGCACGCCGTGGTACCGCGTATCAGTGCAACCTCCTCCCGATGCCTTCCTGTCTTATATGAGTGGACTCTCACCACGCCTCGTGCTAAATCGCTCAGGTGCCACCTCGACTAATGCAATTCACTGCGTACTTTGGAAACGGGATGTCTCTCCAAAACAGGTTGCAGTAGGTTTCTTGTCTTCTGTTACGCAGCTCAGCTGCGAGATTGAAGGTCGCTTTTATGGTGGTGGAGTACTGAAATTGGAACCCTCCGACGCAGCACGGGTGATGATTCCAGTGCTACCCGCCCCTGTTACTGATAAGCAGTATAAAGAGCTGCATCGGCTCTGTATCGCGGGAAAGCACGAGGAAGCAACGAGGCGCGTCGATGCACTTTTGGTACAGGCTGGTCTGATTTCACAAACAGAACTCAATAGAATGCGTAGAGAAATTAAGCGATTGCGATCACGACGGCTTATGAGTAGTTCGAGCTAGCGCACGCTACCGTTTTCTCGAGTATTGCACCTGCTTAAGAAATGACCATCCGCTTCGAAGACAAAATTCGAGACTATTTGGCCAGCAATCTTGAATTACTAGAACGCGGAATGACGCTCCTCAAGAAAGAATATGCGATCCGTACACCCCTCGGTGCCTCTGGGCGTATCGATATTCTGGCGAAAGATGTCTATGGCCATTTCGTCGTTATTGAGATCAAAAGGAGCGATCAGGCAGCGCGCGAAGCTCTCCATGAAATTCATAAATATATCGCCATTTTCCGAAATTCGCAGGGATTGGATGAGTTGCGAATCAGGCTGATCGTTGTTTCAACAGCATGGAATGAATTGCGCCTCCCGCTTTCCGAATTTGCAGAAACCACTGCTTACTCCGTCGACGCAATCAGCATTACTGCGCAACAGGACGGTACGATTACGCAGTTTTCGAAAGTCGATCTCCTGAACAGGGTTTCAGCACTGAGCATCAGCCGTGTCCAGTGCCTCTATCTTTACGAGACAGCAGAAAAGCGAGACAAGCATCTCGATCTGTTGACTAATGAAGTTTTAAAAGTAGGGATACAAGATTTCGCTATTTTCCGCTGTGATTACGCTGGTGGCAATCACTCCGTAGTCTTTCCTCACGGATATTACCTTTGCTTTTCCTCTCCGATACTCCACCTCTCGTCGACCGAACTCGATAAGCTGAAGGCGCAGTTCGAATGGGACGAGGGCTTAGACGAGCCCGATGAAAACTTTGTCTGTCAAATGGAGGTCGGCTTATGCGACAGCTTCGAGATAGGATATCCAGAGAAGCTGACCAATTTGCGAGCCCAGTGGTCCGTTTCTGTAATTAAGCGTCTAGGACGTCTCGATCGTGAACAATCTCTCTTGACGGACGATGAGATTTTGTCACTCGCACAAGCTGTCCACGGGGGAGGTTCAATCTACATGATTAAAACTTCTTCCCCTCGTTTTGAGGCAAGTTGGAAGCAGCTCCGCACTAACGTCGACGGTGTGCTCGAGGGCAACAATCGCTGGCAGAAGACAGTGTCTAGATTCTTGAATGAGGTCGAGAGGCTAACCCCAAATGCGACTGTATCTGTGTACATTTACAATCCCGCTAATATTTATATGGCGCTTTACTTCATCTCTTGGAATGACGACTATTCGAAATGCCCACGGCTCGAAATCGTCGTGGAGGACAATGCGGGTGGAACCGTCACAGTATTGATGGGATTCTTGGTTTGGACGCGTCGGCACATCCAAGTCTCACCAGCGGATCTAATCAATAAAATCTTTCAAGACGATTTCACATGGATTGCTGCCGTGGCTATGCATGGAACATTTGAAGATGAAGATGCTTCTCTTAGTGCTCATCACTTGGCTCCCGTCATAGTCGAATGGCGGTTCAAGGCCGAACAAGCATTCGGCCCGACGCAAATTTCCGTCCAAGGTAAAAAGCTTCTCCGGCGACGATTCCCTGAGCAGAAGTATCGTCCCCTCACAGAATTCGTTCGGGCTCACTCTGAGTACCTGGCCGCTCTCAACGAATATGTGAAGGAGAGAATGTGTGGGTTACCCGGCACCGTCGGCTTTGAGTAATGGTACGCGGTAGGCTACGCCTCTTTGTCCACTGCGGCCTCTTTCGGGTGGACGCCCTTCGGCCAGGGCTCAGCCGCTCGTTC
>CAYNPS010000065.1:0-18509 GCA_964399125.1 uncultured Terriglobales bacterium
TTCAGGTTCTTCTCGAAGCGCTTGTAGAACTCCGCCATCGCGTCGGTCCACTTCTCTTTGCCCTCTTCGATCTCGTCGAGCTCTTCTTCGAGACGCGCCGTGTACGCCGGGTCGAAGATTTCCGAGAAGTTCTTGACCAGCAGATCGGTGACCACCAGTCCGATTTCGGTCGGCACGAACTTGCCGCCGATTTTCTGCACGTACTGACGCTCCTGGATTGTTCCCAAAATGGCAGCGTAGGTGGACGGACGTCCGATGCCGCGCTCTTCGAGTTCCTTCACCAGCGACGCTTCGTTGTAACGCGGTGGCGGCTCGGTGAAATGCTGCTCCGGCTTCAGATCTCTCAGTGTAAGTTTCTGGCCTTCTTCCAGCACAGGCAGCTTGTGTTTGAGAGCCTCGTCTTCTTCGTCTTTGCCTTCTTTGGACTCCTCGTAAACTTTCAGGAACCCCTCGAATTTCAGCACCGATCCGGTCACGCGGAAGTTGTAGGTACGATCGGCGACTGCATCGATATCCACTGTTGTCTGATCGAAAACAGCCGGCATCATTTGTGAGGCGACGAATCGTTGCCAGATGAGCTTATAAACCTTGTACTCGTCTTCCTGGAGATACTGCTTTACCGAATCCGGATGACGCATCACAGAAGTCGGTCGAATTGCTTCGTGAGCTTCCTGAGCTTCTTTCTTTGATTTATAAGTATTCGGCGATTCGGGAAGAAATTCCGCTCCGAAATTGGAACCGATCAACTCGCGGACTTCGTCGAGCGCATCTTGTGCGACCCGCACCGAATCGGTACGCATATAGGTGATCAGGCCTACCGAGCCCTCATCACCCAGTTCCACACCTTCATAGAGGCGTTGCGCAATCATCATCGCGCGCTTCACGCTGAAGCGCAGCTTGCGCGACGCGTCCTGCTGGAATTTGCTGGTGGTAAACGGTGCTGCTGCACTACGGCGGCGCTCGCGCTTTTCCACAGTGCGAACAGTCCATTGCGCCTGGCGCAGAGCGTTGGTGATCTTTTCGGATTCTTCTCCGTTCGGGACCTCAGTCTTTTCGCCGCCGATTCCGGTGAAGCGCGCATCGAAGGCAGGTGGCTTCGCAGCCGAGAGATGCGCGTCGATCGTCCAATATTCCTTCTTTTCGAAGGCTTTGATCTCGCGCTCGCGCTCTACGATCAGTCGGAGCGCGACGGTCTGCACGCGTCCGGCAGAGAGTCCGCGACGGACCTTGTCCCAAAGGAGCGGCGAAATCTGGTACCCCACTATGCGGTCAAGGACGCGGCGCGTCTGCTGTGCATCAACCAGGTTCCAATCGATATCACGCGGATGATCGAACGCGGCCTTCACTGCTTTTGAGGTGATCTCATTGAAAGTCACGCGGTGAATGGGAATCCCATTTCCGCGTTTCTTTTTAGGCTTCGAATCGCCCAGCTCTTCATAAAGGTGGGCGGCGATGGCTTCGCCCTCGCGGTCGGGGTCAGGCGCGAGATAGATGGCGGTGGCGACCTTCGCCTTCTTCTTGAGATTGGTAAGGACCTTTTCCTTTCCCGGAATAACGATGTATTCGGTTTCGAAATCGTTGTCGAAATCGACACCAATCTTGTTCTTGGGCAGATCCTTGACGTGTCCGAGCGAAAAATCGACGTCGTAGTCCTTACCCAGATATTTGTTGATCGTTTTCGCCTTACCCGGCGATTCGACAATCACTAACGCTTTGGACAATTCTGGTTCCTTCTGATTTAAATCTGTTGCGAAAGTATCACGGCCCTATCGGGCTCGGCTACTCGCTACCGGCTACTGGCTTCTGGCTACACTCTCGCTGCCGCTGCTGCGTTCACTCGCTCCAATAAAGACCAGAGCATTTTTCCAATACGGTTCAGCTCTCGGCGTAGCCGATCATAGGTATCGCGAGGGATGAAGCCGGCATCTGCCGCAACGAGCAATTCGTACTCCAGCTCATACGCGGAGCCCAATGCGATCTTGATGAATCTGCCGAACTCGGGATCTCCGCGCCTGCCCCGACCTTCAGCTAAATTCGCTCCAATAGAAACCGCGGCTCGACGCATCTGCGTGACCAGTCCGAATCTCTCTTCGACTGGAAACGATTTTGTTAAAGCATAAATCTCCATCGTCACAGCATGAGCCGTCTGCCAAACCTCTAATTGACGATAATCAGACATTTTGCTGGAAGAGAAATCTACGAGTCGTAGGTTACGAAAGAACTAGCCGGAAGCCGGTAGCCAGAGGCCAGCAGCCGTGCGCTGCTAAAAGCTGCGCACATAATTCTTGCCCGGCAGCGGCTTCACCTTTCCCGAGAGTTCCAGTTCAAACAGCGCAGAGAAAATCTCCGACGACGAAATCTCGCCCTCCAATTGTTCAATGATATGGTCGAGCTGGACGGCTTCGTCCGGCTTCAGCAGAGCGTACACGCGCTTTTCATGCGGTGAGAGTTGCGAGTCTGCAAATAGAGATGCTTCCACCGGCTTGGTGGATTCAACCCGCCATGCGGCCTCGAGTTGCAGCTTCAGCTCTGTTGGCAGCTCTTCCCATACATCTTCCCACGTTGCGGTGAGCTTAGCCCCTTGCTTAATCAAGGTGTTAGGGCCCCAGGAATTCCGGTTGGTCACGTTACCAGGCACGGCGAAAATCTCTCTGCCCTGCTCCAGTGCGCAGCGCGCAGTGATCCTCGTTCCGCTGTACTCACCAGCTTCTACGACGAGCACGCCAAGGGAGAGCCCGCTGATAATTCTGTTCCGAATTGGGAAATTCTGCGGCGCTGCAAAAGTTCCGATGGGGAATTCGGAGACGAGCGCGCCGCCGGAGTCGACGATCGATTCTGCAATCCGCCGATTGTCGCGTGGATACGGAACATCGATCCCGGTACCCCAAACGGCAACAGTCTTCCCTTTCCCGTTCAGTGCGCCGCGATGTGCATGTGTATCGACGCCACGGGCCATGCCACTGACGATCACCAGCCCGCGGGAAGCAAGATCGTTTGAGAGCCGCTCGGCCATGCCCATGCCGTACGGAGTCGGATGTCTTGTGCCCACGACGCCGATTCCAGGAGAAGACAGAATGCTGAAATCCCCGCGAACATACAGCGCGAGCGGCGGGTCATAAATCTGCTTGAGCAGATCGGGATAGCGGCCGTCCTGAAACGGGATAATTTCCGCGCCGACATCGCGGGCCTTCATGAACTCCTCTTCGGCGGCAGAATACGATCTGCCCAACGCGATCGATTGCGCGGAAACGGCAGGCAATCCGGCGGCTTCGAGTTCTGTGAGAGATGCCTGGAAGACGCGGTCAACTCCGCCAAAATTCTGAACCAGACGGTGCCCGCGAATCGGTCCCATTGCGGGTGTGAGCGTCAGTGCAAGCCACTGGAGCGCGGCGATGTCAGGTTGAATAGAGCGGGAGACTGCGGCCGAGTCGGTCATCACGAGAAACTGGAGGCGGACAATACGCCGTCGCGAGACGCGGTGTCAAGTTCTCGACGAAACTCGGAGCTTCAAGAACTCACCACCGCAGTACGAAATTCATATCCCGTCGCGCGCAACCCGTGCGCAAATTGCGCGGCGCGAACCACATTTTCCATGAGGGCAGCAACTGTGACCGGCCCGATCCCACCCGGCACAGGTGTGATGAACGATGCGACTTCTTTCACGCGGTCGAAATCGACATCGCCGTGCAGCTTGCCGTCTGCGCCCACGCGCGTGGCCACATCAACTACCACCGCGCCAGGCTTCACCAGATCGGCGGTGATTCGGTATTTTTCACTGCCGACGGAAGTCACGATGATGTCGGCAGCGCTCATGAAGCGATCGTGATCTTCCTTTCGCGTATAGCGATGGCACCAGATCGCCGTCGCATTACACATTCGCCCGCCAAGCATGTGATGGATTGGCTTGGCGGTGATGTCGTTGCGGCCGACGATTACGGCTACGCGCCCCTCGGTTTCAATTCCGTAGAAATCAAGGACGCGACGAACTGCGAGCGCTGTGGCCGGCAGGTGGAGCATGCGATCTTCTTTCGCGCGATAGAGTTCCGGAACGGTAAAGCGCGAGATACCATCGACGTCCTTCTCGCCTTTGATGGCGTCGAACACGTCGAACTTGTCGAGACCCTCTTCCGGTTCTTCAATGTGGCGAGGGAGCGGTAGCTGGACCAAAATGGCATGGATTTCAGCGTTATCGCTGAGCGACTGTACGTGGTCGCGTAACTCCTGCGCGCTGACGGTCTCGTCGAACGTATGCAGCTCGCCATGCATGCCGAGTTCGCGGCATTTTTCGATCTTCTTGCCGACGTAGCGCTGTGATGCAGGACTCTTTCCGACAAGAACGACATCCAGTCGAGGAGTGATTCCACGCGCGCGCAGCGCACTTACATCCTTGCGAACCGTCGCGAGAATCTCCTCCGCAACTGGTTTGCCGTACATGATAGTGGCCATACCTACATTCTATTGATTAACGAGAATGACAGGACCGACGCGCGCCCTCGCGCGGGTTTTCGTATTTGTGGACTTCGTGATTTCGCAAATAAGAATCGTGAAATAACGAAAACCAACACCCGGCCGCGGGCGGCCGTCGGTCCAGAGGTCTGCTAGACCTTTACTGTCTGGTGGGTTCTGCCAGCTTCGTAGATCGCCGTGATCAGCTTAATGTCGCGCAGACCTTCTTCACCCGGCGTGAGCGGCTCTTTGTTGTTCATCACGCAATCGGACATGTGGTCCATTTCGAGCGCGAAGTGGTCTTTCTGTGGCAGGTTAACTTCTTCGATCATGTTGCGGCGACTGACTCTCATTCGCAGACCGCTATAGTTCTGCGCCGGCTCGAGTTCAAACCAGCCCTGCGTGGCCACAGCGCGAAAACGTGATTGCCCTGAGTAGCCATAGCTCGACGAGCAATTCGCGTGAACCCCGCTCGGGAAGTGGAGTTGGAACATCACAAGCTCTTCGACCTCTTTGAAATGTTCGTCGCCCGGCGTGCTGTACACAAATGCATTCACCTCGATCGGCTCCTCGCCGGAGATGTAACGCGCAGCTTGCAGGCTGTAGATGCCGATATCCATCATCGAACCCCCGCCTGCGAGGGCTTTGTTCAAACGCCACTGCGTCGGATCGCCGATGTGGAAGCCCGTGTCGCATTCGATTACTTTCAGTTGTCCTAGTTCCTGCGAGCGTGCCAGGCGGATCATCTCCTGGTTGTAAGGCTCGTACCGGCAACGATAGGCGACCATCAGCTTGCGATCAGCTTTGCGACCTGCATCGATCATCGCCTGACAATCCGCCGGCGTGTTCGCCATCGGCTTCTCGCAGAGCACATGCTTCCCGGCCTGCAGTCCGCGAATCGTGTATTCCGCATGCATGCCGTTGGGGAGAACGATGTAGATCACGTCAACATCTGGATTGTCCCGAATTGAATCGTAATTCTGGTAGTTGTAGATGTTCTTCGGATTCACTCCATAGCGGAGCGCGAGTTTGTTGGCTTTATCCGGATGCCCGCTGACGAACCCAACGACCCGCGACTTCTCGCATTTCGCAAAAGCGGGAAGGATCTGATTAATAGAAAGATTGCCCAATCCCGCAATCGCCCAGCCGAGCTTACGTCCAGGAGGATCGGGAACATAAAGCTGCTGCGCCGATGCGTCCTTCAGTAGAGTCCCTGCGATGTTGGCCGCTAGCAGCGTCTTGCCGGCTTTTGCCATAAATCCTCGCCGAGTGATTTCGTTGCCGGAGTCGGACATGATTCAAATCCTTTCGTGAGGCAGATTAGAGCGATCGCGGCGACATTCTAGAAGATTTGGCGCCAGTTGAGGGTTCCGTGTCCGGGCCTGGTTCATAGAGAATTGCGGACTATAGGAGCAGCAGCCGACCGGTAACGTGCACAAAAAGGCTTGTTTGTTTTAAGCTGGAATGCAGAGCTCCGTGGAACTACTTCTCAATCTGATTTGGCTCGGCATCGCCGCGGCTGCGTTCCTATCTTGGATGCGCTGGCGCCGGAGTTCATCTTCTCAGGCTGTGCCGCGGATGCTGCGCGGATTGCTTGTGATCTCGTGCATCCTGCTGCTTCTGCTGCCAGTCATCTCAATCACTGACGATCTTTCCCAAATGCCAACCCTGGCGGAAGGGAACCGCCTGCAGGACGTCCTGAAAGCTCCAGAACTGCGCGGCATCCATATGGTCTCGGCGATCTTGCCCGCAATCCTGCTCCCGCTTCGTCCCAAGTCGCGCACGGTGACTCGAAACTTCTTCGCGCAAAAACCTGTCGCAATTCATGAAATCTTCTGGTCTCCGCTAATCGATAAGCGACCTCCGCCGTCGCTCGCCTAATCGCTCGTTTCCGGTAAGACCCAACACTAAACACAACTTTCAATTTGAGAACGAGACATGAGGCTTAGAGCCCCACGCCTTACCCTGGTTGCATTTCTCGCTGCCGGTTTGCATTTGGCGGCGCAGCAAACAACTGCGCCGGTGGCACAAAACATTCCGCGCACGCTGAGTCTCTTCGAGGCGGAGCAGCTTCTACACGAGCGCAGCTTGCTGATCGCCGCCGGGCGCTCGCAACTTACGGCGAGCGAGGCAGCGCGCCGGATTGCTTCGTACAAACCCAATCCGCAGCTTCAGCTCGGAATGGAGCAGGTTCCATTTCGGTCCCCGGTGCCGGACAGCGTGCCGCGCTTCTTCGCCACGAATGGGAATGCCGGAGCCAATCCGGTGTACACGGCTCAATTCAGCAAGCTCTTTGAGCGTGGCGGCAAGCGCGAGTTTCGTTCGCGACAGGCGGAGGCGCAGGTGAACGTCGCCTCAGCTCAGGTGGATGATGTCGGGCGTAATCAGCTTTTTGCACTACGCCAGGCGTTTGGTAATGCGATTCTGGCCCGCGACAATCTGCGGCTCGCGGCAGATATCGATGCGCAATATGCAAAAACGGAAGACCTCACTGCAGTGCGAGTAAAGGCCGGCGATCTGCCGGGAATCGAACTTTACCGCCTGCAAGCAGGCCGATTGCAGTTTCAGCAGGCGGTAATCGATTCGCAGACCGCATACGAGCAAGCAGCACGCGATCTGCTGAATGTGCTGAGCGCGCGCATGCAGGACATCGTTGATACGAACCCCCGGCCTATAGCATCTGGCGCGTCGGTGGATCTGTTCCAATCCGCGCCTCTGCTTGTCACCGGGGATTTCAGCGATGCGCCGGTCCCGCAAACGCTCGACCAGCTAAAGGACATTGCGCATGCCACTCGTCCGGACCTGAAAGTAGCGCGCGCCAATCTGGAAGCGGCGGAGTTTGGATTGAAGCTGGCACAGGCGCAACGCTCGCGCGATATCAATGTCGCAACTGAATACCAGCGCGTCGGCGATGACGATACGCTCGGCATTGTCACTCAAATACCGGTCCTGGTCTACAACAACGGAAAAGCCGCAGTGGAGCAAGCACAAGCCTTGCGGGCCGCAGCCGAGGCACAGCTTCGTCAGGCCGAAATTCAAGTCGATACCGACGTGGAGAAAGGATACGAAAACTATCTCGCCGCGCAGCGCTCAGTGGCGCTCTACAGCGGAGAGAACCTCAAACAGGTGCAAAAGGTTCGCGACATAGTGGACTTCAGCTATCGCAACGGAGCCGCAAATTTGTTGGAACTACTCGACGCGGAGCGCACGGTTCGTCAGGCTTCGACCGCGTACAACCAGGCGCGCGCCAACTATCAGGCAAGCGTCTGGCAGCTCGAGCAGGCGGTGGGAAGGGATTTGCAATGACACAGGTTACAGGAAACAGGTTACAGGGGACAGGGAGCGTCGATTCCTCGTTCCTGGATCGGAACAAACACATTGGCACACGACTGCTGCCGATGCTTTCCATTTTCATTTTGGGAAGCTGGCTTGTCGGCTGCGGCGGCTCGGAGCCAAGGCAGAACGCGCAATGGAAACAGGAGAGTGCCCTTCAAGTCGCCACCGTGAGTGTCCGGACGGTTCAGAACGAAGTCGCGGTACCAGCGAAAGTTCAGGCCGATCCTGATCGCGTCGTTCATGTGTATCCACCCGTCAGCGGACGGCTGGTCTCGTTGAAGATTCGGCCGGGAGACGCCGTGAAACAGGGACAAGTAATCGCGATTCTGCAAAGCAGCGATGCCGCCGGCGCGCGCTCTGACTATGACAAAGCCAAAATCGAAGCCGCACGGTCGTCACAAGCTGAGAAGCGCGCCGCGTTGCTTCTGCAACACGAAGTCGTTTCGCAGAAGGACTATGAAGACGCTAAGGCTCAGGCCGAGACTGCGCAGACCGATCTCGCTCGTGCCGAGCAGAGGCTGCGCATGCTCGGATTGAGTTCGACCAGCAGTTCCGACGAGGTCGCGGTAAAGGCGCCCAGATCGGGAATTGTGCTTGAAATCGGCGCTGCGACCGGCGAGCTCTCGAAGTCGCTCGACAACGCAAGCTCGATTGCTACGATCGCTGATCTAAGTTCAGTTTGGGTAGTCGGCGATCTTTACGAAAAGGATCTCTCGCTGGCCAGGCGCGGAACTCCTGCGAAGATCACCCTCGCAGCACTTCCAGATAAGAGTTGGAGCGGAATCATCTCCAATGTCTCAGACGTGCTCGACCCCAATACGCGAACGCTGAAAGCTCGCATGGTTCTGCCGAATCCGCAACACACGTTGAAGCCGGAGATGTTTGCGACTATCCACCTTGTAGGCCATAAGCAAGAGCTGATGACAGTTCCAACCACGGCCGTCCTCCACGAAGGCAGCGACACGTTTGTGATGGTGAAAAAGTCGGACGGCACATATGAAAAGCGGAATGTCACCATCGCAAGCACCACTTCAGACAAAACCGAAATTGCCTCGGGCTTGCGTCCGGGCGAGATGATTGTTACTTCCGGCGCGGAGCTGCTGCGCGGAGAAGGAGCTGGCAGCTAATGCGCAGCGTAGTCCTTGCTCTGCTTCGTTACCGCACGCTGGTCCTGATTGCGTTGGGCGCTTGGATCGCGCTTGGCATCTGGGGATTTATTCAACTCGACATCGAAGCTTATCCCGATCCCTCGCCGCCGCTGGTCGAGATCATCACGCAGAATCCTGCATGGTCGGCCGAAGAGATGGAGCAGCAGATCACCGTTCCGCTCGAGACCGTGCTCAACGGAATGCCGCATCTCGATTACGTGCGCTCAATCAGCATCTTTGGTTTGAGCGACGTGAAGCTCTACTTCGACTTCAATAGCGATTACTTCTATGACCGCCAGGAAGTGCTAAATCGATTACAGACGGTCACGCTGCCCAATGGGTTGCAGCCCCAACTTTCTCCGTGGTCGCCGATTGGTGAAATTAGCCGTTATCAGCTCACTGGAGCGAATTACAGCCTCAACGATTTGAAGGCCGCGCAAGACTGGCTGGTGCGCCGCGAACTCAAGCAAGTGCCCGGCGTGATCGATATCACAACTTTCGGCGGGACGACGAAGCAGTATCAGGCAGAGGTCGATCCGAACAAGCTGATGGCGATGAATGTCACCCTTCCCCAGGTGCTCACCGCGGTGTCATCGAGCAACGCCAACGCGGGCGGCAATTATCTGACGCTCGGCAGCCAGAACGTAAACATTCGCGGCATCGGCTTGGTCCATGGACTGGACGACATTCGCAACATAGTCGTCACCCAGCGCAACGGCGCGCCAGTACTTCTGCGGGACATCGCCGATGTGCATGAAGGCCATCAGCAGCGGCTGGGAAAGGTCGGCGTCAACGCCGACGGCGACGCAGTAGAAGGCATCGTGCTGCTCCAGCGCGGTGAGGAATCGCTTCCCGCGTTGAAGGCACTCAATGCCAAGATCGAGGCGCTCAATCATGGACTGCTGCCGAAAGGCATGCAGATCAAGAAGCTCTACGACCGCACGCGCCTCATCCACATCACGACTGCAACCGTCCGCCACGTCGTGCTTACCGGACTGGTGCTGGTGACCGTGCTTCTGCTGGTCATGTTGGGTGACATTCGTCTGACGCTGATTACTGCGTTGACTATTCCCGTTGCGATTCTTTTTGCATTTGGATTGATGGTGCTCACCGGCCGCTCAGCGAACCTGATCTCGATTGGCGCCATTGACTTCGGCATCCTCGTGGACTCGTCGATCGTGGTACTAGAGAGCATTTATAGAGTGTTGGGCTCACGCCTGGAGGGTGAACAGGCAGACAAGCTGATTGCGCGCGCAACGGCGCAATCATCGCGGCCAGTCCTGTTCGCAACCATCATCATTCTTGTTGCCTTTGTGCCCCTGTTCACGATGCACGGCGTGCCGGGAAAGATCTTTTCTCCGATGTCAGTGACGTACGGATTCGCTCTTACCGGAGCGTTGATCTTTGCACTTCTATTCGCTCCCGTTTTGGCATCGTTCGAGAGTAATCGTCCGGTCGGACAGGCGCACCAGGACACGCGTGTGAGCCTATGGTTTCGCAGCCGCTACGACAAAGGCCTGATGTGGACTCTGCGCCATCCGCGTCCCGTGCTTCTGATCGCGCTGGCATTTCTGGCTGCGAGCCTCGTCGCATTCGTGTTCGTGGGCGGCGAATTCATGCCGGCACTGGAAGAAGGTAATTTGTGGATTCGCGCCACGCTGCCGCAGGACATCTCGCTCGAAGCCGCTTCGAATCTTGCAGATCGCTTCCGCGCCGACCTGCGCACTTTTCCCGAAGTGACACAGACCATCTCCCAAGTAGGCCGTCCTGACGATGGCACCGACGTGAGCGGATTCAACAATGTCGAAATCTCCGCCGATCTTAAGCCGGCAAAAGAATGGCCGGGAGGCATTTCCAAATCGGAACTCATCGAGCAGATGCAGAAGCGCTTCTCTGCCTATCCAGGGATCGACTTCAACTTCTCACAGAACATTCAAGACAACGTAGAAGAAGCCATGTCCGGAGTGAAGGGCGAGAACTCTCTAAAGCTCTTTGGCGACGACTTCGACGTGCTTACCCAAAAAGCTGACGCAATCGCGAAGATCATGTCGCAGGTAAGAGGCGTGGAAGACATCGGCGTCTTCCGCGTGAACGGTCAGCCAAATCTGATCATCTCCATCGATCGCACGAAAGCAGCGCGCTACGGCGTGATGCCGGCGGACGTGAACGCAGCCGTACAGGCAACGATTGGCGGGAGTCCGGTCACTCAGGTGATCGAAGGCGACCGCCGGTTTGATCTGACTGTCCGTTACCTGCCGCAGTATCGAGATACGCCGGACGCGATCAACAACATCCTTCTCCCCACGCCGGACGGCAGCCGCGTGCCGTTAGGCCAAGTCGCAGAGGTTTTCCTGAAGCAAGGCGCATTTCAGATCTATCGCGAGAACGACAAGCGGTATATCCCTGTGAAATTCAGCGTTCGCGGACGCGATCTGGCAAGTACCATTCAGGAACTGCAAAGCCGCATCGAGCACGAGGTCTCTCTGCCTCAGGGCTATACGTATGAGTGGGCGGGTGAATTCGACAGCCTGCGCAAAGAACAGCGACGCCTGAGCTTCATCGTGCCCATCAGCCTGGTTCTGATCCTTATTCTGCTGTTCATTCAATTCCATAGCTGGCGTGACGCGCTCATTGTCCTTGCAACCCTGCCCTTCGCAGCGACTGGAGGGGTATGGTCGCTCCTGATCTCGCGTACCCCGTTCAGCATTTCGGCGGCCGTCGGTTTCACCTCTTTAATAGGCGTGGCGACACTGGGAGCAGTGGTCTTCCTCGCCGGAGTTCGCCGAGCACAGCTCGAATCAGGAGACGAGCACGGGCTAGAGGAAGGCAGCCTCGAAGAAATGCGTCCAGTGCTGATGGCTTGTCTCGCCGCCGGCCTGGGACTGCTGCCTGCCGCAACTTCGACGGGAATCGGCGCGCAGGCGCAACAGCCGCTGGCGCGAGTCGTGGTCGGCGGCATGATCACGACGATCTTCGCCGTGCTGTTTGTTCTTCCCCTGTTCGCGCGCCGACGGCCTGGGGCTCACTTCCATCACCTCGCACCCGAGCCAGAACCGGAGGAGCTGCGAGTCGCCTGAGTCCCGCACGAATTCAGGCCCGAACGCGAAAGAATCGAGACCCTTTTCTTCCTGCGTTCGGGCCTGTAACGCATCGTCGCAGTCTTTCAGGTGTACGAAGCCCGCCTTTACTGTGACGCTGGCGGGAACGTCGCTACCGTCGCGAACCATGTCCCACTTTGGTCCTGTGTAAATGTCGCCGCTACCGGACCGGCCGTCGGTTGGATCTCGTACTCGTCGGCGTCTCCATCCACATAGGTCAGAAGAGTAAAGCCGGTACCAACAGTCGAGTTCCCGATTGGGAACGTATAGCCAAAGATCAGCTCGCCGTTCTGCGTCGTTGTGACGACTCCGCTGCTGAAGCTAGTGCCTGTGTTGCCCTGCGCAAACGTAGTTTGGTCGTAGAGGACGCTGGTCGAGAGTCCTTGCCACTCCGAGACGTGCGTTTCCATCGCGCATCCTCCCGAAGTCGCTGTGATGGTTACTGTATCTGTTCCGCCCAGCCCGCTTCTGACTCGCCAGATGTAGGCGTTTGCATCTTGCCCTGGGTTGCTCATGGGTCCAGCCACGAGTTCAAACTGGTTACCAACGGTATCGGAGATCGA
This sequence comes from uncultured Terriglobales bacterium, assembly GCA_964399125.1. Lineage (GTDB taxonomy): Bacteria > Acidobacteriota > Terriglobia > Terriglobales > Acidobacteriaceae > Gp1-AA112. The sequence continues at coordinate 12,592 of CAYNPS010000065.1, forward strand.
CAACGTGCCCGCGGGACGCACGCACGTGCCGGTAACGATCAGAGAGCTGCCGGGCAGTGTGGGATTCTTCAAGGAGACGGACATCGACGTAAATCCACCCTGTTCATTGCCCTGCACGTTTGCCTGGACGAGGCTGATTCCGTTTACGGGAGCCGTTGCTGCGGTGAAGTTTACTGATGTGGATGCTTCGGCAATGGTCACCGTCTGCGACGATGGCTTAAATACCACGCCTGTTCTGACGGGCGTCACAGTGTAAGTTCCATCACTCAGTCCCGAGAACTGGAAATTACCATTGCTGTCGCTGTTCACGGATGCGACGGTTGTTCCATTCCGGGAAAGAGTCACAACACTGCTGCTGCCAAGATTCGAAGGCGTGATGGAGCCGCTGAGCGTGTAGGTCGGAGCAGGAGCGGAGTTGCCCGACAACACCTCGACTGCGGCCATGTTGTATTGATCGCTGGTTGGAGCTACATCGTTTACCGTCACCACAGACGGCGCGGCCACGGTGCCGTTGACTGCCTGCACCCAATAGGTGTCGCCCACCGGCGACAGGAATTGGTGAATCAGGCTTTGATTTGGGCCAACCGTTCGGCCAATAGCGTTGTCCCAATCATTACCCACTCCGAAAACGACTGAGTTCGTTCCCATCGTGTTAAGGCTGACTGCCGGTGCTCCGGAAGGAGCGTTCGACACGCCGATAGCGCCAATCGGTGTACTGGCATTTACGCCTGCCACGGCAATCACTGTCGCCGAAGCGGATTCCGAACCAGAGAGCCGCGCCTGCACGCTCGCGCTGCTGAGCACGTTCGGCGACCACGCGCTCCAGATCTCCGCTGTTCCGGCTTGGCGATTCGATCTGGCAACCAGCTTCCAGATCAGTCCTGTAGTGGAGACGGACGAGACGTAGACAGTTGAGCCGAGCGGGCCATCGGTGGAAAAGAATGCGAGGAGCAATTCGCCCGCAGTGTGCGTGGTGAGTCCGGAAACGGTGATGGAGGAGCTGGCGCTTCCCTGATCTTTGGATCTGCTCACGTCAACGGACGGGCTTGATTGACACCATGCTGAACATCCCAAAACAAACATGGATCCCAGTACAAGCAAAGCGGGGGCTCTGTTGCTCATAATCGCCTCAAATTGTTGGTAGGACTTCGTTGTACTGCGTTGCCGGACTAGGCTCCGAGTACCGGGGAGCGATTCCCGAATCGGTGCACGTCAATGCCTTTTCCGAATTTCAACAGCACAATACAGATGGGAAGACTAACGATGGGCGCTACATTAATTGTTCCAGCGTATCTTAGCAGCAGCGAACCGGGAACAAAATTACATTTTGATAAACCCGCAGGTCTGAAGGCCAGTGCGTTTAAACACTACTTTGCTTTGAATTAATCGTGTCGGACCAGTCGTCGATGTGACGGAGCAGGATGAAAGTTTTGGCTCCAATGCGACATTGCCAGACGTTCTGTAGGTATGTGAAAAGCCAAGCGCGCAATCGGCGCCTCCCGGACCTGAGGGAGAGAACGTGCCATCCCCAGTCTACCGAATAGCTGCAGCCCCCCAATTTTGAGTACGTGCCTCTTCCCAAATCGGTCAGGCGCTTGGGGCTGGTAATGCGAACCGAGTGCGGATTGTGTGCGCGTTTGTCACCCGTTCGCTACCGCGAACGGTACTGACGCGAACGCGCCGATGCTGGTTCGCCTTAGCTGACCGACTCTGGCTCCGGATAGTGGATGCTCTCGTCAGGTTCGCTTACCGGTTCACTCGAGAGCTCGATGTGCACCTTCGGGCTGTCGAGGATTACCACACCCTGGTCATCGGCCAGGGTGCGGAACGTTGGCGAGACTTCGTACAGTTCTTCGAACGAACTGGCGCAGGCTTCGAGTTGCGATTGGCCGGGAGCGAGTCCTTCAGCGTCGCGCAGCACGAAGAACTTCGTGCATAGGCGGCGCACCGTGGAGAGGCGATGCGTGATGATTAACGCGCCCATTTCTTCTCCGAGCACCTCTTCCAGACCCTTCTGCACGGCTTTTTCTGTGGTGGCGTCGAGCGAGGCTGTGGCTTCGTCCACGACCATGAATACCGGCTTCCGCATTGCAGCCGCGCCGATCATTAATCGCTGTTGTTCGCCGCCGGAGAGCTCGATCCCGTGGCGGCCTACGCGAGTATCGAGGCCGTCGGTCAGGCGATCGCCGAAATCGATCTTGAGTTTGCGCATGATCTCCCAGAGTTCTTCGTCAGGGACACGCGCCGGCTCGTCGGTAAATCGATAGAGCAGATTGTCACGAACCGTGCCATCAAAGACCTGCGCCTGTTGCGGCACATAGGCCATCATGTTCAGCCACGACGCGAGCCGGATATCGCGCAGGTCGTGTCCGTCAATCAGGATCGAGCCGGAGGTCGGGTCCATGTAGCGCATGAGCAGGCGCATGATCGTGGTCTTCCCTGCCCCGGACGGCCCGATGAGCGCGGCTTTCTCGCCGGGCGCGATGGTAAGACTGACGTTGTTGAGAATCGGCAAGGGGCGTCGTCGCTGAGGCGCAACCCATTCGCTACCCTCACCCCGCCGGCCGCAACCTCGGCGTCCGTCGGGGGCCCCGTCGCGAACGGTACTGAGCGCCTCGTGGTCTCGACCGGTACTGATTGCGAGGCCGGGCAGATCACGCTTTTCCATTGAGTAGGCGTATGAGACATTGCGCATCTCAATACGCACACCGTTCTTACGCTCCAGCTCGATCGCCTTCGGCTTATCGGTCACGTCGGGCGGAACGGTTAGTGTGAGCATGGCCGTGCGGATCGCTGGCATGTTCCAGTTGATCTGGTGCTCGATGTGCCCGATCTGCCAGATGCTTTCGCTCACTTTCGTCGCGTACATCAGCAGAGGTACGAAAACGCCGTTCGACCAGTCTCCTTCCCAAATTCGCCATGCGCCGTAAGCGAGCGTGCCGAGAAGAACGAAACGGTTAGAGTATCCACGCCAGGTCACTTTGCCGATGAACCAGAGCCAGAATTTCCGTTCCTCACCGAGGCACTTCACGAACGATCGATATTGGTAATCAATTTCCGCCGGCTCTTTGGCGCAGGTCTTTACGCGCTCGATCTTTTCCCACCGCTCGTGCTCCCAACGATTGATGCGGCGGAATTCCTTATCGAATGGAACACACTTCTCCGAAATATTCCGATTGAGATAGACCAGCCAGACGAGATAGCTCGCCAGCAGCACGGTCATAAAGAAGCCGGCGGTCGGCACTCGCAGCCATAACAGCGTGAGCGCCACACTGAGCGAGATGAGCGCCGACGAGCCTTCGAATGTGAGCATATTTTCGAGTTGCTCGATGCGTCCTTTGCCGCGTTCGATGTTGGCTGTGTTGAGGTACGAGCTTTCCTGCTGATGCTGTCCCATGCTCTTCTCGAAGAAGAGCTCGTTCATGCGGCGTTTTAGCTGAGTGAGATTCAGGCCAGTGGCGTACTCGCGCGCGATCATCTGCAGACGGTCGAAGTATCCATAAACGAGGACGCACACCGCCATGCCGGCGAAGCTCATCTTGATCGCGTGCGCGTCGTGGTGGATTAACCCGTCAACGAGGTACTTTGCCAGCCAGGCAATGCCGTTCAGCGCCGTTACTGAGATGGCGAGCGCAATCAGCATGCGCCGCGTCCAGCGCCGGCTCTCCGCGGTGATGAATTCGCGATAGACCCAGCGCGCAACGGCCCAGCTCTCCTTCATTTCGTGGAGGTACTCGCGCCAGTCCCGGGAGATCTTTCGCGTGTCTTGGGGATCGATGATCACGAGAGTTCCTGATTAGATGATTTACCGAAGAAAAGGACGTGGCAATCGGAGGGACAGCTGAGAAATCGAGCTGCTAGCTGCTGAGATTCTTAGCTGCCAGGAGCTTCGGAATGACGAGCCTCGCAGCTATCAATCCTCCACCCAAGATGAAGCTCGGCGCATGAGCCCGCTTCGCGCAGCAACGAACGGGAGATTCTCAACATGTCCTTACGAATCATCAGCATCCCCGAGTACATGACCTTTGTGCACGTTGTCAGACTGGGAAACAACGCATAAAACAAAGAGACCTCTCCCCCAGAGCGCACGTTCGATTTCCGGCTGGCCAGACTCCCTGGGAGGCAATATGCATCATGCGGTATACGGAACCGGCTACTTGGCCACGGTCATCTCATCGTGCCTCGCCGACTTTGGATTGCCCGTCACCAGCTTCCACGAAGACGTACCCAAAATAGCCTCACTCGCCCGGGACGAAACGCCGTACTACGAGAAGAACTTGAAGGAAGTCGTGCGCCGGAATGTGCGCTCCGGACGGCTGACCTTCTCGCACGATGTCGAACGTACCTGCAAACGCTCGCTCATGATCTTCATGGCGGAAGATCGTTCGGATGGAATTGAAACCACGGCGATGAATCTGGCGAAATATTGCACCGACCAGCACATGCTGATCATCAGCACCCCGGTCTCGGTGGGAACAGCGTCGCGCATCGAGCACAAGCTGAAGGCAAATGGATCGAAGCTGACTGTGATCTCACACCCGGTCTTTGTCACCGACGGATGCGCTGTCGAAGACTTCAACTGGCCGGATCGCATTCTGTTGGGCACACAGTCCAATGCTGCCATTCAGGCGATGAAGATGCTCTATCGCCCACTAGTGATGCGCGGTGTGCCGGTGATCGTGACGAATCACGAGACGGCAGAGCTGGCGCGAGAAGCCTCCACAGCATTCCTCGCAACGAAGATTTCCTTCATCAACGAAATTGCTACGCTCTGCGAACACGTTCGCGCTGATGCCGTCGACCTGGCGCTGGCTCTGGGACTGGATAAAAAAATCGCGCCACGCTGCTTTCAGCCGGGGACGTCATTCGGTGGTCCGTTTGTCGAAGCGGAGATGGAATCGCTGGCGCAGCTTGCATCCGAAAACAATGTCTCTCTAAAAATCCTGAGCGCGGCACGAGAAGTGAACCATGGACTGTGCGACCGCATAATGAGCAAGCTTTCGGCAGCGTTGCAGACGGTGCAAGGCAAACAGGTTGGTCTGCTTGGGTTGGCGTTCAAACCCAACTCGAATTCTGTTGTTGCCTCCACTTCCCTGCAGCTCGCCAAGCAGCTTGTGAATATGGGAGCGCAGGTTCACGCGTATGATCCCGCGGCCATCGAGGGTGCGCGCGCCGAACTGAATGGATCAGTTCGCTATTGCGAAAATCCTTACGCCGCAGCCGAAGGCGTGGACGCGCTGGTGCTCGGGACTGCGTGGTCGGAATTCAGAAGCCTCGATTACGATCGCATCAAGCGCTCCTTGAAACGTCCGCTGATCGTTGATACGAAGAACATCCTCGACGCCGTCCGCATGCGCTCGCTGGGATTCGAGTACGTCGGCATCGGCCGCGTATAGCCTCTCATTTAAGACGCTTCCATTGACCGAATCGCCGCAGGCAAGCGAGAATAGTCAAGTCAGTTGCCTTCCTCGAAGTGGGCCTGTGGCACAGCTGGGAGCGCGTCCCGGCAAGCCGGGAAGGCCCTCGTCGTCACCCATCCCTGAATGCCGACTGTCTATATTCTGCAAAGCGACACAACCAACAAATTCTATATAGGGTGTACAACGCGTCCCGGCACTCGAGTCGATGAGCATCAGCGCGGACAGACCCTCTCAACTCGCGGTCGAGGTCCATGGGTAGTCGTATATCAAGAACAGTTCGGTAGCCTTGGCGAAGCACGCAAGCGAGAACGACAGCTAAAAGCATGGAAATCGCATCGCTGCATTCAAGAACTGATCGATGCCTCACAACCTAAGTGCTAAAGAACCATACGAGCTTATTAAAGTTTGACGAACCGGCAAGCACAAGCGAGAATAAAAGCTGTCCCACCTTGTCGAGTGGGCCTGTGGCGCAGCTGGGAGCGCGCTTCCATGGCATGG
>CAYNPS010000066.1:0-18287 GCA_964399125.1 uncultured Terriglobales bacterium
GAGGCTTCCCACCAAAGTTGTATCGAGGGATTCCCGCCAACTCGCCATACTTTCCAAATGACGCGCCGTCCCCTGCAACTGCTCTCGATCGTAGCCCTGAGCGTGCTCGGTACGGCCTTTTTCGTGCTATTTCCTCCCTGGCAAATCGAGCATCCCAGCGATTCCAGTTTGGTATTACGCAGCGAGCGTCACCTGCTGTGGAATCGACCCCTGCACGCCCATCTCGACCCAGTGGCCATGGCCGTGCCGGTAATAGCCATACTTGTTGTGGCGATTGCCATTGCGGTTGTCACCGTTTATCACGAATAGCCGCCGCTTCGTTTTCAAGCATTCGTCCATTACACTCTGAATTTCATACCGGGCAGGCAATGAAGCCTGCATCCGCATCGGAGTGACTCGCAGCCGCACGACGCCGCATGGAACCCGTCACGCACCTCCTCACCGGCGCATGCATTGGACGCGCAGGCTTTAACCGCACTACCGGCTACGCCACGCTCATGATGACACTGGCGGCCGAATTCCCGGACGTCGACATTCTTTGGAATATCAAAGGCCCTGTCGAGGCCCTCTCGCATCATCGCGGAGTTACCCACAGCTTCATCGGTGCACCTCTTGATTCCGCTATCGTGCTCGCCTTCGTCTATGGGTTTCATCGCTGGCGAACAGGTCGGGGAAAGTTTCCGCCGCTCAAGCCTCGCTGGGGACTGCTGTTCTTTTTGGGGATTGTGGCAACGCTCAGCCACATTCTGCTCGATTTCACGAACAATTACGGTGTGCGTCCTTTCATGCCTTTTAACTGGCACTGGTACTCGTGGGATATCGTGTTTATTGTCGAACCAATCATGCTGGTGGCGCTCTTCTTAGGTCTGGTGCTGCCGTCGATTTTTGGTCTTGTGGGCGGCGAGATTGGCGCGCGCAAGGAGAAATTTCGCGGGCGCTGGTGCGCAGTATGCGCCCTCATCGCCATCGTCGGCTTATGGTGGATTCGCGACTACCAACATCGAAAAGCCTTTACCCTCCTTACCTCGACTGACTATCGCGGAGAAGTCATCGCCAAAGCTGCGGCGATGCCGTATCCGATCAATCCGTTTGCTTGGGAAGGAGTTGTCGAAACACAGAGCTTCTACGCCAAGATTCCAATCGATCTGCGCGCGACTAACGTCGACCTCCAGGACCGCGCCAGGATCTTCTATAAGCCGGCCGAGACGGCAATCACGCTTGCTGCAAAACGATCACCCTTGGGACGCTCATATCTTGATTGGTCGCGGTTTCCGTTGCTCGATACCGAACCGCCCGCAGGACCGGAGCAGGACTACGACGTACACCTCCGCGATCTCCGCTTCGACTATTCACCGATGAATTTTGGCCAGCAGAACCCCCGCCGCACTCCTCTTTCCGCAGATGTCTTTGTGAATCGCAGCGGAAAAGTGGTGCTGATGAAGATGGGCGATCGAGAAGAGCGGCCTTAGAGATAACGTGGAGCCGGCCGCCCCCGGCCGCGTGTTCCCTCAATCTCGCGTCGTGATGTCGCGATTGAAAATCAAAAATCGCGAATCAGGAAATCACGAAGTCTTCAAACCCAGCCGAGGACGGCCGGCTCCACGTTTTACACTCCGTCCCTCGGCTTCTCTTTCCGCACAAAGATGTTGTCCTGCGTCGGCTCGGCTTCGCATTCAATGGCGATAGTCGTGACCGGATGATCCGGCGCCTGCTGTGGCAGGTTGTAAATCTTCAATTGATACGGATCCTGCCTGAAATCGAGCTTCTGATTCGTGGCATACATCCGAGCTGATTTGGCTTTCGTCATCAGCCCGCCCATCTCGACGTCGCCGCCCGGCCAGTAATGGACGTGCATAAACAACGTATTCCCAATTCGGGTAAAGCTGGCGTAATTGGAGCGGCGCGGCTGGCAGAGATCGGATTTATAGATCGTGTCGCCATTCTTGCTCATCCACTGGCCGACTTCCTCGAGGATGCGCACTGATTCTTCCGGAATCGAGCCGTCGCCGCGCGGGCCAATGTTGAGAAGATAGTTGCCGCCGTCGCGCGCGCATTGAATCAGGTTGCGCACGACGGTCTTCGCGCTCTTCCAGTTGTTATCCGCGCGCTGGTATCCCCAACTGTCGTTCAGCGTCATGCAGGATTCCCACGCTCGCCCGCCCTTCTCCGCAGTGATGTGCTGCTCGGGAGTCGAGAAGTCGCCTTGCAGCTTGTTGCGATTATTCACGATGATCTCCGGTTGAAGCTGGAAGACCATGTCGTTCATCTTTTCTGATTCCCATCCTTCGCGATCGAGCGGCCATGCAACGTCGTACCAGAGCACGTCGATCTTCCCGTAGTTGGTCATCAGCTCGCGGATCAGGCCGTGCGTGTAATCGACAAAGCGCCGACGCGCAGCTTCGTCGGTAGCACAGCGCGCGCCGTCAGGATGGTGCCAATCCATCAGCGAGTAATAGAAGCCGACGCGCAGGCCTTCTGCACGCGCTGCCTCCACGTACTCGCGTACCAGATCGCGGCCAGGACCTTGCTTCGTCGCACAGTAGTTGGTCAGCTTCGTATCGAAGTTGCAGAAGCCTTCGTGATGCTTGGTGGTCATCACCATGTACTTCTGTCCGGCGGCCTTGGCCAGGCGCGCGAAATCGCGCGGCGCATTCGGCTTTGGCTTGAACTGCTTGGCGAATTGCATGTACTCCTCGATTGGAATCGCCTCGTCCTCCATCGCCCATTCGTGGCGACCATGAACGCTGTACAAGCCCCAATGGATGAACATTCCGAACTTCGCCGCATGCCACCACTGCATCCGCTGCTCGCGATTGGCAGCGATAGCCGGCGGCTCGCCTATAGGCGTCTGCTGCTGCTCTTCCGACGCGGCCTGAGTTGCCGGCGCAGTCTGCGGAGTTGGCGCTGTCTGGCCGTGCATCGCAGCCGCTGTAACGAGTGACGCGCCTGCCCCCTTCAACCATGCGCGCCGTGAGATTCGAGTGTCGATCATCGATGAGTCCTTTCGGAGTTATGAAGTGGCTATCTATTGCTCTTCGCTAGCGCGAGACTGTTTGTTTGCACCTCGCGCTAATCACCGTGTCATCCTGAGCGCCAGATGTTGGCGCGAAGGACCTTGTGTTTGCCTTTGCTTTTCTGTGCTCGCGACCGAAAAACAAACACAAGGTCCTTCGGCGAAAAGCGCGCCTCAGGATGACACGGCATGGAAAGCGCACTGCAAATCACGTCGCGCGCACTATTTCTCCAGCTTGAAAATCCGCTCCATCAAAATCCACTTCTCGCCCGGCTTTGCCTGCGGCAGCGGATTTTGAAACTTCCACATCAGCTTTTCCCATTCCTGCACTTTGGGATTCGTTCGATCGGCTTCAGCCTTCGCTGAAAACGAAAACTTCTCGTTGACTTCCATGATCATGAACAGCCGGGTGCCGAGCAGATAAATCTCCATATCCTCGATTCCCGAATCCTTGATGCTCTTCGTAATCTCCGGCCAGATCTTCTCGTGGTAGCGCTTGTACTCGGCGATGAGCTGCGGATCGTCTTTCAAATCGAGCGTAAGACAGTAGCGGCGACTCATGCGGGCTAAGCCCTCACCGTTGCTATTTCAGCTTCTTCAATGGGCTCGCCGGAAATCCTGTAGCCGGAGAGAGCGAAGTACAGGACGTAGACGTAACAGATCAGCGGCACGATAAACGCAGTTTGGATATTGCTCGCGTCGGAGATGCGTCCCATGATCGCTGGAAAAACAGCGCCGCCGATAATGGCCATTACCATCATCGAGGAGCCGCGCTTCGTAAGCGCACCAAGGTTCTTGATGCCCAACGCGAAGATAGTTGGGAACATGATGGAGTGGAAGAATCCGATCAGCACCACGGCCCAAACTGGGACAATGCCGTTAGCGAGCAGCGCCACACTCACAGATGCAAGGCATCCGATGGCAAAGATCGCCAGCAAGCGCGCAGGTGCGACAATCTTCATGAGCGCCGAACCGGCGAAGCGGCCGATCATGAACCCGATCTGATGACCAAGCAAATAATAAGCAGCTACGCGCTGCGTCATTCCCGAAACGGTGTGTTGCGCAAATCGAATCACGAAGCTTGCCACTCCGACCTGGGCTCCTACATAAAAGAACTGCGCCAGCACCCCTTTAACCAAATGTGGATGGGCGAAGACTGAGCCGCTCGGTTTCTCCCGAACAGAGTCGTTTGCTGCGTTCTCATCAACTACATCCGGCAGGTGAGTAAAGTAAATCGCCGCTGCAACGACGACAAAGATCCCAGCCATGACCAGATACGGAACCTTTACGCTGCCGGCCTGTTCGGCGCGATATGCCTGTACTTGAGCCGCGCTCATGACGGCGAGCTGCGCTGGTGTGTATTCGACTCCGGTGAGAATGAGCGAGCGTCCGACCAAAGGCGAGAGCACTGCGCCAACCGCGTTGAATGATTGCGCAAAATTCAGTCGCCGCTCCGAGCTTTGCGCCGGTCCCAAAATGGTGACGTAGGGATTCGAGGCGACTTCAAGAAAGCTTTGGCCGCAGGCCATCACGAAAAGCGCAAAGAGGAAGAATCCGTAGACCAGCACGGATGAAGCCGGCAGAAACAGCAGCGCGCCCGAGGCGCACAGAAAAAGCCCGACGAGGATTCCACGCTTGTATCCGATCCGCTCCATCAGCTTCCCGGCCGGGAAAGCCGCCAGAAAATATCCGCCGAAGAACGCTACTTGAATAAAAGACGACTGAAAGTCGTTCAGAGCAAACGCGGTGCGAAACCGGGGTATCAGTATGTCGTTCAGATTGACGCCGAACGCCCACAGAAAGAAGAGCGTGGTGATCAGAACGAAGGGAGCAAGGAAGCGTCGCTCAGTCAGAGGCGCGTGCGTGTTCATCTGTATTCGCGTTCTCCTCGGCAGTCGGGTGCTCGCAGGAAACTCAGGCTCATAGATTCGCCACAATACGATATCTGGTGCAAGTGAAGTTTGCACCTTTCGAAATCATGATTTCAGGATGTGAACTAGCGATCGAGCACTTCGTGGGTTCCGCGCATCTTGTTCACCGATACTGTCATCCCTCGCTCCGCCGCGACGTCTTTCCGAGTCCGAGAAATTGCTTTTTGCGGAGCGGGGGACCTGCCTTTTAGGACAAGGAACAGCAGGTCCCCTCGACCGCAACTCCTAAGCACGCAAGGTACAACGCCTCTGGCGGCGGTCGAAGGGATGACAGTACTCATGGGTTTACGTTCCATCAGTGTCACCTGCGATAGCGGCCTAGCTTTGGAGTTACAGCTGAGTGTGCTGAATTACTCGTTGCAACGAATATCTTTCTCAAGCATCCAATACCTGATTCGTTACCCTGTCCAGCGGCAGAGAAGGAGGAAAGTCATGTCGCTCCGTCCAGTGAAAGACGTTATTCACACCAAAGCCACCATTGAGGGCGCAGGGGTAAAGCTCCAGCGCGCATTCGGCTTCGGGCAAACCAGCAAGTTCGATCCCTTCCTGCTGCTGGACGACTTCCGCAACGAGAATCCGGAGGACTATCTGGCTGGCTTCCCCTGGCATCCGCATCGCGGCATCGAGACGATCACGTACGTGCTGGCCGGCTCTGTCGAGCATGGCGACAGCCTCGGCAACAAAGGGAAGATGACAGCCGGCGACGTGCAATGGATGACTGCCGGCAGCGGCATCCTGCATCAGGAGATGCCCAAAGGTGACGACCACGGACGCATGCACGGTTTTCAGCTCTGGGCCAACCTGCCCTCATCGCTGAAGATGACCGATCCGCGTTATCAAGACATCCCGTCGAGCGCGATCCCTGAAGTCACTGACGATGACGGCACGAAGGTTCGCGTAATCTGCGGCGAATTCTGGGGCAAGAGAGGTCCGGTGGAAGGAGTGGCTGCTGATCCGAGCTACATCGATGTTTCGGTGCCGCCGAATCAGCGCAAGCGGCTGAAGGTCGAGACTACGCGCAATGCATTCGCCTACGTCTTCGCAGGCTCAGGCACGTTCCGCGATGCATCGGACCCGCGTGCTGTGCTCACGGAGCAGGCGCACGATCCAAGCGCACCGGCTAAGTACGACGTCAGCAACCACTCGCTCGTGCTCTTCGACCGTGGTGATGAGATCAGCGTGCAAGCCGGTCCGGAAGGCATCCGGTTCCTCTTGGTATCCGGCAAGCCGATCGAGGAGCCAGTGGCGTGGTATGGGCCAATCGTCATGAATACGCAGGAGCAGCTACGCCAAGCCATCGCGGAGCTGCACACCGGCGCTTTCATTAAACATCGATAAGAAAGCTGCTAGCCGCTAGCTACTAGCGGCTAGCTTTGTTCATCGAGAGCTTCCACTGATCGACACTGCAACACTCGGCCTCGAGATGCTACCCAAGCTCCGCAATTTGACGATCGAGATCGGCAAGTGCACCTTCGAGCATCTGGCGATGCGCGGCACTGGCTGCTGATTCAAGTCGTTGCTGCACGTTTTTGCGCGAAAGGATCAGGCCGTCACGCTTCCGGCGGCGTTCTGCCTGTTCTGGACTTAATTGTTGTCCTGTACTAGATTCCCGTTTTGCTTCTGCCTGCTGCTCCTCGACTGACTTGCTCTCGAACCCTCGGGCCATAAATCAACTATACGGCATTGCCTTCAGACTCCGTGATTCAGGCACAGCAACGAACAACATTTCTAACGCTGGCGGTGGTAGTCTTTTGTTCACCACATTTTTAGAGGCAGGCTCGTCACTTACTAACCGCTTACCCCCAACCGTTAGGAGGTGCAGATGTCGAGAGATGAGAAGAACTCTCCTCCGGCGAAGTCCAAATCGCCGTCGAATTCCCAGAATGGTCACAATGGCGTAAGCCGCCGTGCGTTCCTGAAGAGTGCTGGAGCAGGAGCCGCCGGGATCACTGCGGCCTCGGTTCTAGATCTGACTGCGCTCGCTCAGCAGAGCAGCGGCGCGAAGGTTGTTGGTCCGGGTGCCGCGCCAGTTACCCTAAACGTGAACGGCAAAACGCGGCAGGTGAACATCGAGCCGAGGACAACGTTGGCCGAAGCTCTGCGTACCGATTTGGGGCTGACGGGAACGAAGGTCGTCTGCGACCGAGGATCGTGTAGCGCATGTACGGTTTGGCTCGATAAGACTCCGGCCTGCTCCTGCCTTACGCTCGCAATCGATGCTGCGCCGCACAAGATCACCACGATCGAAGGTCTGGCCAATGGCGAGCAGCTTCATCCGGTACAGGCCGCCTTCATCGAGCACGACGCCCTCCAGTGCGGATTTTGCACTCCGGGAATGATCATGAGCTGTGCAGCACTGGTCGAGCGCAATCCCAACCCGACACTCGAAGATGTGAAGATGGCCACGAGCGGGAATATCTGCCGCTGCGGGACATATCCGAAGGTCTTTGACGCAACTCTGGCAGCAGCCAAAGCACGGAGGGCATAAGCGATGAAAACCCTCGAACCACAAGAGACGAAACCCGCAAATCCGGCGCAGGGCGCCAAGCAGGAATCGAAGACAGTAAGGAAGAACGCGCAGCGCACCGCTGCTGCCGCTGGTTCTGAGAACGGTAAGCGCGAGGAGAAGTTGATTGCCGGTATTCCCGGAGCGGAAGCTGAAAATGCCAAGCTCACCGAACTCACTCGATTGGTTCCGGCAAGTACGCCTCCTCCACTGCCTGCAAACTCCGAGCTCCGCGTAATCGGAAAACCGGCGACACGCATCGATGGCCGCATGAAAGTCACCGGACAGGCAAAGTACACATCCGACATCCAACTTCCCGGGATGCTCTATGCAGCGCTGGTCCCGTCCGCACAACCGCATGCCAATGTGAAATCCGTTGACACGAGCGCAGCGGAATCGTACCCAGGCGTGAAGGCCGTCCACGTCGTCCAGCACGTCTACGACGTTGCCGAGCTAAAAGACAAGAGCAAAGATTCCGGCAAATATCCAACCGTTCGTTTTGTCGGGCAGCCAGTTGCTGCGGTGGCCGCAACGTCGTATCCCGCGGCAGTCGAAGCAGCGCGACGCGTAAAGGTCGAATATGAGCCTCTGCCGTTCGTTATCGATCTCGATGAGGCACGCAAACCGGACGCTCCTCCGGTGTATCCCGGAGCCGCTGCCCAAGGCGAAACCGCAGGCGGCGGTGGAGGCGGTGAGGACGTTCAGCAACACGGCAACGTTCGTGGTCCCTCATTAGGTCCGAACGACAAGGGCAAAGGCGATCCCAAATCGGCACTTGAGTCCGCTCGTGCCAAGGCGCAAGCCACATATCGCACACAGGTGCAGACGCACTCTGCGCTTGAGACTCACGGCGTTGTCGCTGATTTCAAGCCCGACATGCTCACCGTTTGGGCCTCGACGCAGTCCACCAGCAGCGTGCGTGACGAGATGGCCGCGATTTTTCATCTTCCCAAGACGAAAGTTCGCGTGATCACCGAGTACATGGGTGGCGGCTTCGGCGCGAAATTCGGCGCTGGGAATTCCGGCGCGATTGCCGCGGCACTCTCGCAGAAAACCGGAGCACCGGTGCGGCTGATGTATCACCGCCGCGAAGAGCACGCGCTGGGCGGCAATCGTCCCGATTCGGAACAGACACTGCACATCGCTGCCGCTGAAGACAACAAATTGGCGGCTCTGCATCTGTCCGCCTACGGAAGTGCTGGCACAGCCACCGGCGCCGGAAGTGCCGGGCCGGTCCAGAACATGTACGACTGCCCGAACGTGCTCACCGAAGAGAATGACGTCTTCATCAATGCTGGTCCGGGCACGTCGTTCCGCGCCCCTGGACATCCGCAAGGCTGTTTCGCGCTGGAGCAGGCGATCGACGAACTGGCTGAGAAGCTCGGAGTCGATCCGCTGGAGCTGCGCGACAAGAACGACTCGCAACCCGCGAGACGCGAGGAGCGGCGCATCGGCGCACAGCTTGTGAACTGGTCGCAACGACGCAAGGCCGGGTCAGATCCTGGTCCGGTGAAGCGCGGAATGGGCGTGGCGCAATCGGTGTGGTATCGCATCAACAGCATGGATTCGGCGTGCGAAGTTCGCATCGGTCGCGACGGTTCCGTCGAACTGCTCTCAGCAGTGCAGGACATCGGCGGCGGCATTCGCACCGCACTGGCGCAGGTGGTTGCAGAAGAGCTGGGACTCACGCCGCATGACATTCACGTCCGCATCGGTGACACGCACTTCCCGCCGGGTCCGCCGTCAGGCGGAAGCATGACCACGAGCTCGATCACTCCCGCAGCACGCAATGCAGCGCACGAAGCCAAGCTGCAGTTGCTGCAGCAGGTCGCTCCCGCTTTGGGAACGAGCACTGATGACCTTGCGCTGCAAGACGGCAAAGTCGTTGACAAAAGCGGCAAGTCGCTGACGTTCAAACAGGCAGCGGCGAAGATCAAGACCGACGAGATTGCCGCCCGCGCCAAGCGCGTTCCTGACTACGCCAGGGCTCACGTAACTCTCGGTGGCGTGCAGTTCGCAGAAGTTGCCGTCGATACTGAAACGGGAGTGGTAAAGGTGGAGAAGGTGACAGCTGTCCACGATTGCGGCCGGCCAATCAATCCGCTCGCGCTCGAGAGCCAGATCAACGGCGGCATTCTTCAAGGCATCTCGTTTGCTCTATACGAGAACCGCATTCTCGATCGCAATACCGGAATTCCCGTAAATCCCGATTTGGAATTCTACAAAATTGCCGGACCGCGCGAAGTGCCGCAAATCAAGATCCATGTGATCGAAGACTACCTCGCGCTCAGCTCGACTGATGCAAGTGGCATCGGAGAACCCTCGACCATTCCAACTTCGGCAGCCATCGCGAATGCGTTCTACAACGCAACCGGCGTTCGCATCCGGCAACTGCCGATGACTCCCGCCAATGTCCTAGCTGCCCTGCACGCCAGCGAGAAAGGAGAAAGCGCATGAGTTCGATGTATCCGCTGAATGCATTCGAATATGTTGAGGCTGCATCGGTCCAGGATGCGCTCCGAGAGGCTGCGAATGGAGCCGTGATCAAAGCCGGCGGAGTTGATCTGCTTGATCGCATGAAGGAAGGCATCGAGGCACCAAAACGACTGGTCAACATTCGCCACGTGCGCGGTCTTGATCAGATCGCCGAGGACAACGGCGGCCTGCGCATCGGCCCGCTGGTTACGCTGGCTCAGTTGCACGCGAATGAAACCGTTCGCAAACGTCACACCGCGCTGGCCGAAGCAGCCGAACATTCCGCGACCCCACAGATTCGCAACATGGCGACGATCGGCGGAAATCTGCTGCAGCGTCCCCGTTGCTGGTACTTCCGCTCGAGCGACTTCCATTGTCTCCGCAAAGGCGGCGACAAATGCTTTGCCCAGGACGGCGAGAACGAGTATCACGCTATCTTCGATAACCAGCTTTGCGCCATCGTACATCCATCCTCGCTGGCAATTCCGCTGATCGCCTTCGGAGCACATGTCGAACTAACCGGCGCGCAGGGCAAGCGCAACGTTGCCGTCGAAGATCTTTTCCTTACGCCGGAGCAGGATGTAACACGCGAGGCCTCTCTGCTCCCGGGCGAGTTGATCACGGCGATCACTGTTCCTGCTCCACCTGAAGGCACGAGATCGGCGTATTACAAGCAGGGCGAAAAGGAATCGTTTGACTGGCCGCTCGCCGCAGTCGCCGTGGCTTTACAGATGAGTGGAGACAATTGCCAAAAGGCGAATGTCATTTTGGGATTTGCTGCGCCTACACCTCTTCGCGCCAAAAGCGCGGAAGGCAAGCTCAATGGCGCGCCAATCTCCGAGCAAAACGCCCGCGCTGCGGCGAAGGAAGCTGTGGCCGGAGCAACGCCAATGTCGAAGAACGCGTTCAAGCTTCCGATCTTCGAAGCCGTAGTGCGCCGGACAATTCTGCGCGCGGCCAAAGGCGCGCCGTATCCAATGACGATCGACGAAGCCGCAGGAGTGAGTGCATGAGCGCAGACGAACAAGTCGCACACGCGTACGCCAACTGGCCCGAAGCTGACGACGAACTCGAAACCGAAGCTCCGGAAGTGTGTGCCTGTCTTCGGACCAAAACGGCATTTGGGACGCTTGTCGGAGCACCTCACCGATGGCAGCAGGGGAAATCGAGCACAGCCGTCTATTGGTGTTTGGCGACGATGGCCAATTGCGGTCCGGACGACACTGTGGCTCATCCGCAGCAGTGCCGAGCCAGCCGAAGTTGCTATCGCTCTGCGGAATGACGCCAGAGTAGTCGCGAACAGGTCGATTGATCTGCGCTCAAGGCCGCACGAGAACCCGTCCCAAAAAAGAGCAACTCTGGATTTCGGAAGCGCCTGGTAACACTTACCCTTAACTTGCATTTTGGGACATTCTGGACAATGATTTCGGGCATCTCCAATGCTGTGCCCGGTCTGCCACACGGAAAACCTGGATGATGCAATGACGTGCAGCTCCTGCTCGTCGTCGCTGAATCTCGTCTTGAGGCAGCCTCCGTCCAAACCTCTCAGTTTTGACAGCTTCGACGCACCTACGATGCCACCATCGAACCGCCTGAGTTCGCCTGCCGTGCCGTCGGCTGGTGGCCGCTTCTCTGCGGCGGCGGCAGCTCCGAGTCGGGTCTCTACGCCAACTCCGGACTTTGGTCCGCGCTATCGCGTAGAAGGCAAACTGGGCGAAGGAGGCATGGGCAGCGTCTACAAGGCCTATGATCTCGAGCTTGATCGCATGGTTGCGCTCAAGGTCATCCGACCTGAGCTGATGGCGAATGCGGAAATCCTGCAGCGGTTCAAACAGGAACTTCTGCTGGCCAGCCGCATTTCGCACAAACATGTCTTGCGCATACATGATCTTGGCGAAGGCGCGGGAGTCAAGTTCATCTCGATGGCCTTCATCGAGGGCCGGAACCTCGCAGAAATCATTCAGGAGCAGAAGGTTCTTCCGGTAGACCGCGCCATTGAGATCGGCAAGCAAATTTGCCAGGCGCTTGCGGCAGCGCATCACGAAGGCGTGGTTCATCGCGACCTGAAGCCGCAAAACATCCTGCTGGACCAATCGGGTTCCGTTTACGTCTCTGATTTCGGTTTGGCAAAGTCGCTGGAAGCGGATGCACTGGCTGCAACAGCGATGACGTCTGCAGGTCAGGTCCTGGGCACACCGCGATACATGTCTCCCGAGCAGGTCGAGTGCGGTCAGATCGACGGACGCACAGACATCTACTCCTTCGGCCTGATGCTCTACGAGATGGTCACTGGCGATCTTCCCTTTCAGGGAAACTCGCTCCAGCTCATGCTCGGACGCGTGCAGTCGATGCCGCGCAATCCCACGCTCCTCAATGCCAAGTTGCCGCCTTATCTCGCCGGCATCATCATGCGATGCCTCGAGAAGGACGTCGCGCGCAGATACCAAACCTTTTCCGAAGTTCTTGAGGATCTGGAGCACGAAGAGTTCACGCCTGCGGGAAAAGCGCCAGGACGCGGGCGTGCAGGAAGACGGTCGTCAAAAACCGTGACGCTATCTCTCGCCGGCATTCTGATTGCGGTAATCGGCTTTGCCTCGATTCAGTATGCGCCTTTACTTCGAAACATTCGTGTTTCCCTGGGAGGCTCTTCGTCTCAAGGCGGAGGGAAGCGAGTCGCGGTGGTCCCATTTCGAGTCGTTGGCACAGACGAAAAACTCAATGACGTAGCCATTGGCGTTGCAGAAGCTGTGAATGCCAGACTGTTTAAGGTTAAGGGACTAACGGTAACTTCGATGGCCGCGACGGCTGCTGCGAATGCCTCAGCAGCACCCGAGAAGCTCAGCCGCGACTTGGGAGCGAATCTTCTGCTCATGGGAACGCTTACTGGGGGCACCGATAACAAGATCAGCTTCGATCTTCGCGTATGGGATGCGAGTCAGAATCGTATAGCATGGACGGACCAAGTGCCCGGCGTGGCTGGCGACGTGTTGGCCCTGGAAGACGAGGTCTTTGCCAAAGTCTCGAAAGCTCTTAATGTAAATCCCGATCTGGAACTCATCGCTCATCCGACCGAGAATGTCGGTGCCTATGATTTTTATCTCCGTGCACAAAGTATTATGCGCGATGCCAAAGATGCAAAGCAGGTGCAATCCGCCATTGACCTTTACGAGCAGGCGGGGAAAGCCGATCCCAGATTTGCACTCGCTTTTGCAGGACTTGCCGATGCACAAATCCAGATGTACCAGAAAGAGAAGGATGCAAGCTGGGCCAATCAAGCCGTGGCAGCAGCACGTCATGCGGCCGAGTTGAACCCTCAGCTTCCTGAGGTGCACTTTTCGCTCGGCAGTGCTTATTCGGTGATCGGACACACGGTCGAGGCAGTGGATCAGATCAAGCAGGCTATTCAGCTTGTTCCCAACTCCGACGATGGCTATCGTCGGCTCGGCGGTGCGTATGCTGCGTCGGGAAAAATGACTGAGGCCATCGATGCGTACCAAAAGGCCGTAAAGATAAATCCTTATTACTGGATCAACTACAACCGGCTTGGGGTCGCCTACTATACTTCTGGCGATTATGAAAACGCGGTTGCGGCCTTCAGAAAACTCACCGAACTCGAACCCGACAACGGATATGGTTACGGCAATCTGGGCGGCGCTTTCTTGCTTGCAGGAAAATTCCAGGAGGCGGTTCCACCGCTGCAGAGGTCGCTCGAAATTGCCCCAACGCCTTCCCGCTATAGCAATCTCGGGACAGCGTATTTTTATCTCCGACGTTACGACCTTGCGATTTCCTTGTTTGACAAAGCCGTCCAGGCCGCGCCGGCTTCTTGGATGTACGTGGGCAATCTCGCTGATGCTTATCGCATGTCGGGAAAGCGTGAAGTTGCACTTGGCCTTTATGACAAGGCTATCGCTCTCGGCAAGAAAGATCTGCAGGTGAATCAACGTAACGCCATGACCCTTGGCGGCCTGGGACTTTGGTCTGCAAAACGCGGGCAGATCGATGAAGGTGTTCGGCTGATCCGGGCAGCGCGAACTATCGATCAGAATGCCGTCGATTTGATGTATTTTGAAGCGCAAATTGATATTTTTGCGCACGACTCTCCTGGCGCGCTCGCCGCGCTACAGGCTGCCTTTGAAAAAGGTATGCGCCCGGCGATCGCTCTCGCTGAACCTGATCTTCAGCCTCTGCGCAGCAATCCCGATTTCCAGAACCTCGTGAACAAGTTCTCCCATCGCTAGCATCTGCTGACCGATTCGTTATTACCGCATCTGTTGACATGACTGTGCAGCAGAATGCATCTTTCGAGTAAGTACATTGCATCACGCAATAAGACTTACTATTCCGGTATTCAGATTTCTCATTGAGTTAGAGAGAATCCAATCTGGCAATGCAAATGCACTAACCGCAGTGGAGAGGTGCGTATGAAGCGCGCGTTAACGCTTGTAGCCGTTACTCTTTGCCTCAGCGTGTTGAATGCATTTGCAGATAGCACTCCTGTGGACCCAATCATTGACATGGAGCCGGACGGAGATGCAATCGCCTTCACCGGTCATGCCACGTTCGTCATCCATTCAACTGATCCATGCACGCAGATCGGGCAGTTCTGTTTCTTCGAGCTTCCAACCTTGGAGAACTTCCTCCCGAACAATCAATCGATCACCAGCGTCGATCTAAGCTTCAATGTTGACCAACGCGCGAATAATGACTCCCCGGATGGCTTCCAGGTGGCTGCGAAGATTGATCCGCAGCATTTTCCTAACGCGATCTTTACCAACGAATCACCCATCGTATCGGGATTCGTCGAGCGTTTTACGGGCAGTACGATAGCGCCATGCGTGCAAACCTTCACCGACATTGCAGCGCCGCCATGCCAAAACATGCAGACTCAGGCTTTCCATATTGGAATTGCTGATCCCGTTTTTGGCGCGGACGGCACCATCACTATGGGAGTCGATGCAAATGTTCCGGAGCCGAGCACCGCTCTGTTGATTGTGACTGGCGTTGGAGCACTTTGGCCATTGCGGCGCCGCCTTTTGGCACACTAAACTTCTCTTTAGAAGCGCCTGTATCGGGCAAGTCAAAGCAATTATCGAAACCATAACGACCACAGCACGTCCACCATCGTGTGTGTTGTTGCCGATGCTGCGAGTCGCCGCCGGTCGCGCCAGGCTCGTCCGTAGAACATTCCCGCGATGCTGCCCATGATCACGTACCGCCAGTTAAACGGCAGGGGCTTGTTGAAGTGCGAAAAACCGAAGAGGACCGAAGCAATAATCCACGAGCGCGGATGACCGATTCGAGACTCGAGCAGGTTCTGCAGCACGCCGCGGAAGAACAACTCTTCCGGAATGGCGACGAAGAAGAACGTGATGAGCACGGCTCCGCCCGCTCTGGAGAGCGCCGGCACTCCGCCATGCGGACGCAAGAAATGCATTGCGATCCCAAGCCCAATCGCGAACGGCGCGTAGAAAAGGCACTCGCGCACTCCTATGGCGAGGTCGCGGAGGCGGACGCGGAAGTCGTAGCCGACGCGATCCAAACGGCGTACTACAAGATAGGAGTACAGAGCAGCATCGACCAGCAGCAGCTTCGGCAGCGCTCCCAGTCCCGAATAGGGAAATGAGAAGCGCAGCAGGCCGAACTCTACCGGAAGAAAATAGATTGACAGGACAATGAAGTCCTGCCAGCAAAACGCCGAGGCGGCAATTCCTGATTTGGGAATATATTCGATCAGTGCGGCAGTAAATACCGGAATGACGATCCAGGCGAGCAAGTACGCCCAGCGAAACTCGTGTCGCGGGACGGAGAAGATCGGATAAGGGATCGCCAACGCCGCGGGCAGAAGGATTCTCGCCGCGCGTGCTTTCAGCGTTGCCGTGAGAAGGTCGGCCAGGCCAAAGCCGAAGAACCAATACGGCGCAAGGATCAGCGCAAATGCCGCAAAGCTGCTCGGCCTGTGACCGCCGATACGCGCGGGCATGTTGAAGTACAGAGCAGCGTACCAGAAGGCGACGAGCAGCAGAGCGTACAAGGCGGCAGCGGCAAGCAGCGGCTTGCCGAAGGATCTTTGTTCCGTAGAGGTTTGCGTCATCAGTGTCGAGGGTACCGCGAATCTGTCGTTCATCGATGCGCCAGCTCCGAAGGAGCGGAATCTAGTAGCCCACGCGCGTAAGCCGTGGGTTGCGAAGCCAGGAATGCGAGCCCGAAGGGCGGCATAGTCTGTAGGAGTAAATGGGACACCATAGCGCCCTACGGGCTCAGCTCGTTTTCCAAGTCACCCACGGCTTACGCGCGTGGGCTAATACATATCGCCCTTCGGGCTATCTCATTTGCTAATGTGCTGCTCCGCTCCTACACCGCGTCGTGGGCCTGCTGAATGTCGCATTCACGTTTGCTACTTCTCGTTCCACGCAATAGCATCGACAATTCGCAATCGAAGTTGGAGCCCAATGCATGAACGCCTCTCGCACGATCCGATCGATTATCTTGATTCTTTTTGTAGCCGGCTGCTCACTTTTCTGGATCGGTGCCGCTCCGGAAACTCCCAATCAGCATTCGTCTCTGCGTTTCGAAATCAGTTTTCCTGCCTCCCTTAGCAGCAAACCGCTCGACGGGCACATCATGCTGGGCATCGCCAAAGACGAGAAGCCGGAGCCGCGCTATCAGCTCAAAGAGGAAGAAGCCGAGAGCGCGCAGTTCTTCGGGCTTGATGTAGACGCACTCGCGCCGGGGTCTCCCGCGACGATTGATGGCACGACCCTTGGGTATCCGATTGTCAGCCTCGATCAGCTTCGTGCCGGCGACTACTACGTCGAAGCCGTGCTGAACATTTACGACACCTTCCACCGCGCCGACGGACACACCATCAAGCTTCCTCCCGATATGGGAGAAGGACAGCAATGGTACGAGAAGCCCGGCAATCTGATGAGCAAGCCGCAGCGCATTCATGTCGATCCCGCGCAAGGCGGCGCCATTCGCATTGAACTCACGGAAAGAATTCCCGCCGTCGAAGATGTCAAAGACACGAAATACGTGAAGCACTTCCGTATTCAGAGCAAGCTGCTGAGCGATTTCTGGGGACGTCCCATGTATCTGGGAGCCATTGTCGTTCTGCCCGAGGGATTCGACGAACATCCCAATGCCCACTATCCCTTGCTCATCGATCACGGGCATTTTCCCTCTGATTTCCGCGGTTTTCGCACCGAACCTCCGACGGCGGACCTGAAAGGCGGAGCCCGCCGCCGCGCCGAATATCAATACAAGCTCTACCAGGACTGGACCTCCGGTCGGCTCCCCAAAATGCTCCTGCTGCAGATTCAGCACGCGAATCCCTACTACGACGACTCTTACGCCGTGAACTCGGCAAACCTCGGACCCTACGGCGATGCGATCCTGAAAGAGCTCATTCCCGAGGTGGAACGACGCTTCCGCGGTGTTGGACAGCCATGGGCGCGCTCTCTTACCGGCGGATCGACTGGAGGATGGGAAGCCATCGCCGACCAGGTCTTCTATCCCGACCAGTTCAATGGAACCTGGTGCTTCTGTCCCGATCCCATCGATTTCCGCGCTTACCAGATCGTGAACATCTACGAAGATAAAAATGCGTTTTGGGAAGAAGGTCCGTTTGGCCGCGTGCCGCGCGCAGAGATGCGCCGTCCGGACGGCTCGCTGGAAGCGGTGATGGAACCTGCGGTGCGACGGGAAGAAGTGATGGGCACGCATGGCCGCTCGACCGAGCAGTTCGGCATATGGCAGGCGGTGTTCAGCCCGGTTGGCCCCGACGGCTATCCGAAACCGATATGGGATCCACGCACCGGAGTGATCGACCCTGGCGTCGCGAATTATTGGAAGGAGCATTACGACCTTGACCACATCATGCAGCGCGATTGGTCCACTTTGGGACCGAAGCTGGTCGGCAAGCTGCACATCGCGGTTGGCGACATGGACACCTGGTACCTGAACAACGCTGTGCATTTCTTCCAGGACTTTATTGACAGTCCCCAAAACCCATATCGGGCGGCTACGTTTGAGTACGGCTACCGCCAGCCGCATTGCTATGCCGGTGGCGGCAACATCAGCACCGGCGAATCGATCGCGACGATGTACCAGCGCATCATGCCGCAGATCGCGCAGCACATGAAGGAAACGGCGCCCAAAGGCGCAGATCTGAGTTGGGATTACTAGACGCATCCGGTAGTGATTTACTGAAAAGATTGTTCGTGAAGCGTCAAAGAGCGAGTTGTGATGATGTGGTTAGTAGAGTTATCCAAACTGTAAGATATTGATTCACAAAGAGTAAGCTCCGGAAATCCCAGGATTTAGATAGCAATTCTTTCGTTCTGAACCCCGGCGTTAACGC
>CAYNPS010000067.1:0-5291 GCA_964399125.1 uncultured Terriglobales bacterium
TCTCTGCACGCGCCGTAGATGGCGTCGTACATGGCCGTGCCGCCGCCGGGCCGCAGCATGCGGACGCCGTTCGCGAGCTTCTCCGTGCTGCCAGTGAAATCCTGCGTAATTTCGGGTGTGGTGTCGAAACCAAGAACGAAAGCTTCGTCGCGGTTAGGACGAATGATCTGGTTCAAAAATTCAATCGCCGCCTGTTGTTCGAAGCGGAAGCGATCGCGAATTGAGTTGCTCGAGTCCACCAGCAATCCAACGCGCAACGGTAGGTTCGTTTCCGATGAAAAATTGCGGACGTTCGCCGGGGGCATTCGATTATCAAGCACTCTGAAATCGTCCGCCTTCAGATCCTTCACGTAGTGATTGTGTTTATCAGTGACCGTAAACACCACGTTTACTTCGTTAACGGTAGCGTGAATGACGGTTGGCGGCGCCTCTTGCTTCTCGGGAACAGCCTGCTTAGCTGCTGTCACGGGCTGAGCAGGTGTGCTCTCCGGCTGCGGAATAGGTTTGGGCTTGGGATCCAAGTCTTCCAAGACTGGAGGCGTAGGCTTCGGTCGTTGCTTTAACTCGGGCTGCTGCTGTGTAGGCTGCTGCTGCGGAGCTGGTGGAGGCGGCTGGGGCGATTGCTGCTCCAGAGTAGCTGAAGGCGCAGAAGGCAAATTACTGGTGTTCTGGGCGGGCGCACTGAAGCAGAGCATTGCCGTCAGTGGCGCAACTGCAAAAAAACGGGTGAATCTCATGGAAAGCTTAATTATATTCCGGTTCTTACAACGATTTCACGTTACTCGAGAGCATTTCTGATACCACTTTGGTGCGCGATGCGAGGAATTCATGTCGTCGTGAACTCTAACTGTTTCAGAAACTTCTGCAGGTCGGGCGGCAGCGGCCTTTCAAGTCGCATACGCTCGTGAGTGACAGGATGAACAAACTCCAGAACGGCGGCGTGAAGAAAATTCCGAGCTAATGAGAGTTGTTCATTCGCGATCGACCAATGGCCTTTCTCCAGTCGCGGCATACTTCGCCGAAGCACACGGGGTGCGCCGTAGAGTGAATCTCCTACCACCGGGTGATGCAACGATGAGAGATGCACACGAATCTGGTGAGTCCTGCCGGTTTCGATCTCGACATCAAGCAGAGCGAATTTTCCAAACGGCGTCTCGCCTTTGCTCCTGACCACGTAATGCGACACTGCAGCGCGGCCCCCTGAACGGCGAGTGGTCATGCGCGTCGGGCGCAGGCGATCACGACTGATTTCGGCGGCGACAGTTCCCTTCTCCGGCGGCCATCCCATTACAAGCGCGATGTATTTCTTTTTTACCTGCCTCGAAGCGAATTGGGCTGCGAGTTTGCGATGGACCTCGTCAGTTTTTGCGATAACGATCAGCCCGCTGGTCTCTTTGTCTAAGCGATGAACGATGCCAGGACGCGTTTCGCCTCCCAATCCGCTGAGGTTCCGAAAGCGGAATAGGAGAGCGTTCACCAATGTGCCTCGGTTGCGTTCTTCGCCGCCAGCGCCCGCGTGAACGATCATGCCAGCGGGCTTGTTCACGACCGCAAGGTAGTCGTCCTCGTAAACGATGTCGAGAGGAATGTCTTCCGGCACGGCCCGCAACGGAGGGCGCTCTGGCTCACCAGTGATCTCTACCAACTCATTCCCGCGGAGCTTCAGAGAAGGCCTCGCGGTCGCGCCATTTACCGCCACCTTCTCTTGTTCGATTAACTCCTGCACACGCGCACGGCTGATACTGCCGAGTGCAGCGGTTAGGAACTGATCGAGCCGCTGTCCGGCGTGTTCAGTGGTCGTGCGGAATTGATGAAGAGGAAATGACACGTCGGAGCAGGCGTCCATCGAGTGGTTTGTTTCTCAGGAGAATACCTCACCGGACGAGCTGTAGATCTGCTGAGGCGTTTTCTGCTGTCGCACATCTAAAATGGATTAACTCCTCATGTCGGAAGCCCATCAGGAAGAAGAGGTACTAGGAAAAGCATATGACAGCCGTTTAATGAAGCGGCTGCTCGCCTACCTCGCACCTTATAAGTGGCAGACGCTGCTGGCGATCGTCGCAATTCTGGTGAAAGCCGGTGCGGATGTTCTCGGCCCATACCTGACCAAAGTTGCGATCGATAAGTACCTGGCAAGCGCTCGCGCTGGAGTGCGGCATCCGTTTCTCGATTCGTGGCTGAGCTCGCGTCCGCTTGTTGGCATTGGGCAGATTGCCGCTTTATACGTTTCCCTGCTCGCAGTCAGCTTCTGCATGGATTTTCTGCAGACCTACTACATGCAGTGGGTCGGACAGAAAGCGATGTTCGATCTGCGCAGTCAGATCTTCGCTCACCTGCAGCGTTTACATGTGGCGTTCTTCGACCGCAATCCGGTGGGAAGGCTGGTCACACGTGTAACAACCGACGTCGATGCAGTGAACGAGATGTTCACCTCGGGCGTGGTCTCGATTTTTGAGGACGTCTTCGTTCTCGCCGGCATCGTGGGCATCATGCTCTGGATCAAGTGGTGGCTGGCGCTCATCACCTTTGCAGTTCTGCCGCTGATTTTTTGGGCAACGATGATCTTCCGCCGCAGCGTGCGGGAGTCGTATCGGCGCATTCGCGTCGCCATCGCGCGCATCAACGCGTATCTGCAGGAGCACGTCAGCGGCATAGTCGTCTTGCAGCTCTTCAATCGCGAGCAACGCTCGTACGAAAACTTCGAAGAAGTAAACGCGTTGCACATGGATGCCTATAAAGACGCCATCCTCGCGCACGCTATCTATTACCCGGTCATCGAAATTCTCTCGGCCATAGCTATCGCCAGCGTGATCTGGTTCGGCGGACGCCGCGCATTGGTCGATGCCGGACTTCTGGGAACGCTCGTGGCATTCATCCAATACGCGCAGCGCTTCTTCCGCCCGATTCAGGATCTGAGCGAGAAATACAACATCCTGCAGTCAGCGATGGCTTCAAGTGAGCGCATTTTCAAGCTCATCGATACACCGGTTGAGGTTGCAAATCCGCTGATGGCGCGGCACGTGGACGGCCCAGGACTAATCGAATTTCAGAACGTTTGGTTTGCATATCGGCGATTGAAGCCCAGACAACACGAAGGCAATGGATTTGTCAGTGAACATTTGGCCCATGAAGGCGAGCTCGACTGGGTTCTGCGCGATGTGTCATTCAAGATTGAACCCGGCGAGACGGTCGCAATCGTCGGCCACACCGGTGCGGGAAAGACAACTCTCATTTCGCTGCTTCTCCGCTTTTATGACATTCAGCGCGGATCAATTCGCATCGATGGCGTCGACATCCGCGAAATGGATCTTGCCGACCTCCGGCGGCGATATGGAGTCGTCCTCCAGGATCCATTCCTCTTTTCGGGAACCATTGGCGACAACATTCGGCTCGGTTCAAAATGGGTCACCGAAGAAATGGTTGAAGCCGCCGCAACCGACGTAAATATCGGAGATTTCATCCGCACTTTGCCTGGCGGCTTCAAAGAGCCAGTCCGCGAGCGCGGCAGCACACTTTCAACCGGTCAGAAGCAATTGATTTCGTTTGCTCGTGCGC
The DNA here is from genome assembly GCA_964399125.1 of uncultured Terriglobales bacterium. Classification (GTDB taxonomy): domain Bacteria; phylum Acidobacteriota; class Terriglobia; order Terriglobales; family Acidobacteriaceae; genus Gp1-AA112. The sequence goes on from CAYNPS010000067.1 coordinate 3,556, forward strand.
TGGCTCACCAGCCGCGCATTCTCATCCTAGACGAAGCAACTTCAAGCGTCGATACCGAAACGGAACTCCGGGTTCGCGAAGCGCTCACAACCATGGTCGAAGGGCGAACGTCGATCATCATCGCCCACCGACTCTCGACGGTTCAGCGCGCCGATAAGATTATCGTGATGCACAAGTCCCAACTGCGCGAGATCGGCACTCACCAACAACTGCTCGCCAAACGCGGTATCTATTGGAAGCTTTATCAGCTTCAGTATAAAGATCAGGAAGTCGCTGCGTCTTCAGGAAGTTTGATCGGCGGAGATGATTGAAATCGGTGAATTGTCTGTAATCGGAGTTAAAACAGCGGCCTGAAAGGACTTTGCCTTCACAGTGATGCCTCTGCGTTCATTCCAATCGCATGCCCCACAGCGGCCAGCGCGAGCAGGCGTGTTGAATCGAGCGTTGGCAATGGGCAATCATCAGGTCGGACCAAAAGGGGAATCTCAGTGCAGCCGAGGATTACGCAATCGCAGCCTCGATCTTTCAGCCGCTCAATCACGTTGTTGTAGAGACCACGCGAACTCTCGGGAAATTTTCCGTGTACGAGTTCATCCCAAATGACATCATCCACGATCTTTTGATCCTCTACTGACGGCGGGAGCACTTCCATTCCCCTTGCGCGAAATACTTCGCGATACATCGGACCAGTCATCGTGAATCTTGTGCCGAGCAGCCCAGCTTTCTTCCAGCCGTTTCGCTGAGCCTTATCGGCGACGACTTCCCCAATGTGTAGCCATGGAATCGGCGATCTCTGGATGAAATACGACCACGAGAGATGGCAGGTGTTATCGGGACAAATGGCGAAATCCGCTCCTGCGTTCGCAACCACTCTTGCCGATTCCAGCATGAGCTCGCCTACGGCGCGAAAGTCGCTCGAGTTCAACGCCGGCATCCATTCCGCCATGGGAATTGAATGCAGAGTCACTTTGGGATGGCTGTAGTCACCGAGATGAGCCTCCGATGCGTGCGCGATCGTTCGGTAGCACAATGCGGCGCCTTCAGCACTGCAGGCAACGATGCCGATGTGCTTTACGGCGTTCCCACCCGCCATTAGACGGACCTCAAAGTCACGAGCGTGACTTCGGGTGGAGCGCAAAACCGAAATGGCAACGCAACGGTTCCGATGCCACGGTTTGTGTAAAGCTGTAGATTGCGAACCCGATAGTATCCGCGGTAATACTTATTCGCCAGTGGCGGAAGCCACAGCGGATGCAGTCCGGGAACGCGCACTTGACCACCGTGAGAATGACCGGAAAACTGAAGGTCAATGCCATATCGGGAAGACTCATCCGCGAAGTCAGGTTCGTGCACTAAGAGAACCTTGGGTTCATCCGTGGGAACGCCGCGAAGCGCCTGCTCGACACGCGCTTCGCCGGACATCGCATCGTTCAACCCAAGCAGCCACAGCCGGGAGCCCTGACGCTCAAGCGGATGATTTGCGTTGCGTAACAGACCGATGTTGTGCGACACAAGAGCCTCCGCAACGAACTCCGGGTCGGTAGCGTAATCGTGGTTTCCCAAAACGGCAAACGATCCAGATGGCGCGTGCAATCGACTCAGAAGTTTGGCGCATGGCTCTGCGTTTCGGGCTCCATCCTTTGAATGACCGATCAAAGCCTCAGTCACGAAGTCGCCAAGCAGGAACACGATGTCGGGCTTTAACTGGTTTGCTGCGTGTACGGCTGCACCAATCT
>CAYNPS010000067.1:5391-16561 GCA_964399125.1 uncultured Terriglobales bacterium
AGGAACACGATGTCGGGCTTTAACTGGTTTGCTGCGTGTACGGCTGCACCAATCTCGTGCTCCCCGGTGTAAGGCCCGTAGTGGAGATCAGAAATCAGAGCTATCTTGAAGCCGGCAAACGCCGGCGAGAGGCGATTCAGTTTCAAATCGAGCCTGGTTACATCGACCACATTGGGCTCGATAAGGCCGGAATAGCCCGCCAGTCCGACGGCTAGCACACCTGCTCCCAAACTGGCACGTTTGAGAAAGCTGCGGCGGCTCAGTTTCGCGGGTGAGATGGTCTCATTCTGGTCGGTCGTAAGGGTGGTCACTCTTCATTAGACTACAAGCTGGGGCTTCGTCTGTTACCGTCCATTCAAAATCGGGCACTTTCTTAAGCAACACGGTGTCAAAACAAATTGCGCAAGCGCGCGAACTGCGCCGTTCTACTCACGGGCAATGTCAGGTGGTTCGGCGTATGAAATCGTGCTAACCCCTGATAGTGCCCCACGTCCAAAAACAGCTAAGATACTGGCGCGAGTCTCTCAACTCGCATGATGACATCTCCACAGTGAAACAGGTTCTCGAAGCTCCGGAAACTCAAAGCGCTGCTGCGGCACCGGCTCCGCAGTTAGTTGTTCCAGAGCCGCCAAAACGCAGCAGGGCAATGATCTGGTGGGGCTTGGGCGCACTTGCAGTTGCTTTGACGGCCGTCGTGACCTTCAGAGCGATTCGCCGTTCTGAGCCAGTCGCAAATCCCGCGGCTTCGGTCTTTACGGTACAGCGGGCGGATTTCGTTCGTACGGTTCGGTTGACGGGAACAGTTGAGGCTGTCAATTTCCTCGCCATAGCCGCCCCGCGTCTCTCCGGACCCGGATTGGGAACCTTAGTCATCACCAAACTGACGCCGAGCGGGAGCCATGTCAAAAAAGGTGACTTGCTGGTTCAGTTCGATCAACAACAGCAAATTCGAAATGCGCTGGATCAGGAAGCGACCTACCAGGATTTCGTTGAGCAGATAAACAAGAAGAGAGCCGATCAAGCAGCCGCCAGGGCCGCCGATGATAGTGCACTGCATCAGGCGGAGAACGACGTAAATTCCGCAGCCTTCGAGGTCAAACGCAACGAGATTCTCTCGAAAATCGATGCGGAAAAGAACAATCTCGCCTACGAGCAAGCCAAAGCAACCTACGAGCAGCTAAAGAAAACGTTCGCCCTGAAGCGTCAGGCTGCAGCGGCAGAGCTGAAGTCTCTGGAGATACAGCGCGACCGCGCTCGGGACGCTATGGAGTACGCTCGAAAGAATACTTCCAGGCTCGAGATTCACGCGCCTATCGGCGGCATCGTTGTGCTGAACACGATCTGGAAAGGCGGACAGATGGGCGAAGTGCAGGAAGGCGACGAGGTTCGCGCTGGGATTCCCTTCATGCAGATCGTCAATCCAGGCGCAATGCAAGTGCGCGCGCGAGTAAATCAGGCCGATGTCTCTATGCTGCACGTCGGACAGCCCGTGCGAATCGGACTTGATGCATATCCAGATCTATCCTTCACGGGCAAGGTTGAAAGGATCGCCGCCATCGGCGTGACCAGCAGCCTGAATGATCGGGTTCGGTCCTTCAATGTGCTGTTTTCCATCGAAGGCTCCGATCCTCGACTCATGCCCGATTTATCCGCCTCACTTGATGTAGAACTTGAACGTATTCCAAAGTCGCTCATCGTGCCGCGCGATGCCGTTGTGAACTCTGGAAATGAGCGTTACGTCGTACTCGATTCCGCCTCAACCTCTCATAAACCTGTTCAGATCAAGGCTGAAAACGATACCCAAGCGGCCATCTCCGGAATTCCTGAGGGAACGCGAGTGTTGCGCAACGTGAGCGAGCAATGAAGGTTTTTATCAAGAAACGAAGGTGGTTGCTCGGTAGTGGTTTCCTTCTGGTACTCGCGGCAGTCATCTCGTTCTCCGTCCGCTCTTCTCATGCTGCTGCAACGGCAATCCCAACCGCAGAAGTCCGCCGCGGGGAGTTCGTCGACTATTTGACCATCCGCGGAGAGATCAAAGCGCACGATTCAAAAACCCTCACTGCCCCTTCCGCAGCAGGTGACTTGCAGATCATCAAACTCGCACACACTGGCCAGCAGGTAAAGGCAGGGGATGTGGTTGTCCAATTCGACACCACTACCGTGCAACGCACGCTCGAGCAGAAGCGTACCGACCTTGCATCCGCCGAGGCTCAAATCCGCCAGCAGGAAGCGCAAGAGCACATGACGGAGGAACAGAACCTGACCGACTCGCTTGCGGCCAAGTACAACGTTGAGAGCGCGCGCTTGGATGCGAGCAAAGCCGAGATTTTGTCGGTCATCGATGGGGAGAAAAACAAGCTCGCCCTGGCCTCGTCGCAGGAGAAGTATCGCGAGGCTCAGACCAAGCTCGATTCAGGAAAGCTCGGCTCTGCTGCGGACATTGCACAACAAAAGAAGAAGCGCGACAAGGCATTGTTCGACGTTCGCCTCGCCGAGCACCAGATCGCTTCCCTCACCTTACGTGCTCCAAGCGATGGCGTAGTCACCCTTCTTCCCAACTTCCGTTCCGTCATGTTTGGCGGCAACGCTCCCGACTTTCGTGAAGGAGATCACGCGTGGCCGGGCGCCGCAATCGCCGAAATTCCCGATCTGAGTTCAATTCGGTTTGAAGCGCGCATCGAAGAAGCCGATCGTGGCAAGCTCAAAGCCGGCCAGGCTGGAACCGTGCACGTAGATGCCGTTCCCGATACCGACTTTTCCGGGTCCGTGCGCAGCATCAGCACGATTGCTCAACTGGATTTCACGAATTGGCCGCCGGCCAAGAACTTCACGCTCGACCTCAAGATGGATCGCACGGACACGCGTATTCGGCCGGGCATGAAGGCGAACGCGCGCATCGCTGTCGAAACCATTCCCGATTCGATACTCATTCCAACCCAGGCAGTGTTCCCAAAGAATGGTTCCAGTGTGGTGTACGTTCAGGACGGCCGAACCTTCGATGAAAAGACGGTGCGCGTTGGCCGACGCAGCGGGGACACGGTTCAGATTATCGATGGACTGCGCCCGGGCCAGCGCGTCGCGTTGAAGAATCCAATGGAGCTGGCGCAAAGCAAATGAAGACCAAGCGTCGCATCATCGCCTCTGCCATCGTGCTTGTGATCGCTGTTCTTATTGGCAAAGGAGTCGTCAGCGCGGCCCGCAGCTTCTCGACTCCAGAGGCGCCGATTCCCACCGCTCGTGTTGAACGCGGAGACGTGCAGATTGATGTATTCACTTCGGGCGAGCTGCGGGCCCCCCACAGCATCTCTCTGATTGCGCCTTCCGTAAATGGGACACTCCAGATCGTCTCGATGGCCAGCACCGGAGCAGCCGTGAAGCCAGGCGACGTCGTTATACAGTTCGATCCCAGCGAGCAGGAGTACAACTTCGAGCAGGCCGAATCACAGTTGCGCCAGGCGGAGCAGGACATCACCAAAGCCAAAGCGGATGCCGCCGTTCAGGCTGCACAGGACCAGACCGATCTGTTGAAGGCGCGCTTCGATGTGCGCCGCGCCGAACTCGAGGTCGGTCGCAATGAGCTCGTGAGCTCGATTGACGCGCAAAAGAACAATCTCGCACTCGAAGAAGCTAAGCGCAAATTGGCGCAGCTTGAGCAGGACGTGAAATCGCGTGCAACTTCGGGCGAAGCCGGGATTCGCGTGCTCGAAGAGAAGCGCAACGCCGCGCGTTTGGCGATGGACGTGGCGAAGCACAACATCGAGAACATGACGCTCAAGTCAACCATCTCGGGCATTGTCGCTGCCAAAGAGAATCGTGACACGCTCGGAGGAATTTGCTGCTTCCCGGGCATGGTCCTGCCGGAGTATCGCGCGGGTGATCTGGTTCAATCCGGACGCGTCCTCGCCGATGTGCTCGACATCGATCAGATGGAAGTACAGGCGAAGGTTAGCGAGACTGACCGGTCGAACATCGCTCCCAACCAAAGCGCCGAAGTTCACATCGACGCGCATCCCGGCGAAGTGTTGCCGGCCAAAGTTAAAACGGTTGCCGGCCTCGCCCCACATGATTTCTGGGGTGGCAATTCGCAAGCTAAGTTCCCAGCGACATTCCAGCTTGAACGCAACTCCCCTGATCTGCGTCCCGGCATCTCGGCGCTTGTAAGGGTACATGGTGTGCGCCTCAGCAATGTTCTGTATTTGCCCGCGCAGTCGCTATTCGACGAAGACGGAAAACCTGTCGTCTACGTAAAACACGGAGATGAATTCCAGGCAACGGCAGTGAAAGTTAAGTACCGCACCGAAAGCCGCATTGTTATCGAAGGTCTGCCGGAAGGAACGGAAGTCGCGGTTATAAATCCTACAAATAAGCAGAAGTCTGGACCACGGTCCACTTCGATGCTGGCGAGTGGAGCGCTCTGATGGCTGCTCCTGCAATTTCGCTGGCGGCAGTTCGCCAATTCAAGTCACGCTACCTTCCCGATCTGGGACTTGGCTTCCAGAATCTGCTGCTTCACAAACTGCGCTCGCTGTTGACGATGCTCGGCATGATCTTCGGTGTAGCGGCCGTGATTGCGATGCTCTCGATCGGCGCAGGAGCGCGTCAGCAGGCGATGGCGTTCATCGAGCAGCTGGGCGTGCGCAACCTGATTGTCGAAGCACACGAGGCGAACTCCTGGCAGGACTGGCAGGAGGCGCGCAAGACCTCTCCGGGTTTAACTCTGCAGGATTATCGCGTAATCCGCGCGACTACACGCGATGTAGTCGCATCCACACCTCGCAAGAAATTCACTCCGACTAAATTGCTGCCTAAGCCGCAGGGAGATATCCCTCTTGTTTACGGCGTCGAGTCCAGTTACCTGAAGATTGCAGGACTACGCATTGTTTCCGGGCGATTCTTCGACGACGAAGAAGCCGGCGCGGCAGCGAACGTCGCCGTGTTGGGCGAGGCTGCCCGTTTCGCACTTTTCCCGCAGCAAGATCCAGTTGGCAAATACATCAAGGTCAACGACCAATGGCTGCACGTGATCGGAGTGGCAGGGCCGCAGATGAGTTCGGGCGGCGCGATCGAGGGCGTGTCCAGCCAGGACCTGAATAATCTCATTTACGTTCCGCTTAATTGCGCGATGTTGCGCCTGGAAGATAATCGCAGCGGATTTCGCGACGAGATCGACGGCATCTATCTCCAGCTCGCCTCCGCAAACGATAGTCCGACTGTCGCCGAGATGGTTCGCGGGGTATTAAACGTCTCCCACCACGGCCGCTCAGATTTCGGCATTCTGGTTCCTGCCGAACTTCTTGCTCAACAGAAACGCACACAACGCGTCTTCAACCTGGTGATGGTGGCCATCGCGTCGATTTCGCTGCTCGTAGGCGGCATCGGAATCATGAACATCATGCTCGCCAACATCCTCGAACGGACGCGCGAGATCGGCGTGCGCCGAGCCATCGGCGCACGGCGAAGCGATGTCGTTCGCCAATTCCTGGTGGAGGCTGTGCTGATTTCGTTTGTCGGCGGAATGCTGGGGATCGTTTTGGGAATGACGATGTCCAAGACCATCGCCCTGCTTGCCGGATGGTCCACCGTTACCAGCATCAGTTCCATTGTGCTGTCGTTCGCGTTCTCTGTCTCAGTCGGCCTGATCTTTGGGCTGTACCCGGCGGTCAAAGCCGCCAAGCTCGACCCGGTCGAGGCTATTCGGTACGAGTAAAGCTGCTTTTGTGGAGATTCTTCGATGAAGTCCGTGGTTCTTCGTTTTCCTGCATTCATGTTGATGCTGACCTTCGCGTCCGCGCTGAACGCACAGACGTTCCCCTCGCCCGACTACTTTCAGCGATTCTTCCACTTCCCTCACGTTCAAACGCAGCTTCCCGGGCCACAGAGCCTCGATGAATACATCGTCAACGGAAAGCTTCGGCTCAGCCTGCAGGACGCGGTACGACTGATGCTGCTGAACAACACCGATGTGCGCATCAGCCAGGGGCTCCTCGATCAGTCCTCGTTCGGAATCGGAAGAGCATATTCCGCGTTTGATCCGGTGTTTAATGCGAGCTTTTTGCCGCAACGCTCGACTTCACCAACAACCACTGCGCTGGCAGGAGCCCAGACTCTGAGTCAACTCCAGCAAACAAGCAATTTCTCTTACAACCAGCAGTTCCAAAGCGGCACAAACTTTTCGTTGGGTTTCAGTACCACGCGTTCCACAACCAACAGCAGCTTTGCATTATTTAATCCTTCGTTCACTTCCGGCGCCAGCTTCACACTTAGTCAGCACCTGCTGCGTGGGCGTGGATACATTGTGAACCACGGCCCAATTCTCATCGCTCAACGCAATGTGAAGCAGGCCAGGGCGACTTTTGAAGCGCAGCTCAACGATTCCATTCTCTCGGTTGTCAACCAGTACTGGAATCTGGTGGAGGCGGAGAAGAATCTCGCGGTCGTACAGGACTCACTGCATTTGGCTGAGGAATCCTACAAGCACGACAAGCGCGCTCTGGAACTCGGCGCGCTATCCCCGCTCGACATCTATCGCTCGGAATCCACGGTAGCGCAGCGCAAGCTCCAAGTCCTTCAGGCCGAATACGCGATCAAGCCTCTCCAAGATCAGTTCCGCCGCACGATCGGTGCTGATCTCGATGCGAGAGCGGGCGCTCTGGATCTTGAACTCACCGAGAACGCAGAAGCTTCGGGCGATCTCGTCTCGGAGGACATTCCAACCGCGATTGAGACGGCGCTCAGCAAGCGTCCCGAATTGGAAGCGGTACGCCAGCAGCTCGCAAACGACGACACCAGCGTCTACATCGCTCACAACAGCCTCCAGCCTGATCTCAGCCTGACCGGCGCATATACCTCAAACGGAATTGGTGGCAATGTCATCGACACGTCCAGCGGCGCTCCCGTTGTGGTCTCCCGCGGTGGTCTGCTCGACGCACTCGGACAAGTGGGCGGATTCGGATTCCCCACCTACAGCGTCGGGCTCAATCTGCGGCTTCCGATTAAGAATCACCAGGCAGAAGCCGACCTCGGTTCTGCTCTTGTGTCCAAGCGAAGCGACCTCTATCAATTGCGCAAGAGTCAGCAAGCCATCACGCTGGAAGTCCGCAATGCCGTTCACCAACTCGAAGTCAGCAAACTATCGCTGGCTGCCGCGGCCGACGCTCTCGACCTGGCGAAGAAGACACTTGCGGCCGATCAGCGTAAGTACGAATTAGGTGCAGAGACGATCTTCTTCGTTCTCGATGCGCAGAGCACGGTCCAGCAGGCCGAGCAGAGTTATCTCCAGGCGCAAATCGGGTATCAGCTCGCACTGGCTCAACTCGATCACGCAACCGGTAATCTGCTTGAACATAATCGCGTGCTCATCGCAGACGCGATTCGGTAAGCCTTGGGACGCGATTGGTTCTGGATTAATCACGAAGTTGCGGCGAGTGCATTCGGGGAGATCCTTCACGTAAAAGAAGCGCTGCAGGATGACAGGTAATTGAGAGCATCTCCTGCCAATAGATTACTGCGCTTCTGTCTCTCGCCACTTCGGCGGCTCACGTCCGACTGTTACAATCTCATCCACATCAGCTCATTTAGGAACGGCTGTGGCTGCAGTCCTTACGGTCGAGGAATAAGTTCATCCCAGAATGAAACCGCGCGCAGGCTCAACCGCTGAAAATCCTTGTCGACCAGCCGACGTTGATGTCTCACGACGCGAAACTCTGAAATTGATCGGGGCTGCCTGCGGTAGTCTGCTTATTCCCTCTTCATTGCAGGCACAAGAAGAGGAGGCGCCGCAGCTCGGAGGTGCGCCCCTCACTCCCTTCGTCGATCCTTTGCCGATTCCTCCAGTTCTTCAGCCGAAAGGTCAATTCCAAGGCAAGCCTTACTATCGAGTGGAGCTTTCTGAATTCCAGCAGAAGCTTCACCGCGAGCTGCCTTCGACAACGCTCTGGGGATTTGAGAAGAGCAGTCCCGGACCGACCATCGTCGCTCATCGCGATCACGGAATCATCGTGGATTGGGTAAATCATCTGCCGGCAAAACATCGGCTGGCAATCGATCACAATCTCTCCGGAGCCGGAAGACAGCTTCCCGAGACACGCGCCGTCATCCACTTACACGGCGGGCATGTTGCACCGGAAAGCGATGGTCATCCTGAAGATTGGAAAATTCCGGGACAGATTCAGAGAGCGAACTATCCCAACACTCAGCAGGCAGCCACGCTGTGGTACCACGACCACGCCATGGGCATCGCGCGCCTGAACAGCATGATGGGGCTCGCGGGCTTCTACATCCTGCACGATGAAGATGAGCTCGGCTTAGAGCTCCCCAAAGGCAGATATGATCTTCCGCTCATGCTGCAGGATCGCCTCCTCGATCCATTCGGACGGATTTGTTATCCCGTATCGGGAAGTCCGGAGTCGCCCTGGGTCCCTGAATTCTTCGGTTCGCACGTGCTGGTAAATGGAAGAGTCTGGCCATTCTTTGAGGTCGAACCCAGGCCTTATCGATTCCGTCTGCTGAATGCTTCGAATGCTCGTGTGTACCGGCTCTTCCTTGCGCCAGCTCAGAATTTTTTCCAGATCGGCAGCGACGGTGGTCTCTTAGGACGCCCTGCAGAAGTAAGCAGCGTTTTACTAGCCCCCAGTGAGCGCGCCGATGTGATCATCGACTTCACAGGTCGCGAGGGGCGGAGGATTGTGTTGTCGAATGATGCTCCGGCTCCATTTCCATCCGGCGGTAGATTGATTCCCCATTTGGTAATGCAATTCAGAGTAAATCCTTTGCCCTCTGGAAAAATTCGCGCCTACTCCGTTCCGTCAACCCTCTCCGCGGTTAAACGGATTGATGTGAGCAGCAGCATCAAGACAAGACAGTTGAGTCTCGACGAAATCATGGGCTCCGATGGCATTCAGCACAAGATGCTCCTCAACGGCAAGGCATTCATGGATCCTGTCAGCGAAGATCCCGAAGCTGGGAGCACTGAGATATGGGAACTCGTGAACGCCACTATCGATGCACATCCCATTCATCTTCACGCCGTGCATTTCCAACTGCTCGATCGACGCCCGTTCGACACGAAAAAATATACGGCAACGCGTGAAATTGTTTACGCAAACAGGGTGCTTCCGCCGCTCCCTGCTGAATCAGGCTGGAAGGACACAATTCTTTGCCCGCCCGGACAGGTAACGCGCATCATCGCCCGATTCGAAGGCGCGCCGGGAAAATACGTATGGCACTGCCACACGCTGGAACACGAAGACAACGAAATGATGCGGCCACTGCTCCTGCGCAGTCCGAAACAGAGCTGAATGCGATATCGATTCCATCTACTTGCGCTACTACTTGTGATCGCGAGCGCTCATGCGCAGACCACTTGCAGTCTGTCGCACGCCGGTCCAGGAGTTCATCTCTGCTTCCCCTCGCCTTCAACGATGAGCGAGGTTCCGCCGCTCCTGCATATCAGTGCTCAGATCAATGCTCCGGAAGGGAAGCTGGTTACCGGATTCCGAATCAAAGTGGATGGCGCGCTCGTCGGCGTAGATGTCGAGAGAGTTCCTGCTCACCAACTTGCGGTAGAAGGAACCCTGGGACGACCACTCGCCGCAGGAGAGCACAACCTAACTATCGAGTCCTCGGGTATCGGCGAGGCGCAAGCGAAAGTTCTCGTCAAGCAATTCCAGAGCGTCGTTCCCTGCTCTTCAATCAGCAACGAGCCGCAATGGATATGCACGGCGCGTCCATATAAGGGAGAGCCAAGCCCAGGTTCGCCATTTGCCGGATTGCAAGCCTTGCCAAATGCATCCTTCGAGCAATTTGGGCAAGCTTTGCTGCAGGAACTCGAAGCCTTGCAACTCGACAGCATGGAGGTCGCAGCACTAGATGACTCCGGAAACATCTATACAGCCACGCATGTGTTGTCTGATATCGAGGTAAGAAAATATGCTCCAGGAGGGCAGAAGCTCGAATTTGCAACCGTTATCAGCTCCTGCGGTCCAGGATTCACTGCTCTCGACCGCATCGCTCTAACCGGCGAAGGACAAGTTTGGATCGCGGGTCACTCCAGCGCCTGCTTCCAGCCGACTACAGACGCGCTCGAGCGCGGGACACCTACCAAATCGGGTGAACAGCGATCGTTTCTGCTGCGAGTGAACATGAGCCATAATCCGTCTTCCCCACCTACGTATTTCACTTTCTTGCCGGAGGCTGCGCATAGCCGCGTAACGGGTTTACGTTTGGATCAAAACGGGAATATCTACATCGGCGGCTACACAACCTCTTCGACATTTCCCCGCCAGCACGTTCTCAGTTTCGGAAAGGGCAACGCCGCCTCTGCCCCGGTATCGTTTGTCGCACTGCTAAAAGCCGATGGTTCTGCGCTCCTGAACTCCGCCGTGATACACGGAATTCACATAAGCGGCTTAGCCATAAACAAAGAAATCGTCGCCATTGCGGGCGCGGCTGGGAATCCAGCATCCGCGCCGCAATCGTCTGCCTCGTGTTGCTCCGGAATCCTGGCGACACTGCCAACAGATCTCTCCGCAGTCACTTCCTACAAGGCGCTTACCGGTAACCTGAACGGCAGCATTCAAACGCTCGCGACCACGACGGCGAATGAGTTACTGGCCCTCGCTTACTCAAAGCAGCCAATTAGAGCGCAAGTCAGCAGAGAGCGAATTCGAGAAATGATCTACTCGTGGTCGCCTGATTCCTCCCGCGCGTGCTCTGAACTGATCAACACATCCGCGACTCCCGCTATCGTCAATACCCCAGCCTTGGACGCGTACGCGCGCCACGCCAATTCCACAAGGTTCTGCAAGCCCAACGTCAGCAGTCAATCGCATTAACTGATTTCGCCGCTGTTAAATCTACGGGCGCCCGACAGTATGGACTCTGACGTGCTCACCGGATGAGCTCTAATTTCGCTTGACTTTCGCCTGATTTCGTCATAGCAACGAAGTAGGAGGAATGAAGAGCGTGCGGAATCAAGAATCCGGGGCAAGCCTGCGTGGAATGTCCCGACGCCGGCAGCTGCTTCGGGCTGATGCGCAGGAAGATGAGATTGGACGAGATCTCCTGAGATTCGGATGAGATTTCGATGAGATATCTCATCTTCCGCGATGAGATATCCGTCGAGATTTGATGAGATCGGATGAGATCAGATGAGATTTTGCCGCGCAAGAGT
>CAYNPS010000067.1:16661-18274 GCA_964399125.1 uncultured Terriglobales bacterium
GGGGATTGCGAAAGAGTTCCGAGCTTACTCTTGATGAATCAATTGCTTGCGAGCTTCCAGTCATTCGATGTAAATGGCCCGCAGGATTCCTACGATAAAGCGATACCCTGCCGATTGCGCTCTCGATTCTTTGTTCCCGAGCCGTTGGTGAGCTAATGAACTGGCCCTTGCGGACATCCGTTCTGCATGATTTACTGCCAGCCTGAAACGATTTAGCTGCCGGTTTCGAAATCACGATTGGTACGCCTTGTAAATACGATCTTCCAGGAACGATCAATGAACTTTTCGCGTCTTTCGGGTGCTCTGCTTCTGTTTGCGTTTTCAACTATTGCCGTCGCTCAGCAAACTCCTGCCGAAGTTCCGGTGAACGCTCCTTACAAGAACCCTGCGCTCACCCTGGAGCAGCGCGTCGATGATCTCATCTCTCGCATGACGCTGGAAGAGAAAGTCTCTCAACTTGGGCACACGGCTGATGCAGTTCCTAGATTGGGAATTCCCGAATACAACTGGTGGAACGAAGGCCTGCACGGGGTTGCGCGCGCAGGAGTCGCGACCGTTTTTCCGCAGGCGATCGGCATGGCTGCCACCTTCGATGAGCCGCTGATGCATCAGATCGCGACCGTGATCAGCACGGAATTTCGCGCCAAGTACAACGCCGAGCGCCATCCGGATGGCTCGACCGAGTGGTATCGCGGACTCACCGTCTGGTCACCGAACATCAACATTTTTCGTGACCCGCGCTGGGGACGCGGCCAGGAAACCTACGGTGAAGATCCATTCCTCACCTCGCGCATGGGCCTTGCGTTCGTTACCGGCCTGCAAGGTGACGATCCCAAGTACCTGAAAACGGTTGCGACTCCCAAGCACTTTGCTGTGCACAGCGGACCAGAACCAACTCGGCACTCGGTGGATGTACAGGCATCACGCCACGACATGGAAGATACCTATCTTCCCGCTTTTCGCGCGACCATCATGCAGGGCAAAGCCGAGTCGGTGATGTGCGCTTACAACTCGCTGAACGGCCAACCGGCGTGCGCAAACAACGCTCTGCTCGATGAACATCTTCGGCGCGATTGGGGGTTCGAGGGCTACGTCGTCTCAGACTGCGGCGCTGTTACCGACATCTCTGACAACCATCACTTCACCAAAACCATGGAAGAAGGCGTTGCTGCGGCGATTAAGGCGGGAACGGATTTGATCTGCGGCAATCCAAGAACACGAGTGCAGACCGAACGGGATGCAGCGCTTAAGGCGGTGCAGGAAGGCATTCTCAGCGAGGCCGACATTGATCGCGCTATGAAGCGTCTCTTCACCGCAAGGTTCCGCCTCGGGATGTTCGACCCACCGACCGCAGTTCCCTTCTCCCAGATTGGAATTTCCGAAAACGATACGGAACAGCATCGCGAGCTCGCATTGAGGACCGCGCGCGAATCGCTGGTGCTTTTAAAGAATCAAAATGACTTTCTTCCCTTGAAGAAGACCTATCCCACAATCGCAGTCATCGGCCCTGATGCCGATAGTCTCGATGCACTCGTTGGCAACTACAACGGAACTCCATCTCATCCGGTGACAATTGTCGATGGAATCCGAAAGCGCTTCTCGCAATCGAAAGT
>CAYNPS010000068.1:0-13427 GCA_964399125.1 uncultured Terriglobales bacterium
GAAGAAGAACTGCGGACGATGATCGAGCGCCAGGCCGGCACCGCGAGCATCTCGCCGGAGCGCTTCTATGCTTTCAAATCTCCCGAAGAGAATGTTCGCAAGCAGCTCGAGAAATTGAAATCGCACCCTTGGGTACGGAAAGAGATCGTGGTGCGAGGGTTCGTATTTGATGTTGAGACCGGCAGACTTAAAGAGATCTTTACTTGAAGGCGACCTCTTTTCGCCCAGCTTTCCATTCCCATTCTGAAACGAAAATTCCCTGCGGGTTCCCTGATCGATGTCGCAGAATTTTCGCAGAATGCTCGTAAGACTTTGGGCACCTGAGAGTTGACTTCGAGTTCCCTAAAATCCCTGTAAGGTTCCCTGCGTGGGGGAGAAATTTGCGGATTTTGGGCAGAATTCGATGATTCTTACTCCAGATTTCAAATTTGCCCTGCTATGTTCGCTGTTCTCTCGTGGTAGACGGATTTTTCGCTTGCCGCTTGGCGCTCAGAGACTCGTCACTGGGAGTTCCAAATGCCTCGCGCATTCTCTGCCAAGTCGTCTCTAGTGTCTCAGGCAAGATCCGTGTTTCGGCGACGACGGTCATGAAGTTGGCATCGGCAACCCAGCGTGGAAGAACGTGCATGTGAATGTGTCCTGCAATCCCGGCGCCTGCGGCGGCTCCGAGATTCATGCCCAAATTAATTCCCTCGGGATGATACAGACTGCGCAACACCGTTTCGGTGCGTTGACATAGCACCATCATTTCTTGGGCAGCATCTTTGGGGAGCTTTTGCAGTTCGTCTACATGTTCGTACGGAACGACCATGACATGGCCCGACGTGTAGGGAAATGCGTTCAAGCAGATGTAGCAATGTTTGTCACGGTAGACGATCCAGGAGGTTCGATCGTCCTTTTCGTTCTGCTTATCGCAAAAGACGCAGCGCTGATCGCCCTTTGCTTTGGTGATGTAGGCGTAGCGCCAAGGAGTCCAGAGGTAGTCCATGAGAATTCAGCTGCTAAGCAGCGAGGCTTCTAAGCTGCTCAGCTAAACACCGTCAAAGACCTTAGAGATTACCAGTTCTTCCACCCATCATCGCTGCGACCGCTTTCCAAATCACGAAATCGGGAAATCACGCAATCACGAAATCTCGTCCGATCAGTGCGCAAAGACGCGAAAAACCTTGCTCTCCATGAATCCAAATTGCGACGTTTGTCCCTTTGTTAACCCACTGTTTCTGCTCCACTTCGCGAGGTTTGACACCTTCTCCGAGCGGTTGCTATAGTCAGAACATCGATACGGAGTGGAAGCACTTTTTGTCGATCCGGCCGCAGAGTTTCCTTTAGCCCCCTGAAGGGCCCACACACAAAGAGAGCTTATGCAGCCACCAGTCCGCTCAAGCGGGCAGCCGGGCTTGTACCCACTGTCATTCGGGAGTATTCCCGTGGCGCGAGCGCGACTAAGAAGGACCGATGTCGTTCGACGAGAGCACAGCCCGCGATTTCAATCCAGCCGTTCAAGAGAACACTGCTAACCCGCAAGATTCGTCTCACGGGATGGGAGAGCCGGCTCGCTCGCAAAATTCCAATCACGAGACTACAACCCTGAATACCGAAACCGAAACCACCGCCCTCGCCACCGAAAACCCTCAACCCGCCGTTTCCGAGCAGGAGCACGAAGCAGCACACGCGGATGCTCAGGAGATGGATTTCGCCGCCGCTCTGGAGAGCTTCGAGGCCGAGCAGTCCGCAGCCGAGGCTGCCGCTCCGGCTGAGGACAACCTCCAGAAGGGCACCGTCGTAAAGCTGACCGACAAGTACGTTGTCGTTGATATCGGCTCGAAGTCTGAAGGCATGGTCCCGATCGCCCAAGTCATCGGACGCGACGGCCAGCCCAAGTTCCAGCCGGGCGACAGCATCGACGTGGTCAGGGATCGCGGCGAGACCGAAGAGGGGTACGTCCTCCTGTCGCACGAGAAAGCACAGCGCGTGCGCGTGTGGGACGACATCGAGAAGGCGTACAACGACAAAGCTCTGATCAAGGGCTACGTTGTCGATCGCGTAAAGGGTGGTTTGTCCGTAGATGTTGGCGGAGTTCGGGCGTTCCTGCCCGGCTCGCAGGTTGACCTCAAGCCGGTCCGAAATCTCGATGGCTATAAGGGCCAGGAGATCGAAGTCCGCGTAATTAAGCTGAACAAAAAGCGCGGCAACATCGTAGTCTCGCGCAAGCAACACCTCGAAGAAGAGCAGGCGGAAAAGCGTTCCAAGACACTTGAGCACCTGGAAGAAGGGTCCGTGCTCACCGGAACGGTGAAGAATCTTACCGACTACGGAGCTTTCGTCGATCTCGGCGGACTCGATGGCCTGCTGCACATCACCGACATGTCATGGGGGCGCCTTACGCATCCGCGCGATCTGGTGAATGTTGGCGACGAGATTCACGTCAAAGTTCTTAAGTTCGACAAAGACAAGCAGCGCGTTTCTCTCGGATTCAAGCAACTCACGCCTGATCCGTGGCTCGATGCCGCCGAGCGCTATCCGATCGGAGCGCGCGTCCGCGGACGCGTTCTCAGCGTCACCGACTACGGTGCTTTCATCGAGTTGGAGCAGGGCATTGAAGGTCTCGTCCATGTCAGCGAGATGACGTGGTCAAAGCGGATGAAGCATCCGTCGAAGATCGTGAAGCCCGGCGACGAAGTCGAGACGGTCGTCCTGAATGTGAATCCGGCGGAGCGTCGCATCTCTCTCGGACTCAAACAGCTCGAACAGAATCCGTGGGAGCAGTTGCACGACAAGTATCCTGTTGGGAGCACAGTCGAAGGCAAGGTTCGCAACCTCACCGACTTCGGCGCGTTCATCGAGATTGAAGACGGAATCGACGGCCTGGTCCACGTAAGCAATCTGAGCTGGACCAAGCGCGTAAAGCATCCGTCGGAAGTCCTGAAGAAAGGCGAGAAGGTGAAAGCGCAAGTGCTGGCGATCGAGCCGGAGCATCGTCGTCTGTCGCTCGGCATCAAGCAGCTTCAGCCGGATGTGTGGGAAACCTTCTTCGCGACACATCGCATTGGCGATGTCATCCATGGCAAGGTTCTGCGCACGGCACAGTTCGGAGCTTTCATTGAAATCTCCGAAGGAGTCGAGGGCCTCTGCCACAACTCCGAAGCGACCGACAGCCACGGCACTCCCATCAAGCTCGAGCCTGGCCAGGAGCACGACTTCAAAATCATCAAGATGAATCCTGATGAGAAGAAGGTGGGCTTGAGCCTGCGCGCCGTAGGCGAAGAAGCGAGCCGCGCCGATGTCGAAGCGTATAAGCAGCCAGTTTCCAGCTCAACCACAACGCTGGGCGAGATCATGAACTGGAAGCGCGCCAGCAACGACCAGAGTTAGTTCTCCTTCCTCCCATAGCAACGAGGCCGCCAGGAATGGCGGCCTTTTTCGTTCACAAGAAATTCCCTGCGCAGGGAATGTTGCAGGGAAAAAATTCCCGCAGAAAAAATTTCGATCGTGAGACCCGCATGAACACAAGCGATTTGCAATCGGGCAGGGAACTTGCAGGGAATTAGCAGGGAAGTCTGGAATAAGCGCTGGCTGTACCATGACTTAGGGCAGCTTCGGCTAAAGCTTCCGAAGCTAGCAGGGAAGAGAGCAGCGACTTCCGAGCTTCACTGTGGGACGCCACTTTCTAATAGGCCGCGGAGCGAAGTTTATTGCCACTCAGACCGCCGTAAACCTAACCCGGTCAACGCGGAGCCTCGACACCACCACCGTGCCCGACCAGATCTCAAGCCCGTGTCTACTGCCCATTTGTGACTAATACCGCCACAGGCAGAGACTGCAAGATATCGCGGCAAGATAAGTGGCGATCTGCCGCTTGAATTTTTTGGTCGGTAAACACGTTCCGGAACTCATGCGAGATGCCTTCCGGCAACATGATCGAGGCATCTCCCCAAATTTCGCCGATCGGCGGCGCTGCTTTGCCTGCCATGAGCGTATACGCAAGACGCGGTACAACGACGATAGCCGCCTCCTTCCGCCCATGTTCTTCATGAATTCGCGCGAACGCGCAGACATGTTGATTCTTTTCTGAACTCTCCAGCGGAACGTACGTTCCTTTATGGAACAACTGAGGATACTCGCGTCGAAGCTCCAGGGCGCGCATGGTAATCCACATCTTGATTCGCCCATCCTGGTAATTCGTCAACAACTCGCGTGTGAGATTTGCGGGCTCTGTGTTAGTGCGCAGCTCGGAAAGCATTTGCTTGCGAGAGGAAAAGTCCACGGGCCGGCGATTGTCTGGATCGACCAGACTGAAGTCCCACAGTTCCGTTCCCTGATAGACGTCAGGGTTTCCAGGACAGGTCATCTTGAGTGTGGCCTGCGCAAGCGAGTTGATCATTCCAAAATAAGAGATAGGCTTTAGGAATTCATCGAGCAAGCCGGGAAAGCTGTTGGCGCGTCCGCGATCGGCGAGTATCGCCGTGATGAAGTTCTGCAATGCATCCACGTACTCGGGATTCTGGTTGATCCAGCTCAGATTGACCTTCGCTTCGTGGACAGCCTTGGTCATGTACTCCTGCACACGAGCGATCAGTTGCTCGCGAGCGTCGGCTGCATCGGCCCATGGCCATACGCCCACCAGCGTTTGATAAAGGAGATATTCTTCGTTCGCATCGGGGACGAGGCGCCCGTCAGAGATCGTGATTTTCTTGCTGCGGTTCAAGCGGCGCGCGCGCATTACAAATGCCGACCACAGCTTTGGCATCTCGGAAAGGACGTTCAGTCGCGCGCGGACATCTTCGCTGCGCTTGGTATCGTGTGTGGACGTGGCCAACATCGAGCATGGCCAGCGTTCTGCGCGTTTTACGTTGGCTGCATGAAATTCCGCAGGGCTCACGCCGAAGTGCTTCGGCGAACTGCCGACTTCGTTCACTGAAACAAAGCGGTTGTACACGTAGCAGACAGTGTCTTCGAGGCCTTTGGCCATCACTGGTCCAGTGAGCTGCTGGAACTTGAGCGCGAAGTAGAGCTTGCGGCGATACATCATTTCGTCGAGGCGCCCGCCTCTCAGCTCCAGCGTGTCGCGCAGGAAATCGAAGACGCGGTCCGACATTCCCGGATTGAGACGCTTGGCTTTCCGGATTGCGAACTCGATGTATTCCTTATCGCGCGAAGTGTACTCGCCACGCTCGTCGATGTACGTGCGATAGACAGGGAAGCAGGCGATGGTTTCGCGGATACTGTCGCGCAAGGTCTTCAACGTAAAGTCGCGCGCTCGCCGATCGCTCGATGAAATCTCTCCGAGCAGATGCGTCAGGACGTTTACCTCGCTCGAAAGCGCGTTATGCATGATCAGCTTCTTGCTCTCGTAAATCAGCGTGTCGACGTCGGCAACCTGACCAACGAAGCGGAGATAAATGCGATCGAAAGCGCGCTCATTGTTCTGGTCGATAAGAAGACCGTTCACCTGATTGGTGAAGTCGTAGCCGCTGGTACCGTCCACCGGCCACTCGTCGGGCAGCTCCTCGCCGGGCTCGAGAATCTTTTCCACGACTGCATATAGAGGATGTCTACGATACATCCAGTCGTGCTGCGAAAAGACCTGCTGGATCTCCATGGAAATGCCGTTTTCCGCGAGCGGGGACACCGGCTCTGGACCATTCACGCGTGCAGCCGCGTAGAGCATCTGCAGACGAATCAGGTACTGCCTCGGATTCAACATGCCGTCGCAGTGATCGATGCGCACTCCGGTGATGATCCTTTCGGCGAGCATGCGGCGCAGCATGTGGTGTGTCGCCGCAAAAACCCGCGGATTCTCCATGCGCAGCCCAACCAGATCGTTGATATCGAAAAAACGGCGGTAATTAATCTCTTCACCGGAAACCCGCCAATGGGCGAGGCGATAGACCTGAAGCTCTAAAAGAAGATGGAGAAGATCGAAGCTTTGCGGCTCGCCTGCGTGTCCATTGATGTGATCGAGAGCGCGTTGAACCAGCTGCCTCACGGGTCCTGAGGTTTGCAGCAGCTTCTGCCATTCCGGACGAAGCTGGTTCCAAATCCGGCTTCGCTCCTGTGCCTGCGTGGGATCGGCGCTGCTGTGCTGCGGCAACGAACGCAGACGTTCAAGCAGTCCCCGGAATCGAGCAAGGTCGTCTGTGGACTCCCATTCCGGCAAGGGCCCGAGTGCTTCGAAGATCAACGGCAGTGTTTGCGGATCGAGAGGGAAGTCGTGATCGTAGTACTGCACGACGAGCTCGCCTTCCTTCTCCCGAATCTGGAGCTTGCCTCGTTCAAGTTCCTCTCCGTACTGATCTCCCAAAACGGGAAGAAGAAGTTTGTTGTGCAGCTCGGGCTTGAGCGGATCCCAATCAATATCGAAGAACTCGCTGTATCCGGAGGCTCGCCCGTGCTGCAGCACGTCGCGCCACCACGGCGTGGCCGTGCTCACGCCCATGTGATTGGGAACGATATCCAGGATGATCGACATCCCGCGAGCATTCAGCTCGGTGACTAACGTACGTAAGTCTTCCTCGGTTCCAATTTCGGGATTCAGACGATCATGGTTGATGATGTCGTAGCCATGCGCGCTTCCTGCACGTGCTTCGAGCAGTGGAGAGGCATAAAGATGCGAGACACCCAGATCGTGAAGATAGTCCACGAGTTCTCGCGCCTGCTGCAGGCAAAAACCGCTGTGGAACTGAATGCGATAAGTAGAAAGAGGCCGGTCGCCGCTTTCGTTAACAACCTGTTCCAGTACTTCCGCGAGACTCAGCGACTCTGCAGCAATGCTCTGATCTGTCGTGCGCATGCAACAACTTAGATGCGGAAAGCGAGGGAACAGGGGACAGGTTGCAGGGAACAGAAAGTCGCCAGCCTTAGCAAGAACGCATGTTCGGAGGGTGTATTCGCGCGCCCGGAACAGAAAATGAGCATAAGCACTGTTCCCGACTCGCGCGGACCAGGGCCTAACCCTGTTCCCTGTAACCTGTGCCCTGTCCCCTAACTCAGCGCCTGATCGAAGTCGGCGATCAGGTCTTCTTTTCCTTCCAGTCCCACGGAAATGCGCAGTAATCCCGGAGCGATGCCGATTTTTGCCGCCTGCTCAAGCGTCATGTAGTGCAGGAAATTCGAGGCTGGATGAACAGCCAGCGTCTCCACTCCACCCAGGCTGGCTGCGCGTGAGGCCAGTCGAATACGGCTGAGAAAGCGGTCTGCGGCTTCGTAGCCGCCCTTCACTTCGAAGCTGAGCATGCCGCCAAAGCCGGACATCTGCTTTCGTGCGAGCTTGTACTGAGGATGGCTCTTCAGCCCTGGATAGTGCACAACCTTCACAGCTTTGTGATCTTCCAGGAACCCTGCCAACGCCACTGCGTTTTCGTTGTGCTGTTTCACACGAAGAGAGAGCGTGCGCAGTCCGCGCAGCATGAGCCACGCGTCGAAGGGACCGAGTGCCGCTCCCAGGATCACGTGAGTGTTCCAGATCTTGGTGATCCATTCAGAGCTGCCCATCACGGCTCCGGCGACCAGGTCGGAGTGGCCTCCGAAGTACTTCGTCGCGCTGTGGAAACTCAGATCAATGCCCAGGTCAATTGGCCGCTGATTAATGGGCGTAGCAAAGGTGTTGTCGATCAGCGTGGTGATCTTGCGTGACCGGGCAAGCTTGGCCACAGCCGCGATGTCGGTTAGAGTCATCAGCGGATTGCTCGGCGTCTCGATGAGTATCAGTTTGGTATTCGGACGCACGGCCTTCTCGAAAGCCGCCGTGTCGGTTTGATCCACTTGCGTAACTTCCACGCCGAATCGCGGAACGAAGCTTTTGAGCAGGTTCAGCGTGCCGCCGTAGTGGTTCTTCTGCGCAACCACGTGATCGCCCTGGCTCACGATTGCCAGCACCGTCGCGCTCACCGCTCCCATTCCCGAACCGGTCACGAGCGCAGCCTCTGCGCCTTCCAAAGAAGCAAGCACGCTCTCGACCTGGCTGAGCGTGGGATTGCCATATCGGGTATAGAACTCCGGATGCCGCGGCCGGCTGGCGCGATCGGCAAAGTCCTGCGCGGAATCGCCGCGGAAAGTAGCAGTCTGAAAAATTGGCGGCGCAACAGCAGAGGTTGAGTTCAGTTCGCGATCCGTGTGGATGAGCTTCGTTTCAACAGAGACCTTCTTGAGGTGGTCAACTTTCATAACCGTTTAATCCTACGCGTGTAGCGTGCTCACGAAAGAATCGGGAGCAATCGCAGCCTGCATTTGTGACAAACCAGCGAAACACCAAAACCCGACACGGATCGCACGGACGCTACGCGCACGGATTTCGCGGACTAGCAATGGTGCTGCTCACTTTCCGCCCGCCACTCCTTTCTGATCCGTGTACTCCGTGTCCGAAGGATCCATGCGATCCGTGGCGGTTTTGTTTTGGAGAGGTCTTGAAATGTTGTCATTCGATATGCCGAGGTTGCGAATTGTTACGTTTGTCCAATAAATGTGCGTTGTCTCCTATTTCATCCGACTGAGTGATCAGAGATACTTTCCAACCGCAAGCATGTAGAACCCGAAACGTTTCAATAGCCGCGTCATCGGGTCATTTTCGGGGAAGGCAGAAAACAAGCTGCCTTTCCAGTTCCGGTTACGAGTATTGCCCAACTGAGAGAGGGTTTGAATATGTCAATTCACGTGCGACGTTTGCTGCAGTCCGTTCTATGTGTCGGAGCGCTAACATTTTTCAGTCTCATCGCCTTCGCGCAGTCTGACTTGGGAAGAATTTCCGGGTTCGTAAAAGACCCGTCGGGCGCGACCGTTCCCAACGCCAAGGTTACTGTGCAAAACAACAGCGGCGTATCCCGTCAGACCACGACCAACGAGGCCGGGTACTACACCGTTACAAACATACCGGCAGGTTTCTACACCGTTACGGCAGAGGCGTCAGGATTCCAGAAGTACCAGTCGGCAAACAATAAGCTGGACCCGAGCTCGAACCTCGCAGTCGATATCAATCTCGTGGTTGGCGCCGTAACCCAGACTGTTGAGGTATCCGCCGCGGCTGTGCAGCTGCAAACGGAGTCAGCTTCAGTTCAGCAACTTGTGACTCGGCAACAGATCGATGCTCTCGAGATCAATGGCCGGAATCCGATCTTTATGGCCAATCTGGTTCCCGGGACGAGGGGCGGAACTCTGGCCAATCTAAGCTTTAATTTCAGCCAGGGCCCTTCGAATATTAATGGTGCCCGAACTCCGGAGAGCCTTATCACCTATGACGGAGCGCCCGCAGTGCGTACGCGCTCCAATGGCACGAGTCTCGGATCGGCTGACGTGGATTCCACTCAGGAGATTCAAATCCTTACTGCCGATTATGCCGCAGAATACGGACGTTCATCAGGCGGGCAGATCCGCATTACCTCCAAGAGCGGCACGCAGACTTTTCACGGCGCTGCTTACGACTACGTTCGCAACACCATCTTCAATGCCAATACCTGGGCGCGTAACCATGATTCTGCGGCAAACTCACTCACGCGCTTCGTCACCCCGCAGACCAATTACAACCAGTTCGGCTACAACATCGGTGGGCCGGTATACATTCCCAACCATTTCAACGTGGATAAGACGAAGCTCTTCTTTTATTGGGGACAGGAATGGGTGCGGTACGTATTTACCGATTCCAATATGCTGACAGTTCCTACTCCTCTAATGCGTACGGGGAATTTCAGTGAACTGCTGGATCCGAACAACATCTTCATCACTCGTAAGAATTCCGCGGGAGCCAAAATCCCGGTCTACCTTGCGGATCCCAGCAATCCTCAAGCTGCGCAATGCGGAGTTGAAACTCCGGCTGGTTCAGGCAACATCAGCACGGTTGGATGCTTTCCAGGAAACATTATTCCTACTTCAATGCTAAGTCCTAACGGCCTGGGCATTCTGAAAGCCTATCCGTTACCCAACCTTGCTACTGCTATCGGCAACAAAAACTGGTTTTTCAACGCGAAACACCCACAGAATCAGCGCAAGGACACGATCGCGATTGACTACAACCTCACCGATAAACAACAACTGCGGTTCCGGAGAGTCAACTACGACTTCTTTGAGTACCAACCTTTAGATGGCGGTACGAATGAGACCCCTAAGTTTTTCAAGCGGCCAAATCAGACGAATTCACTCAACTATGTCTGGACTATTAGTCCGACAAAAGTGAATGAATTCCTATTTGCCGGCAGCTTGGATGATGTCTACATCCCAGTCGATCAAGCTCATTTCCTGGATCGCACAACGGTAGGGCTCAATTACCCCTACATATTCAATGATGGCAAGTTGATTCCTACGCGAATTCCGACCGTCAACATGGCTTCGTTTTCGCAACTGAGTGGCGGTCCATATCCGTCGCACTCCTCCGGCCCAATTTTCGATCTATCGGATAGCTTCACATGGGTCAAAGGAAACCATGTATTCAAATTTGGCGGAATGTTTGAGCGTCAAGGCGAGAACGACAATGATGAAATCAATGTTCAAGCCTGTCCAACCTGCACCAACAACCAGAACGGGCAATTCCTGTTTAGTGATAACGGAGGCAAGTTCGTACGCCCAGGATTCTTCGCTGCATCAACAAGTGCGGCGATAGGCAATGCTGCTCTCGGATGGTTCGACACTTACTCCGAAATTGGTCACCGAGCCTACACGATTTTTAGATCGAATATGTATGAAGGATTCGCTCAAGATTCATGGAAGGCGACGCAGAAGCTGACTCTGAACGGCGGACTGCGCTATTCCGTGATTGTTCCCTATCACGCGATGTGGGGAAACATGATCGTTTTCGATCCCAGCCTTTACGATCCGAGCATGGCCGTGACAGTGGACCCGAAAACGGGCCTGATAACCGGATCGCCATCTGTTGCTCAACTCTATAACGGCATGGTGATCCCGGGCAGCGGATTTCCTTCCTCAGCCGCTGCGCACGTGCCTGAAGCGAACACGAGCACCTATAACGGATTGTTCCATGGACTGCCGAATCATTACTCAGACATTCAGTGGAACGATATTCAGCCGCGTTTAGGACTCGCCTATCAAATCACGCCAAAGACGGTATTCCGTGCCGGAGGGGGTCGGTTCTACACACGGCTTGGTGTCAGTGATTCGGTCTTCTTGGGGGGCAACCCACCGTTCCAGCCTAATGCCAATGTTTCCTTCGGGAGTGTTGATAATCCGGGTGGAAAAGGCACCAATCCTCAACCGTTGGTCGTCACTACGCAGAGCAAGAATTTTCGCAATCCGGAAGCCTGGAACTGGAACTTCACCGTCGAGCGAGAGTTGCCGTGGAAATCGACGGTGACCGCTGCTTACGTGGGCCGTCGTGGATTGCACCTGCAACGCGAATCCGACATCAATCAGCCGACACTTGCAGTGGCCGCGGCGAATCCTGGCGTGAATCTCAATGCAATTCGGCCCTATAAGGGATTCAGTTCGATTCGTGAAACCGACAACGTAGCCAGTTCGCGGTACAACTCTCTGCAATTGAGCTGGAATCGCCGCGCCAGTAATGGTCTTCAGTTTGGCGCCTCCTACACTCTTTCTAAGAGCATGGACAATGGCTCCAATCAACGTGACGTTGTGCCGGACACCTACGACACAAGCATGCTCTGGGGACCCTCAGAATTCGATGCTCGGCACATTCTGGTCTTTAATTATCTCTATCCGCTCCCGTTCTTCCGCACCGAACAAGGATTCGTTGGGAAAGTGCTGGGAGGATGGCAGTTCAGTGGCATTGTTCAATTCCAAACTGGAACGCCGTGCAGCGTCAGCAAAGACAACGACTATGCCGGCGTTGGTCTGGATTCAAATTTCGGCTGCGGCAAGAACGGGCAGTTCTGGGTCGTAAACGGCGATCCGAAGATCGTCGGTCAGTTCGCAAACAATGGATCGTTAGATCCCGCTCAGTGGTTTGCAACGACGAATGCGGATGGTACACCCATTTTCAGCAAGCCTCCCGCTGGAACTTTCAATACTCAACGCGTCCGCGATCTCATCTATCAGCCTGGATTCCAAAACTGGAATATGGGATTGTTCAAGAAAATTGCTGTGAATGAGAGGGTCGACTTCCAGTTCCGAGCCGAGGCCTTTAACGTATGGAACCATCCCAACTGGGGCGGCTCCAGCGGTGGTGGCGTCGACTTCGATCCGACCAGCCCAACGTTCGGTAAGGTCACGACTAAAGGCAGCGAACGTAACCTTCAGCTCTCGTTGCGCGCGGAGTTTTAGCGCGGCGGGAAACCTGCTGTCGTCCACCCGCCAGCTTTCATGGCCCTGGCGGGTGGATGCCGGCTCTTTCGAAGGACCGGAGGCAGGATTTACCATCAGCAGAACTGAATTCTTTCAGTGAACTGCGGATGGCTCAGCTTCTATGTCGAAGCCGAGCGGATGCAGATCACGCATGGCAGAGGTTTGGCTTTTCCCGTTTTGGGGATGAGTGGGCTTACTGTCAGGACTCCAGGAAGAGGGCCAAGTATGAAGATCGTTGCTGTAACTGCGTGTCCTACAGGGATCGCGCACACGTATATGGCGGCTGAGCAGCTTGAAAAGACTGCCAAGACACTCGGACACCAGATCAAGGTCGAGACCCAGGGCGCGATGGGAATCGAGAACGAATTGAAAGAGAGCGACATTCGCCAGGCACAGGTCGCGATCTTTGCCGTCGATATTGAGATCGAGAACCGCGAGCGCTTCGATCAACTCAAGATCATTCGCGTTCCCGTGCAGGATGCCATTAAAGATCCGCTTGGTGTCTTTAAAAGAATCCAAGGCTAGTCGATGAGTCAGGGAGTTTGTAATCCGGTGGAGTTCAAATTTGTCTGTCCGCTGCCCAATGGACTCCACGCGCGACCGGCAAGCCAATTAGCAGAATTTGCCGGCGGCTTTGCTTCAGAGCTCTCTCTGACCAATCTAAGAACCGGAGCGGGCGCCAATCTCAAAAGTACGCTGGCGATCATCTCCGCCGACGTTCGCAACGGCGATGAGTGCGCAATCCGCATCGCCGGCGCCGACGAAGAGTCCGCCGGCCTGGCTCTGCGCGGATACATCGACCAGAATCTTCCGCTGAGCGACCAGCCTCTAAGCACGCCCGATGAGAACCGCAAGCCCATCGCTCTGCCCAGAGCGCTTGCGCATATTGCGATTTCTTACTACTGCGGCGTCGCGGTCAGCGCCGGCGTCGGAAAAGGCAAAGCCGTGGTCATCGGCGGCATGCGCCTTCCCCAGGCGTTGGACGACGAGCGCGCGGAAGACCCAAAACGGGAAGAACGCAAAATCGAGCGTGCCCTGGCAGCGGTTCGAGAGCGCATCAAAGGCATGCTGTCGCGATCGATCTCTTCGGCAGAGGCCGGCGTACTCAAGGCTCATCTTGCAATTGTGGATGACGTTTCGCTCTCCGACAAAGTGAGCCAACTGATCGCCGAAGGACGCTCGGCAGG
>CAYNPS010000068.1:13527-18229 GCA_964399125.1 uncultured Terriglobales bacterium
GTACTGGAGTATGCCGGAACAACCTCGCACACCGTGATCCTCGCGCGCTCTCTGGGAATTCCTACAGTGGTAGGCGTCAAGGACGCCCCTGTGCTCTTTTCCCAGGAGCATGACCTGGTCGTGGACGCCAACCGCGGTCTGGTGATTCCCAACGGAACAGCGGCCATTCAGCGCTTTTACGAGCGGGAACGCCGCGTACAACACGCGCGCCAGCATGCGCTCGTGCGCGAGGGCTATGGACGAGCAGCCACGCGCGACGGGCAGCGGCTCGAGGTTTCCGCGAACGTTTCATCCGGCGAGGAAGCGATCCTTGCCTTCGCGAATGGCGCCGAGTCGATCGGACTTTTCCGCACGGAGATGCTCTTCATCGGCAGGGATGAGGCGCCGAACGAGGAAGAGCAGTTC
Organism: uncultured Terriglobales bacterium; assembly: GCA_964399125.1. Classification (GTDB taxonomy): domain Bacteria; phylum Acidobacteriota; class Terriglobia; order Terriglobales; family Acidobacteriaceae; genus Gp1-AA112. The sequence continues at coordinate 13,933 of CAYNPS010000068.1, forward strand.
TCGATCTACCGCGAGGTCGCGCGCTCCGCAGGCCAGCGGCCTGTCATCATCCGAACGATCGATATCGGCGGTGATAAGCCTGTTCCGCACTTGAATCTTCCAGCCGAATCGAATCCCTATTTGGGATTTCGCGGAATGCGCATCTACCAGGAGCACCACGACCTCTTTCGCGCGCAACTCCGCGCGTTGCTCCGTGCCTCGGCTTTCGGCCGCATCCAGATCATGGCGCCAATGGTTTCGACGATTGAGGAGGTGCTCTGGCTGAAGGCGCAGGTTGCTGAGCTGAAGCAGGAATTAACCGAATCGGGAATCTCTTTCGATCGAAACATTCCCCTGGGAATCATGATCGAGGTGCCGTCGATCGCCTTTATTCTCGACCAACTGTGCGCAGAACTCGATTTCTTCAGCATTGGAACCAACGACCTGAATCAATATTTCCTGGCCGTCGATCGCGATAACGCCAAAGTTGCCGGACTCTCGCGCGTCCATCATCCCAGCTTCTTGCGTTTTTTGCGGCATATCGTGGATGGGGTCCACGAACATGGGAAGTGGGTGGGAATGTGCGGCGAAATGGCCGGTGATCCTGTGAACCTGCCGATCTTGATTGGATTGGCACTCGACGAGATCAGCGCCGCGGCGCCACAGATTCCCATATTGAAACAAAAGATTGCTCAGCTCTCTGCTGCCGAATGCCGCCTTATCCTCGATCGCATGACCAGCGCGGCGCAGGTGAAAGATGTCGAGATGTTGCTGGCGCAGGCGCAATCACAAGTTGTCGAGCAGCCGTTGCTCGCGCCTGAACTCGTAATTGTCGGTTCTGACAGCGAAACGAAAGAAGAAGCAATTCGTGAACTGGTAGACGCCTTATACATGGCGGGACGCACGCAGGATCCCGATCGTCTGGAAGAAATTGTCTGGCAGCGCGAGAGCGCTTACTCCACCGGATTGGGGCATGGCTTCGCTATTCCGCATTGCCGCAGCGACGCAATCAACGCGAACTCAATTGCCATTTTGAAACTGAGCAAACCGGTAGAATGGGCTGCGCTTGATGGCAAGCCGGTGAGCATCGTGATCTTGCTCGCCGTTCGCGAGTCGGATGCGAATAACAGTCACATGCAGGTGCTGGCGAAACTGGCAAGACGCCTGATGAATGAATCTTTCCGGCAGGAACTCAGAACTCTAGAGCGACCGCCTGAGATCATGGCATTTTTGTCGCGCGAGCTTGAGTTGACGGCGTGATGATGTCTGCCTGGGTATTTATCAGCGGTTGCAAGGACATGTGAAGCCGGCGGCGCTCGTGATTGTTCGCAAACTATGCAATCAGGGGGAATTCCAACACTGTGAAGACCTGTCATCCTGAAGCGCTTCTTTTGCGCGAAGGATCTCCCGCGATGATGGCTACTTACATGCACCCGCGAGGCTTTCGGTCCAACTCTTGGAAGAGCCATGCCAGCGGCAATTCAGTCCGACAGATCGCGGGAGATCCGTCGCGCAAAAGAAGCGCTTCAGGATGACAGACGCTTTGGACCTTGGAGCAAACATACATCGTGAATAAGGCAGGCTGATTCACGTCCGCCGCGGTTGACTTCTCAGGTCGGCCAGGTAACGCAGGTCATAAATAGGACTCAAAACATCTTCATGGAGAAACGACTAATGCAGACGATACAACGGCGGTTCATGCTGTTGTTCTTGTCAGTAACTCTTTGCTTTAGCATGGCCCTCGCGCAGACGGCCACGAAATCATCTTCCACTCAGAATCAAAAGAAATCCGCCTCCGCGACGGCGCCGCAAGTGAAAGCGTTGCCCGCCGCCGCGCCGATTGATCTGAGCAAGCAACCAACGTTATACGTCGTCGGTTACGCCCACCTCGATACAGAGTGGCGCTGGGAATATCCCCAGAGTATCGACGAGTATCTCAGCAAGACCCTGCGCAATAACTTCTATCTAGCCGATACGTACCCGCACTACATCTTTAACTTCAGCGGCGCGAATCGCTATCGGCTGATGAAGGAGTACTACCCGGAAGGATTCGAGAAGCTGAAGAAGTACGTCGCCGCAGGCCGTTGGTTTCCGGCCGGATCTTCCATGGAAGAGGGTGACGTAAATTCTCCGAATGCCGAGTCGATTTTCCGCCAGATCCTTTATGGGAATAACTTCTTCCGCCGCGAGTTCGGTGTCGCCAGCAACGAATACATGCTGCCCGACTGCTTCGGATTCCCCGCCTCGCTGCCGACTATTTTGCATCATGCAGGCGTCAAAGGATTCTCGACGCAGAAGCTTTCAGCGGCCTGGCAGCCGGCGCCGCACGTCGGTGGCCCGGATTCTCCGGAGAAAACGCCGGAAGGAATTCCGTTTAACGTGGGTATCTGGGAAGGCACTGACGGCAGCACGATCATCGCTGCGCTGAATCCGCTCAGCTACGGCAGCCAGGTCACGTACGACATCAGCAAGACTCCCCCGCCACCACCCCCGGCCAATCCCAATTTGACGCGGCAGCAGAACGCGTATCGCACGCGCCCGCAAGAAGACTGGGTGAAGCGCATTCAGATCAACGGCGACCTTACTGGAATAAAAGCTGACTACCATTACGTTGGAACCGGCGACATCGGCGGAGCGCCGAATGAGTACTCGGTGAAGCTGATGGAGGGAATTGTCACGAAATCCAAAGCGGTTATTCCGAGCCCGCCGGCAAATCCGCGCGAGTGGGAAGCCGAGCAGGAGCCGGGTAGGGCGGAATCGCAGCCAGTACAGGTTGGCGACGGTCCGATTCGCGTCGTCTGGTCAAAGGCCGACCAGATGTTCATGGACATCCTCAAGTGCTGTAAGACCGACAAGATGCCGCGCTACAAAGGCGATCTGGAGTTGATCAATCACTCAGCAGGCTCGATTACCTCCGAGGCGTACCAGAAGCGGTGGATCCGCAAGAATGAAGTCCTGGCCGACGCCGCCGAGAAAGCTTCGCTTGCCGCAGCCTGGCTCGGCGGTAAGCCGTATCCGCAGGATCGACTTAACGCAGCATGGACGCTGGTGATGGGCGGACAATTCCACGACATACTTCCCGGCACGGCGACGCCCAAATCATTTGAATTCGCCTGGAACGACGACATCATCGCGATGAATCAGTTCGCCGGCGTGCTCAAGAGCGCGACGGAGACTGTAGCTTCCGCGTTGAACACGCAAAGCCAAGGCACTCCAGTCGTCGTTTACAACCCGCTGAACATCGAACGTGAAGATGTCGTAGAAGCTCACCTCAGCTTCGACGGTAGTATTCCCAAATCGGTCCGCGTCATTGGCCCGGATGGAAAAGAAGTTCCAGCACAGGTCTCCGATGATGGCGAGGGGAAAGCCAAAGTCGTTTTTGTGGCGAAAGTTCCTTCGACGGGCTATGCGGTCTTCGACGTTCAGCCATCCGCCGAGTCTTCTCCCAATTCGGAACTGAAGGCTTCAGATTCCTCACTTGAAAACGGTCGCTACGTCGTAAAGCTGAATGGAGATGGCGATGTCTCCAGCGTCTTCGACAAGAAGCTCAACAAAGAGCTCCTCTCCGCTCCGATTCGTCTCGCAATCTCCACGGATAATCCCGAGCACTGGCCGGCGTGGAACATGGACTTTGAAGACGAGCAGCGCGCGCCGAAGGCTTACGTCGGCGGCTCGCCAAAGGTGACGGTTGTCGAAAACGGTCCGGCTCGCGTTGCCCTGCAGATCGAGCGCGAGACCGAGGGCTCGAGCTTCGTGCAAACGATTCGGCTGGCTGCAGGCGACGGCGGTAATCGCGTCGAGTTCGCGAACAAAATCAACTGGAACACAAAAGAGGTCAATCTCAAGGCTACCTTCCCGTTCAGCGCCGCGAACAAGATGGCGACCTACAACTGGGACATAGGCACGATTCAGCGTCCAAACGAAGAGCCGCGCCAGTTTGAAGTCGCGTCGCACCAGTGGATCGATCTCACTGATCAGAGCGGCAGCTACGGCGCCACGGTCCTCACCGATTGCAAGAACGCATCAGATAAGCCCAACGACAACACGATCCGCCTTACGTTGATTCGCACTCCCGGCACGCGCGGCGGATATCACGATCAGGGCACACAGGACATCGGCCACCACGACATCCTCTTCGGAATCGCCGGACACGATGGCGACTGGCGCTCCAGCCAGACCGATTGGCAGGCGCAACGCTTAAATGATCCGCTGGTGGCGTTTGAAGCGACGAAGCATCCTGGCTCGCTCGGCAAGCAGTTCTCGCTGGTGAAGGTGAACAATAGCCGCATTCGTCTGCTGGCGCTCAAGAAAGCCGAGC
>CAYNPS010000069.1:0-17805 GCA_964399125.1 uncultured Terriglobales bacterium
GAGGAATGGTCCTGCCCGGGTCGCGCACCTCCGCGCCGAGATAGCAGATGTTGTAATAGCCCCAATAGTCGTAGGTTGCGATCAGCATCGCTGAGCCGAGTCCCAGGAAGAAACGGTGGTTCAGATTGAAAGCGTCAGGTGGGAAGTCGAAGGCACGTGCGGAGTTGAAGTGAGCAATGCCGGTCCAAATCACCCAGGCGATGGTGCCGAGCACTCCGAGCAGCAGCCAGTTGGAGATTCTTCCCGCAATTTCCACGCGGCGAAACGCCAAGACGATGGCCACCACGCAGGCGGCAATCGCGAGCAATGTGCCGTGAGTGAGCGCAACCTCGGCACTCAGTGAGGCCAGCCGTCCAGAACCAAACTGGAATTTATGCGAAGCGATGACGGTCTGCAGAGAAGGAAAGATGTAAGCTCCATACCGTGCGATGCCGACGCAGCCCGACGCTGCCGAAAGCGGTGCACTCATCATGAGCTGCCAGACGTATAAGAAAGAGAGTAACCGTCCAAGCCGCTGCGGGCCGTAGACTTCCTTCAGATATTCGTATGATCCGCCGGCACGAGGAAGCGCGGCGCCGAGTTCCGCCCAAACCATGCCGTCGCACATCGCCAGCAGTGCGCCAAGTATCCACCCCAGCATCGCCTGCGGCCCGCCACTGGCATGAATGATGAGAGGAATGGTGATGAACGGTCCAACGCCGATCATCTCGATCACGTTCAGCGAGATGCCCTCGCGCAGGCCGATTCCACGCAGTAGGCCTTGTTCAGGTTTGACGGCCATTCTCATCGACAAGGCACAAAGAGGGAACAGAGGACGCGAAGGAAGCTCAATTGCGTGTGCGCGTACGGATGCCCACCGTGCGTAAGTTGGGCCGAACAGCCTTCGTGACCTCCGTGACCTCCGTGTTCAATCTTTTCTTCCAGCGCTCAGGAGGTTAACAAAGAGCCGGATGGCGCCAGGCACTCCCGCGGGAAGCTGACGGAAGAACGCATAGCCGCTGTAAATATACGTTCCCTTCCCATATTGGGCCACAATCAAACCGCCTTTTTGCGGCTGTTCACCCGGATCGTTAGACGAGAGTAGAGGGTGAAAGTGATCGTCCCAGTTACTCATGAAGTAGAGGCCACGCTCCTGCACCCAGCCGTCAAAGTCGCGAGCAGTGATCTTGTTGGGATAGTTCAAAATGGGATTTTGTGGGTCGAGTATGTCGACGGGAGCCTCTTCAACGCTCACGCGAGCGTTGCTGGCAGTCACCGGATACGGAGCGTAATGCCCTGCATTAAATGCTGATGTATTCGAGTTGTACTGAACGATGAGCGTTCCTCCCTGCTGAACGAAGTCGAGAAGCCTGGGATTGTCGACTCGCACATCCGTGCTTACGTCGTAAGCGCGAATGCCCATCACGATCGTGTGAAAGCGCGAGAGATCGGTGCTGGCGAGATTGGTCGGATAAATCACCTGCACGTCGATGCCAAGTTGCTTAAGCGCGGCAGGAATCTCGTCGCCCGCTCCCATCACATAGCCAACGCGAAGTCCCGGCGGAAGGTTTACTCTCACGGCGCTCACGTCGAGTGTGGCCGGATGATAGTAGTAGAAGCGATCGAGGTCGCTGCGGGTAACAACGTCGAATCCTTCGTTGAGCTGCTTTCCCTGGTAGTCGGCAACCGCGTTCAGGTCGTAGTGCGCTTCGCGATCGAGCTTAGGCTGAACGGAAAATTGCAGCTCAGCCACGTCGCCTTCGTGTTCCAGATGCACTGGACGACTGGAAGGTGAAATGGTCCAACCTTGCGGTGGAGAGAATCGCAGTGTAGCGTCTGCCGGCTTAGTGAGCTGGCTGCGCACTCGCACCCCAATAGAAAACGGCTTTCCCGAATCGATACGAACCAATTGCGACGGATTGTCGAATTCGACCGAAAGAGCCGGGGCGACCGCGAGCTCGTGCTGTCCTTGTCCAGTGAGAGGATCGATGAACTTGGCCATTACGATGGCGTGGGCGGTGCCTTCGCCGCGAGCGATCTTGTAATCGGCATGCGCCTTAAAGGGCCACGGCGGCAATGCTAGTGTGTCGTACGCGGGAACGCTGATCGTGTCGACGCTCTCTTTGTACGGATTCTTGCGACCCCAGTACGGCTTCGTGTACTGCGCGTTCTCAGGAACCGTAACGCGAAACTGGACGGAAGCCATATCGCCCGAGTGAAGAGGCTTGAGATCGCTCTTCACAACTTCCGACTTGAAGCCTTCGGGCATGTCGAGCGCGATTCGCTCCGGCTCAACATCTTGCGTTCCGCGGTCGTAGAAGCGGGCGGTGAGCGTGAAGGTTTGTCCCGGAACCGCAGTCTGAAATGTCTGTTCCAGGCGAAAGAATCCACCCTGCGACCCCTCGGGCGGATCGACCGAGACGTCGAACAAAACGCCCAGCGCAAGATTGGCGGCGAGCTCGAACTGCTGCTCCTTGGTTCGCAGATTTGTCAGCAGCTCCAGCTTTTCTGCGGGTGCTAGCGACGATCCCTCAACCTGCCGAACCACGTCGCGGGTGACTTTCAAACCTTCGATCAGCGGCGCTCCAGCAGCGGAAGGATCGGTCGGCTTGGCAGCCAGCGCCGCTTCCTCAACATCCTTGACCATCTGCTGCAGAGCCGGCCGCAGGAATGGAACCTTGTTTTCGTCTGAACCAAGGCGGGAAGCGAGACCCGGCAGTGATGTGTCAATGCCATCAAAGAAATCCGACTCTTCAGTTTTCAATTCCTTTTTCGGGAGAGTGGACTCGACGCGTGTGTAGTACGTGTAGCGATGCCCGGGAGGAACGCGGAATCCGCCGGTGCCCTGCGACGTCTGGTGAGCCAGTCCCTCCACCGCGAATTGCGTGAACGACATTCCCAGCAGAGGGGAGTAAGTTCCGATATCGAACTTCACGTTCGAATCTTCAGTTGGGCCGAAATGTCCGATGTAGAGCTTCTTCGGCTGCCATGGCAGCAGGCCTTCTTTGATCTGTTCAGGAAAGCGGTTCGGATCGCCTGCAGCTTTGAAGGCCTCCTGAGTCACGATCGCGGACGCCTGGTGATGAGCATGCCCATCGCGAGGCGTGCCACTGAAGCGTGCGACGAGCACATCGGGACGGAAGGTGCGAATGATACGCACCATGTCACCCATGGCAATGTCATGGCCGCCCCATTTCTCAAACGTCTCCTCCGGCGTTTTGGAAAAGCCAAAATCGGCGACGCGCGAGAATCGTTGTTCGACGCCGTAATACTCATCGGCTGCGAGAAGCTCTAGCGTACGCAGTACGCCGAGCTCGTCGGAGAACGCGTCGCCGGACTTGTTCTGACCGCCTTGGCCACGCGTGAGACTGCATAGCAGCGTCGTCGCTCCCTTGCCGCGCGATTCCAGCGTGAGCATTCCACCATCCTCATCGTCCGGATGTGCGGTGGTATGCATCAGGCGCGCCGTGGTGCGCAATCGCTGCAGCTCCTGCTGCATGGCAACATAGCCGTGATCCTGCGAAAGAACCGGCTTCTCGGCGCCTAAATGTGATGACGTGGCAAAAAAGCCGATGACCAGGAGGGAAAAGAGAAGTTTGCGGAAGACGAATAGTTTGGGGATCATCGATTCCTGAACAACTGTAGATTCTCCTCCGCAGCGACCGGCTGCGGTTTTATTTACTTCGCGAAGCTGGGAAGAATTCTACTGTGTAGCATGGGCGCTGTCGGCTATGGGGTTCCGGCACGCTGCAGGAACGATTTTCCCGAGCGATTCGCGACCTACACCTCCAGATGTAGCCCTTTCGATAGCCATTGGTTTCACTTACGAGGAGTGGTAAATGCGAAATGGAATGCTATGTTTGACATAGCATTGCATGAGTACTCCCCCAAAGTCCAAATGGAGTGCGCGTCTGCGCGCAGGCCGAGCGAGAATCCGCACCCTTCGTCGGCCTATCTACGTCATTTGGCTCTCATTGCTGGCTGCGGTTTTCTTTGCCCTCACCTTTACCGTAAACCGGCGTTACGTTCAGCGACGCCACCAGTTGAGCTCATATTGGTTTGAGAAAGGAAAGGACTCGCTCAACGTCGATCGGCCTACTGAAGCGATCGCAGAACTTCGCACGGCGCTGGTCTACTCGCACGACGATCCCCGATATCTGTTCACCCTTGCGCAAGCGCTCGAGGCCTCGAATCGCATTTCGGAGGCGCGATCATACTTCCTGAACTTGCTCGACGACCAGCCAGGCAGCGGACCGGTGAATCTGCAACTCGCACGCCTCGCAGCCAAGGAAAATGAGACCGACGATGCGATTCGCTACTTCAATGCCGCGATCTACGGCGCATGGGAGGACGATCCAGGCGTGAAGCGGCAGCAAGTGCGTCAGGAGCTGATCAATTTCCTGATCTCGAAAGATCTGAAGACGCAGGCTCGCGGCGAACTGCTGACATACACGGCAGAGATGCCGAAGAATGGCAACTCGCAGCTTTGGGTTGCTCAAGCCTTCAGTCGCATCGGCGACGATCGCAGCGCGCTCGATTTTTATCGCGCTGCCGTTCGCGTGAATCGACACGACATCACTGCGCTGCTGGGCGCTGGACGCGCCGCCTTTCACCAAAGCAGATTTCGCGATGCTCTCGAGTATTTCAAAGGCGCCTACGACATTCACGAGGACCCAGCAACCTTTCAGCTCATTCAATTGGTCACGCTGGTAATCGACTCGAATCCATTCGAGAGCCAGATCGATACGAAGGAACGCCGTCAACGGCTGCTCCTGGCCATGGACGTCGTTGACCATCGCTTGCGGCAGTGCGGGGAATCGCAAAACATCGATGTGAATACGATCGGGACGAATCCGCTGCAGGTAGCACGCGCACGCTGGGTTTATCTCGATAGCCAGATTCGACATGCACGGACCGGAGCCGACCTGGTACAGCTCTTGCCTCCAGTCGCGAGCCTTGTCACCACAGTTGAGCAGCAGGATCCCTGCGGACCTCCTAGCGCGGAGGATCAGGCGATGTTGCGAATTTATCAGAACGCGGAGGATCTGCAGCAGTGAAAGTCCCCGCACCGGCTGTGATTGCCACCGAGTCTGGAGAGTTGTTCCCGAAACAGGAACGCATACAGGGCGAACGTTTTTTCCTGTTACTGGCAATCTTCATCGGAATCTTCTCCGGGCTGGCGGTTGTCTGCTTCCGCATAGCCATCGATTACGTACGCATCACGCTTCTGGGGCCATCACTCTCACCGCAGTATCCGCGCATCTTGGTTGTGCCTGCCGCAGCGGGGATCGTTGTGGCAATGCTGGTGGTTTTTCTTTTCCCAAAGGTACGCGGCAGTGGGGTAAATCAGACTAAGTCGGCGCTCTACATCTTCGATGGCTACATCCCATTTCGGACCGCAATTGGAAAATTCATCTGCTCCGGCCTCGCAATCGGATCAGGACAGTCTCTGGGACCCGAAGATCCTTCGCTGCAAATCGGCGCCTCGATCGCATCCGCACTGGGCAGACGACTTCGGCTCACTCGAGAACGCCTGCGCCTGATTGCGCCGATAGGAGCGGCTGCTGGGCTTTCTGCGGCATTTAATTCGCCGATCTCGGCCATCCTGTTCGTTATTGAGGAAGTCATTGGACGCTGGAGCGCAGGCATCTTCGGCGCCGTTGTGCTCTCGGCAATTTCCAGCGTCGTTGTGACGCGATACTTCCTCGGATCCGAGCCTCTGTTTCGCATTCCTGCCGTGCAGTTCACCGCGCCTTCAGAATTGCTCGCCTACGCAGCATTGGGCATCGTCGGGGCTCTTGCATCGATCGTCTTCAGCAAAGCGATCGAGATTCTGCGTCCACGCATGAAAGCGCTGCCGCGCTGGACGCAATTTCTACAGCCGGCAATTGCCGGCGTGATCATTGGAGCCATCGGCTGGGCGGGACGTCCAGAGGTGATGGGCGCAGGATACGAATTCATCGATCAGGCCATGCACAATCAATTCACATGGCAGGTCTTGGGGATTCTCGCTGGACTCAAGATCCTCACCACCGTCCTCTCATTCACCAGCGGCACACCTGGCGGAATGTTCGCGCCGACACTCTTCATTGGAGCCATGCTCGGCGGCGCAGTAGGCGGAGCAGAGCGTCTGCTCTTTCCACACCTGGTCGCAGGTTCCATTGGCACTTACGCTCTCGTCGGGATGGGCGTGCTCTTTGCCGGGTTTCTGCGCGTGCCCATGACCTCTGTATTCATGGTGCTTGAAGTCAGCGGAAACTATTCGATCATCGTTCCGGTAATTCTTGCGAACACCATCGCCTATCTGATCTCAAGAAGCCTCCAGCCTGTGGGTATCTTCGACCTTCTCAGCCGGCAAGATGGTCTCGAATTGCCATCGATGGAAGAAGAGCGCGAAGAGCGCGTGCTGCGCATTGAAGACGCAATGCATCCGGTTGACGTTCCTGTTTTGGAATCACAGAGTACCGTCGACGCCGCTTTGCAAGCCGCACACGAGGGCGGAGCAAAGCAGATTCTGGTCCATGATTCTCCATTCGGCTGGTCGAGCGTCGAGACGTCGACTCTGGAGGAAATTGTCGATAAGGGTGACGGAATGCGCTCACTCGCGCATACTCTGCCGGAAACACGCATGCCGCCGATTTACCCCGACAATCGCCTGGAAGTTGCTTTGCGTCATGCACCGCATTGGCCGGTTCTCGCGGTGATGCATCGCGCCGATCCAAGGCAGCTCGTCGGACTGATATCGATGCGAGATATCCTGGAAACTCTCGGGCATTAGTCCCACTCGCTCACACTTTCTAAGGGATGCCGTCCAAGCACGTATGAAGAACTTCTATTGCGCGGCATCGCTGATCGCGATGTGTCTTGGTCTCCACGACCAGCAATCGACAGATCAGCACCATCAAGGTGTCGTTCAGCGAGGCGATCAGGTCATGGGCTTCTCGCATCATCAGACCGTTCATCACTTTCGTCTGACTCCACATGGAGGAACGATCGAGGCGCTCGCGACGAATCCGTCCGATTCAGCCAGTCGCGAGCAGATCCGGACACATCTCGAACACATTGCGCAAATGTTCCATACTGGGAACTTCAATGCACCAATGCTCATTCATGCGCGCACGCCGCCTGGTGTGCCTACGATGAAAAAGCTGCGCCGGGAAATCAATTACCAGGTGGAGGATACGCCACAGGGAGCGCGAGTAAGGATTGACAGCCACAACCCTCAGGCGGTCGCGGCCATTCATGATTTTCTGAAGTTTCAGATTGAAGATCACCAAACCGGAGATCCGCTGACGATCGCCTCAACTGATTAATCCTTCGCAGCAGCTTCAGTTTCTCTCATTGAATCGGAAGGATCTGGCATGCTGCCATAGCGCTTGTAATTCTCGACCGATGTAAACGTTCGCGTGTTCATGCGGTCGATGTAGATCATCCCGTTCAGATGATCGATCTCGTGTTGGAGGATTCGCGCGTACCAGCCCGACGCGCGAATCGTGCGCGGCTTCGAGTGTTCATCAAAGCATTCGACGACGACTTCTCGCGAGCGCGGCACCAGGGCCATGAAGCCGCTTAAGCTGAGACATCCCTCAAAGAACTCGACCTTCTGCTCCCCATAAGAGACGATTCGGGGGTTGATGATCACGTGGAACGGCACTGGCGTTCGTTCCCGCGCGGCGACTTCCTCGGGTGGAAGATCGCGCGAATATTCCGGAAGGTCTTCGATGATCGCGAGCTGAATGCCTTCGCCGACCTGCGGAGCCGCCAGGCCTACACCCGGAGCGTCGCGCAAGGTTTCGTGCATGAGCGTGATGAGAGCCTGCGTCCGTTCAGACAGAATTTCTTCGCGCGATAGCTCCCGAGCTTTCTCGCGTAATACTGGTTCACCAACTTGCAGCAGCTTGAGTCGCATGTTCCTAGGGCAATAAGCAATGGGCAGTAGGCAATAGGCTAAACCGGATTTCGAGATTTCTCTCCTGACTTGTTCTTTTTGCGCCTATCGCCTATTGCTTACTGCTTGGCAAGCACAAACGCCACGATCGTGCTCTCGGATTTAGAGGGCATCTCATCGAGAATGGATTGTTCCAGGTTTTCAGGATCGGGCTTCATCTCGCAGCCTGCGATTTGCTCGTTGCTGGCTCCGTGGAAACAAAGCTCGCAAATTCCTAAAGCTCCTCCCTCGTTGCGCACCGGCGGGCCGAATACCCGACAGGTCATCGGACGAGATTGATATAAATCGCAAGTTCCCGTGTCTGGATCGAGTGCTGGGCAAGGTTCGTCGTTAGCGAAATCTGCGAAGCCCTCCTCATTCCTGGGAGACAGGATTCCCGTTTCAGGATTGCCAGGAAAATCGCCGGCTGTGCGGGCCAGATAATCGCGAGCACGAGCCTCCACGCGCTCTGCGCGTTGACGATCAGTTTTGCGCAGGGTTTCGAGTCCGTCTCGAAGCCGTGCCGCATCCAAGGCGTTGATCGCAAATGCGCCGATGCAGCAGTGCGTACAACCTGGACGACATACCAGCCACTTCCCGGCTTTACGCGCCGCGTCGGCCAATGCCGCGTCCACGATTTGCACCAATTCGAGATCGCGTCCTGGGCGAGCCGCAGGCATGCGGTCAGGATAGCGCAACGTGGAGCCGGGCGCCCTCGGCCGGGTGTTTGGTGGCTAGCCAAAATCACGCTAATTGGGAATTCTGGGTTGTTTGGAGGACAGGTGAACCTCCCCAGAATTGCTACTCCAACGCAAAACTCGGCCCGAGGCGGCGGGCTCCACGTTTACTGTTCCACGGATTATGTCTGTTGCAGCGCCAAGTCCCTGTATTTGGGACTCAGCTTCTCCAGCTCTGGGTACGATTTGGGCTTTACCAGCGTAAGCTCCTGCGGCTGAGTTTTCGTGACCAGAGCCTTATTCAGAATCTCGAGAGCGATGTCGGTATTGGTAGGAACGATGATCGTGGCAGCGAGCAGTTCTTCATTTACCCAGCGCTGGCCGGTGGCGGTCATGCCATCGACGCCGATGAAGGGAATCCAGGACCATTCTGGAACAATTTCTTTTAGAGCCTTGCGAACGCCAAGCGCCATCACATCGTTCTGTGCGCAGACCAGATCGACGCGCGAATCGCGCGAAGTGCGCAATCTCATCAGCGACATCGTTGCCTGATAAGCGCTGGTTTCTGTCCATTGCCCACCCAGAATACGTACTTGAATATTGTTTGGCTTGGCTTCAACCATGCCCTGCGTGCGCTGCTGCGCCGCAAAGCTGGATGAGGGCCCTTGGACGTATAAGACTTGTCCTCCCTCGGGAAGAAGCTGTTTCATCTGGCGAACCTGCATGCGTCCGATTTCCACGTGATCGGAACTGACAGCAAACACCGGTGCGCTGCTGAGGCGGCGCAAATCGCGAATGTAGTCTGCTTCGCGATTGACGATCGCCCAGCCGATGTTGGCCTTTGCAGCAGCAGTCGCGACCTGCTGCAGGCCGGTACCAACAGGTTCAAAGACGATTGCCTGTGGACGTTTCTCGGCCGGGGACTGGATAGCCTCGAGGAGCTGCTGGCTTTGCGTGATGGCGTCGCTCGCGGCGTACACGACTTCGACACGCATTCCTAATTTGGAACCTGCGCGTTCCGCGGCAGTGGCCTGTTCGCGCTGGTAATCGTTATCTTTGGTGATGAGCGAAATTAGTACTCGAATCGACTCCATGGCAATGCTCCTCTGCCCGGAACCACTGCTGGACGATGTTCAATCCACATTGTTTGCTCCAATTCATCCCGGGAGCAAAGGCAAATCAGGGCGGCAAGTAACCGAAGTCACCTCAAAATTGAGCAGCATGGCGCAAGTTGGCAACTGCGCTTGCCGAGCACGAACACCATCTCACTCTGTACCGGGCTGGTTGGCTCTGTTCTCCCTTTGATCCGCAGCAGTTGCCCAGAGCCTCGGACGCGATAGCGATTCTGCACAACGCGTATAGAGCTTCTCCTACCTCCGAAACGTCACTCGGCCGGTCGCGGGACCGGCCTTTTTTCCCGCCAATGTAATTCCATCTCCTTTTCGAAATTTCTCTTCCCACTTCACCCGTTTTGTTCTCATCTCAACGAATGCTAAGGAGTGAATACGCATGCCAAATCCGCTGCTCGATAATGACCTGATGAATAACTTTCCTAAAGTGATCAGTCCTACAACTCATGCTGTGATCGACTATGCGGTCGCGGGCTACTACTTCATCGCTGCCGGAGCCTGCTGGGGCGGCAACAAGCGCGCCAGCATCGCTGCAATGGCGAATGGAGCTGCCGTTTTGGGCGTCTCCATGTTCACGGACTACTGGGGCGACGGTCGCAAGCCGATCAGCTTTGAGACCCACGGCAAGATCGATGTGGGCCAGGGACTCGCCGCTCTCGCTGCTCCCGTTATGCTCGGATTCGCGGACAAACCTTCAGCATCTCTCTTTTGGGGACAGGCTGCGAGTGAAGCCGGCGTCCTAGCAATGACCGATTTCAAAGCAGCAGACCGGGAGTCGAAGAGACTAGTAGCAGCCTAGAGCTGTTAAGCCGCTGAAAGCCTCCCACTGCGAAATAAAGGGCACAGATTTTTGATCTGTGCCCCTTTCCTCAACCCGCACCTATGCTCGTTAGCGAAGCGATGCGAGCACGATCACGTCTTTAGATGGCTGAAGATTCTTTGCGACTTCGGCCTCTCGGCGGCTCTTTCTAAATGCGCGCCCATGCTGCTCACCTTGCATCCAGACCTGCACCAGGAAGTAAGTGTCACCATAGCGATGGAACAGAAGGTGACTGGTCTCCGGCGCTTTTACGCTCTCAGCAGCATCCGAACCTACCAAGCGCATCGCCTTCCTGGCAGTTCCACGAATCAGCAGAGTTGGGGAACCAATTCCGTCGTTGATCGACTGAATGCTGTAAGCACCCGCCGGCATAGTTGCGTTGTCCACAACGAAGTCAAAGGGAATGTTTGCTTTTACATTGACGCTCTGAGCGTTCGCGCATGCCGCCACCAGCAGCAGACCGAAAACGCCTAACAAGTTTGCGATTTGCCGTTTCATACTGCCTCCTTTTTCGGGTTGAGGCGGTGGAAGCAATGCGCCAGTGCCGTATAGCCTTTCACTGCTTCAGCTAATTCGCTTCCGTCTTCAAACCGTTGCCTGCTTTATTGCAATGCGTGTGCCAAAAGAGGAAGAGAACGCAAGTAGCTGATTCCGCTTAGAAAAGAGACTGCTCCCAGGGACTGCAAATGAACCGAACGGTTAATTCGGTTTCAGTGCGCGAACTACTCGGTTAGGCTGGAATGAGAGAAAGGGCGAAGGGACACGAGTGCCTGGATTATTCACGTTGTTCTGCCAACACTTTCAAGGTCTCTCATCCTGAGCGCCTTTTTGCGCGAAGGATCTCCCGGAATGCGTCAGACTGAAATGCGCTTACAAGGCTCTTTGCTCATGAACACAAGCTCTTTGGTGAGAACCAGGCGATGGCATCGCGGTTTGAGGCATTACAGGGAGATCCTTCGGCCAAAAGAGAGCCTCAGGATGACAGACGACCTCGCGCCGATTTGTAGAACGACCTGAACAATCCTTGTGAACCCAGTGCGCTGCCCTTGATACGTGACCTGCTTCGCACATCATCCACTCATCAGGAACAGTAACGGATGTCGCGGCTTCGGATTCGCTTCCCAGAATTTCACGAGAACTGAGTAGACGACAAGGCCCGTCTCACCCTCGCCCCAAAGAACGAACGCCAGCGATTGCTTCATCACATTGCGCTGCGTCAGTCCGAGAATCACACTGATTGGGTTGAGCACATCGGTGAGAAACGCGATCGCATTGGCGATGGCTGCAGCGCCGGTGGCTTCGATCACATAGTCACCGCCTTCGCGCATCACCGATATACGCAAGCAGGAGTAGAACTCGCTGCGATTGTCCATCAAGCGCACATACAGAAAAGCCATCGGACCATGCAGGTTGAAGTGATCGAGGACTTTCTTCTTCAATCTGGCGCGATATTCCGGATCGTTCGCGTGATGAGGAATCAGATTCACTTTGCCGTCACGAATCGAGTTCCAGAGCTGCTCGGACTCGGGGTTGCGAAATTCGAATTCCGAGACTCGCATCTCGGTAGCCCGGTGATAACGACTGGCACCGCTGAGAGTGAGCAATAGGAAAATGAAGCAGCTCGCGATGATTACCCCGTC
The DNA here is from genome assembly GCA_964399125.1 of uncultured Terriglobales bacterium. Taxonomy (GTDB): domain Bacteria; phylum Acidobacteriota; class Terriglobia; order Terriglobales; family Acidobacteriaceae; genus Gp1-AA112. The sequence goes on from CAYNPS010000069.1 coordinate 12,174, forward strand.
GGGTCGCTCGATGACGTTCGCAACCAGCGTATATCCAAACACCAACGTAACGATGCCGTAGTAGATAGCTTTGAAATAAGAGATAGGTTGCTGTCTCGATCGTTCGCGCCACAGAGCGAGCGCTACGGCTACAGCGGCTGAGAACATGAGTACCAGGACGCCCGTCGCGTAGGCGCTTCCCTGAGCGTTGACGTTGGCGTGAAAGATGACCGTCACGATCACGTCAATTCCGAGCAGCAGCAACACAAGCGGGCGTCGATAAGCCACCCATGGCGGCGCCATGCCAAATCGTGGCAGATATCGCGGAATCAGATTCAGCAGCCCAGTCATTGCCGACGCTCCCGCAAGCCAGAGCACCAGAATGGTCGAGAGGTCATAGAGACTGCCAAACTGGTTTCCGATGATACGGTGCGCAAGATAAGCGATTGCGCGTCCGTTAGCTTCACCGCCTTCGCGGTAGGCGCTTTCAGGAATCAGCAGGACGGAAACGAAGCTCGAGAGCAGCAGGAGCACGCTCATGATCCCGGCTGCCGAGATCAGCAGTTTGCGCGTATTGCGAATTCTGCCGCGAGGCTCGATGCCAGAACTCTGGCGATGATCGTCTTCCGCTCCGCCATCGACGAGCGGCATGACCGAGACTCCAGTCTCGAATCCGCTCAGACCGAGTGCTAGTTTGGGAAATACCAGCGCCGAGGCGATGAACAGCGCCGTCCAGTCGCCATGTGATTCCAGAACACGCGACCAGTTTCGCAGCAGCTCCGGCCTCTGCACGATCACTCCAACTGCGTACACCAGAACCCAGATATTCAAAAGAATGTAGGGAATGGTCGTCGCAGCAACCACTACGATCGCCTCGCGGAATCCTGCGATGAAGACTACGGCGAGCAACACGAGCAGGATTAGCGTCACATCCATGTAGTGTCCGCCGAGAAAGCGATGAAGATATGGATTCTCGGTGGCGTGCGTTGCTGCGTCGGCAGCCGATAGCGTCATGGTGATGACGAAGTCGGTGGCGGCGAATCCGAGGAGGATGAGAACGAAGATCTTGCTCTTCCATCCGGAGAACAGGTTCTCGAGCAGAGCGATGGAGCCTTGTCCGGCATAAGAGCGAGCTGCAACTTCAGAGTAGATCGGGACCGCTCCGAGCAGAGTGACAAGAACCAGAATGCCGGTCGCTGAGAATGAAAGCGCACCCGCAGCGAGCAGAGCGATACCAGGCTGATAACCGATGGTCGAGAAGTAATCGACCCCTGTGAGCCACAGCACGAGATACCACGGATGTGTATGGTCGGCCGGTTCCGGCACGTCGAGCGGACTGCCGGTAAACAAGAATCGGCTCAGTGGATTGCTGCGGCGGGGCGTTGTCTCTGAAGTAGGAATGCTGGTCGTGGGCATTCTCGACGCAATCACCTGCAGTCAAATGTACCTGATGCGGCTATAAAAGCTGGTGATATCGGCGTACATCGGCCATCCTCATATCTGCACAGGTGCAACAAACCAGGATGGAGGAGAGCTCATGAGATTCTTTAGAAACATTGCGATGGCTGCGAGCCTCGCATTCTGCTTGCCTGCGATGGCACAAACCGCCGGACAGGACATGAAGAATGCCGGCCAGGATACAGCCAATGCCACAAAGAAAACTGCACACTCAGTCAAACGCGGGACAAAGAAAGGTGTTCACAAAACCGCCAGCGCGACCAAGAAGGGCGCCAATAAGGTGGAACAGAAGACGGACACGAATAATCCGAAGTAACTCAAAGGCGTTCAGCAGTCATGCACAACGCAGATCCCGCAATGTGAAGGGTCCCGGATCGGGAAGGCCAGCGCGAATCAGATCTTTAGTAAACCGGCGCGACGGCAGCAGATCTGCGGGCAGGTCGTCACAAGGCGGCGCTCCAACGGTAACTCCCTCGGCGAGGATTCTCACTTGTGCTAATGCGATCAACGGTACGCGCATGGTCCACTCAAATATGTGCGCAAGCAGATAGTGAAACCATACAGGCGCCGGTACAACAAGGGTTCGCTTGCCCACCACGGATGCTACTCGCTGGAGAGCTTGGCTGAGATATAACTCCTCTGCTCCCACCACGGCGACCGTGCTCCGAGAGAGCCGACCTTTCACAAGTGCGGCTTCCATCACTTCGACTAGATCCTGAATGGGAACAGGACGGATCGGCTTTTCGCGCAGCCCGACGGTAGCAAAAACCGGCAAGGTAAACAGTGTGTGGCTGAGATGATTGAGCATGTGATCGCCTCTTCCATACACCATGCCGCACTTCAGAATCGTGTAATCCAACCCTGAGCCACGCACCAGTTCTTCGGCTATCCACTTCGACTCGTGGTATGCAGAGCCGCAGTTTGGACGCGCGCGGAGGAAACTCATCAGCAGGATTTTCTTCACCCGTGCGGCTTTTGCCGCTCGAATTACATTAGCTGTTCCCTCGACATGTACTCGCTGGTATGTCTGATGTCCGATTTCGCGGTTAATTCCCGCACAATGCGCTACAGCATCACACCCTGCAAGACCGCTCTCTAAGAGCGAAGCATCCGAGAGATCGGCGCGGATAAAGCTCACCCCGCTATGACGATGCAGGACAACATCGTCGCCCCTTACACCTCGCGCAAGCAGAACCTCCTCGTGGCCATTGTTGAGCAGCCCTTCTGCAAAGTGTCTACCTACGAAACCTGTTCCTCCCGTGATCGCGATCTTCATCGATCCTCCTTCCGCCGGCGTGAACGCCGCATGGCAATCTGTGCAGGGCAGACTGAGCTCAAGAAATCACCGAGAGTATTGGCAATCTGCACAGGATTCAGTTTGTAGAAAATGCGATTGCCGTCTCGTCGTTCGGAAACCAGCTCGGCAGTTTTCAGGATCGACAGGTGTCGAGAAATGGATGGTCCGGAGATCGGAAATAACTCAGAAATCTCTCCTGCCGTCAGTTCGCTTGTTTTTAACTCCTGTAGAATCTGTCGCCGCGTGGGATCTGCCAAAGCTCGGAATACCTGAGCCGCCGGTTTCATATATAGCAATTTAGCAAATTAGCTAAATATTGGCCAATTACTTTAGGTCTGCCCGACGAGAAGACAAGTTTAGAGTTCGCGTGCAGGGAAGCAGTTTAATCGTTGCCTTTGACTTGCTGCCCGCTGTCCAGGGGTTTTCGCGCGAAATAGTAAAGGGAAGCAGCCAAGAGGCCAAATGTGCTTACGGCCAGCAGATTGCTGTGGGCGGTTGCGGGGAATTTCGCTCCCCAGCCCAGAGAGTTCTCGGGAAGTATGTCCAGGTTCTCAAGTAGCTTCACGATAACGCCAACGAGGCCGATAATGCCCCCCGCCGCGATCAGTCCGCTGGCGAACAGCGAGCCAGGGCTTACTTCACTCTCTGTAGGTGTTTCTCCAGCGCGTTTGGCTGATGATTCGACCATCCAGCGGATAACACCTCCCGCAAAGATCGCGAGCGTCGTGCCGATCGACAGATAGGCGCCTACGGCGAAAGCAAGTGAGCGAATGCCCAGCAACTCAACCACGACAACCAGGAAGACGCCTAGCATCACAAGTCCCCAAGGCAACTTACGTGTGAGAATTCCGTTGATGACTGTCGACATCAACTGCGCTTGAGGAGCTGCGGCCTTTTCGCTGCCAATGCCTTGAATCCACTGGAACTCAATCTGAGCGGTTTGGGGATTGTACAGGTACTTGCCGCTTGCAAGTACGGAGGAGTTAATTGCGTTTAGTACGTAGTAATCTTTGCCAGACTTTCTGATTTGCTGACCTCGCGCGTCGGTATATGCGAAGTGATCGCGATCGAACGCTTTCTGGCCATTGTTTTCCTCGATTGTTACTCCGGAAGGTAAGCGGCTGATATCGAGCTGCTTGATCAATGGGCGGAACTGCTCCAGAGCTTTGTTCATGCCCGTGAGCGTGTACCCCACGGCAAAAGTTGAGATCGTAACTCCGATCAGCAGAGCAGCTTGCTGTGCTTTCGGAGTCGCTCCCAGCAAATAGCCGGTCTTCAAATCCTGAGAGGTATCGCCTGCGTTGGAGGAAGCAATGCAAACGACGCCTCCAATCGCAAGCGCCAACGCGCCAAATGCCGGTGCCGTCCAGTGCAAGGCGAGAAAAATAGCAGATGTAGCCATCAGCGTTGCGATCGTCATTCCTGAAACGGGATTTGCAGAGCTGCCGATCAAGCCTGTAATTCGTGAAGAGACCGTGACGAACAAGAATCCAAACACCACTACAAAGATTGACGCCACAACATTCGCCAACACCGAGGTCTGTGCTCCCGGCACCGGCTTGAACGTCAGGAAGGCCCACATCATTACGATCAAAAGAACGGAGCCGCCTACTGTCACGCCAATCGGCAGGTCATCCTCCGTGCGCAGATTGGATGCTTCACTCTTTGCTCCCCCGAGCTGCTTCAAGCTCGCCTTCAGGGCGGCAACGATCGTTGGAATCGTCTTCAGCAACGTAATTAAACCCGCGGCAGCAACAGCGCCGGCTCCCATTGGTTTGACGTAGACGCTCCACAGATCGGATGGCGACATTTGTGCGATGGGAACCGTACCCGGATAAATCGCGCTCGGCAGTCCAGCGCCGAAGAAGTGGATCGCAGGCATGAGTACAAGCCAGGAAAAAACGCCTCCGGCGAAGATCACCCCCGCTACGCGAGGACCAATGATGTAGCCGACGCCGAGATATTCCGAAGTCGTGGACGCTCGGACCGAAGCTCCGGGATATGACTTCAGGTCCCAGGTCGGCGTACTCGGCCAAGCCGCAAAGAGATTTTCATTTTGGAACAGCGTGTAGAGGGCTCCGAGTCCCAAGCCCCAGAAAACGCGGCTGGCAAAGCTCCCGCCGCGATCTCCTGCGACAAGCACGTCGGCACACGCTGTTCCTTCGGGATAGGTGAGTACGCCGTGCTCCTTCACGATCAGTTGCCTCCGCAGAGGGATCATGAAGAAGACGCCGATGAGTCCGCCCACGAGGCTCAGCAGGAAAATGCGCGCAACCTCCAGTTTGAATCCGAGGAAGATCAGTGCCGGCAGAGTAAAGATCACACCGGAAGCCACCGACTGTCCCGCGTTACCAGTCGTCTGCACGATGTTGTTTTCGAGAATGGTGGCTTTGCCGAAGGCGCGGAGGATACTGATCGAGAGAACCGCAATCGGAATTGATGCCGAGACGGTCAGTCCTGCGCGCAGACCGACATAAACCGTGACAGCTCCGAACAAAATGCCGAAGAACGAACCGAGGATCAGCGCGCGCGGCGTGAACTCTTTCAGCTTGGTAGCCGGTGATACGTATGGCTCAAACTGTGTAGCTGGAATCTTGGGTTCAGTGCTGGTGGCCAAAGCTCTCCTCCGGCCTGCGGGCTAAGCCCGTTGGCCCGTTGATTCTAAGGGCAAACCGAGAAAAGAAACAGCCACTCTAAGGATCGTAAAAGGTCACTCTGACTTACTACCCAAGATTCAGGTGGAAGCCCCCGACTTCAGTCGGGGGCGAGGCTTTCAAGCCTCGTCTAACGTTGCTCGTGAACGACGCGCTTTAGCACAGGCGGACGCGCGAAGCGCGCCTGCGTGGGCCAGCGCTAAAGCGCGTTTGTCATCAGCTCCATCAGACGCACGGCTCCGCC
>CAYNPS010000070.1:0-2074 GCA_964399125.1 uncultured Terriglobales bacterium
CTTCGTTCATTTCTTCTTCAGCGCCTCCAACTCTTCCAGCGTGCGCGGCCAATCGGACCCCAGCAGGCGCGACAGGCTTCTATCCGCCAAGACTTTTTCGCCGGTCTGGCAACGCGCGCAATAGTTGGTTTCGTTGTCGGCGTAACGGATGCGCAGAATCTTCTCGCCGCATCTCGGACATGGCTTGCCGTAGCGTCCGTGGACGGCCATGTCTTCGCGAAATGCGGTTACCTTTTCGGGAAATTTCACGCTGGCTTCGGACCGGAGACGATCGACCCACGACTGCAGTGTCTCTCTTGTTGCCTTGAACAGACGTTCCCATTCATCGGAGTCGAGTTTATGTGTGAGCGCGATCGGCGACAGTTGGGCGGCATGAAGAATTTCGTCGGAGTAGGCGTTGCCGATGCCGCTGAGCACGCGCGGATCGGTAAGGGCTCGCTTGAGAGCGCGGTTCTCGGCGGTCAGCGCGGCACGAAATGATTTCAAGTCGCCGCTAAAGACATCGATTCCGCCGGGATCGCAGGCCTGCAATCCCTCTTCACCTGCAATCACGTGCAACGATGCCCGCTTTTTCGAGCCAGCCTCGGTAAGCACGAGCGAACCATTCGGAAAATCTAATGCGGCGATGTTTTGTCGGCCACCGAGTTTGGCGCCCGGCGGGCGCCAATGTAGGCGGCCCGCGATCATAAGGTGCAGGACCAGCCATAGATCGCTATCCACACCAATCGCGATGCGCTTGCCGATGCGGCGCATTTCTTTAACTGTTCGCCCTTCTGCTTGCTCAAGCGGCGGCTGTGCAGTTCTAAGTACGAAGGGACTAGCAATGCGTACGCGCTGGAGTTGTTCCCCGACGATGCGCGATTCCAGCGCGCGCATATAGGCTAGAATGTCGGGCAGTTCGGGCATTCAGTGCAGAAATGGAACTCCGGGTTATGCGCGAGTCACATGCACTTCGAGATACTCGCCGGGAATGAGTGTAGTTCCGTCTTTTGCCTGGTTGTACTCGATCCAAGTGCGTTCTAGATCGGCCGCTAGAGCAGCCTGACCATCGGCATCGAGTCGCGAGAATGCGACTTTGGTCGGCCCAAAGTACGTCCGAAACAGTTCCACCACTTCCGCTGGAGGAAACGGATACGAGAAATCACAGATGCGCCGCGTGCACGTGATCTGCTTTGCGCCGCTGCTGAAGCGCTGGCGAACAACATTTTCGTCTCCCCACATGGAAGGAGCAGGTATGCCGGGCGGCGGCGGAACGTGTTTCGCCGTCACACCGAACATCTTTCCAACAAATCCTGTTGGAGTCCAATTGCCCATGGCGATCGTTCCACCTGGTCGGCAGACACGCAGAAACTCCACCGCAACGCGTTCCGGACGCGGAGCGAACATTGCGCCAAAGACGCTGATGACAACATCGAAGGAAGCGTCAGGAAAGTCCAACTGCTCAGCGTCGCCTTCGCGAAAGTCGGTATTGACTCCAGCCTGACGGGCACGTTCACGTGCCTGTGCAATCAGGTTCGATGCGATGTCCACACCGGTGACTTTTGCTCCCGCCTGTGCAGCAGGAATCGCTGTATTGCCGGTTCCGCAAGCGACGTCGAGCACGCGAGTCCCAGGCTTGAGCTTGAGGCGAGCAACAAACTCCTCTTCGGCAGCTTCGGCGTAGCGAGCAATCACGCCAAAGTCGCCCGCCATCCAGCTTTCACGCATTTTCGCTTTTAGAGCATTGATGTCAGGAGCGGCTGTTCCCATGCGCAACATCATACGCCCCCAAAAGGACGCTGCCGATCTCCGGAACGCCGTAACAAAGCGGTTGCGAGTTCACGTTTCTGGTTTCGGCAAAGCTAGTCTTCGCCAGGAATCGCCGACTATGGCTTTGGCTAAACTCGTCGTGAGTTTAAGGATTGACACACCGTGTAATATGCGCGGCCATGAAACGAAACCGCTCTGGTGCGTTTGCGATTCTGCTTGCATTCCTATCGCTGTGCTCATTGTTTGTTTTTGCGCAATCGACGTCGAATCTCGATTCGCCGGAAGCTCGTGAAGCGCGCCTGCAATGGTTTAAGCAGGCGAAATA
>CAYNPS010000070.1:2174-17482 GCA_964399125.1 uncultured Terriglobales bacterium
CCCGATGGCAAAGAGTTGAAGGACTACGATGGATATCTGCGCGGAAAGGCGGAGCCCCAGGTGCGCGAGCTGCTCACGGATTATGGTCCGGTGGCGCTCATCTGGTTCGATACTCCGCGGATGATGACTCCGGAACGCGCACAACGCTTCGCGTCAATTCTGCGCACTCTGCAGCCAAACACACTCATCGATGGTCGACTCGGCGCTCGCGGAGACTACATTTCGACTGGCGACAACGTGATTCCGGCAAAGGTCCAGACTGAGTACTGGGAGGTTCCGGCGACCACGAATCACACTTGGGGATTTCGGAAAGACGACACGGATTGGAAGTCTCCGGGCGAGATTACGTTCAAGCTGGTGGATATCGTCAGCAAGGGCGGGAATTATCTGCTCAATGTCGGGCCGATGGCGACCGGGATTATCCCGCAGGCTGCTCAAGACAATCTGCGCACTGTCGGCCGATGGCTGAAGGTGAACGGTGAAGCAGTCTATGGCGCTGGACCTTCACCGTGGGGCGAGGAAATGGGTGAGCCAAGCTCAATTGGAGCAAAGGATCTCCGTGGACAGCCGCTCATGCTGCCTCATAATGAATGGCGCGTAACGACTAGACCGGGAAGGCTGTACTTCACCTTCTTTCAGGAGCCGCGCGTGCCGTTTGAGATTCCGAGGATGAAAAACGCGATCAAGCGCGCTTATCAGCTTGCCGACGACAAACCCGTGGAAGTGAAGCAAGATGGCGACAAGCGTGAGCTGGTAATCACTCGGCCGATTATTGATCCTATGGCGACGGTAATAGTGGTCGAAATCGAAGGCGACCACGTCGACAAATGACGAAACCGCCGCGGGTGGGCGGTGGGGCTGGCGAAAAATCTGACCAGCCCGAGCGCTTGAACAGCTCCTACGACCTCCCTGAAGCGCAGCCGCGAACCCAACTCGGCTACCGGCTGCGGCTCCGTTCCGTAGTGCGGTACAATCCTCCGGAAACTCCCTACAGATCAACTGCCAGGTACATGTCCTTCCGGACACGTACTTTGGTTATCTCTTTGTAGTCAGGTAAAGCCGCCATCATTTACGGCAACGAGGCTGCATGTCTTCACCCACAGCCGGCGGTAAAACTATCCTCTGTGTCGACGACACCGCGTATGTCCTGCAGATGCTGGACATGTTCCTCACCGCTGTTGGCTACCGGGTCCTTACGGCTGCGAACGGACGCGCGGCTTTGGAATTGGCTGCTACCTTCGCTCTGAACGCCGCCGTCCTCGACTACGAAATGCCCGATCTTTCCGGCCTGGAAGTCGCACAAATTCTCAAGCGCGACCGGCCGGGACTTCCCATTTTGATGTACTCGGCACATCCGCAGGAGGAGAAAGTCAAAACCGCTGGCGTCGTCGATGTGTATGTGCAGAAGGAACAGCCGCAAGCCCTTGTGATGGAGCTTACGCGCCTGCTCGGCGATACTCCTCCCATTTTGGTACGCAGACGATATCCTCGTTTTGCGGTCTCGTCGAAATTTACACTTCGACCTGCCAGCCGGGAGAAAGCACAAGGGGACGCGCTACAAGGCAAATTGACGGATTTAGCGGAAGGAGGTTGCGGGGGAGATCTGGATACGGCGATCCTGCCCGGAGAACTTGTTACGCTGGATATTGGAATTCCCAAATGTGACTTGAAACTGGAACTCAATGCTCGTGTGCGGTATCGCAATGCCGCGTCACACGGTTTCGAGTTCGTCGACGTGACAGCAGCGCAGCAGCAGAATCTTCGGCGCTGCCTCGACGTGCTGGCCACCACCCGTTGAAACGCAAGCTAGGAAACCGCTGCTGATCTCGCAGAGATCAGCGTTACTTTTTCTCCTGCAGCTTCTTCAATTCCAGCATCACTGTTCTGGCCTCAGTGTGCATCAATCCCGTCGCCGTGTTGGTTACGTCGTTCCCGCGGAAGTTCGTGGTGCCGTCGAGTGCAGGAGTGAAAACATCGGGCTGGAAGACCTTTACGTTTGCCACAATTTCTACACGTCCGTTGGCATTACCGCCCACGCACCCGAGTCCGCCTCGATTGATCACCCTGCCAAGCTTCTGGCCAACACTTGCGGTTCTGAAGTCCGTGATTTCCGTAAATAGAACATAGTCGCAACCTTGCTGCTTGGCCTGTTCGTTCGCCGCGTCGCGATCGTTGGGATCGGCAGCGAGGATCACGGCGCGTCCACCAAGGAAATTGATTTGATTGGCCAGCTCCTGCTGCAGACCTTCGACCGAAAAGGATTGCTCCGTGCTGCTGATCACCTGTGTGATCCCTATCTTCAGCACTCCTGATTTCTCGCTGGTGGTTGCGTGCGTCGCGCCGGCGACTGCTCCCTTTCCGTTTTCGTTTGGCCCGGCCTGAATAACGGGAGGAAAGTTAGGTCCCGAATTGGGAGTTCCCTGAGCGCTCACCGTTGAGTTCTGCGACGCGATCAGGTCGCGATAATCCTGCACTTCGGTATAGTCGCGAGGCGGAGCAAACAGCGCAGGATCGAGCGTGTCGACTTCGATATTGGCAGTCTCCTGGCGAACGTCAATCTCTGCTCCGCCGCCACTTGTCGCTTTAGTCTCGATTAGAACAGGAATGCCGAGGTTCTCGTCGCCACTGGTTTTTGTTACGACACGATCCTCGCACCGATGAGCTTCGAGACTGCGAACCAGGATTTCGCGCTCAGAGGAGCTGCAGCTCGCGGCGATCGGGGCATCGATATACCAGCCATCTGTTGTAATGCGCAGATTCCCTGCACATTGAGCGGAGCCACCCTCTGCGGTGGCAGTTGTCTTTATGTGGCGCGCCTTGTATCCGAAGAACGTCTGTCGTTCACCGGTGTCCTGGCGGTTGATCTTGAGCGTCACCGTACCCGTTGCGGGTACCGGCGAAGCTGCAGTTTGCGAGTCGCCCACCGCAATATTGGTCACGAGGTAAGTGCGCGCAATATTGTTGAGCTGAATCAGCTTGTGTCCGGCGCAGTCGACAATGACGGTGGTTGCCGAGGGAGCCGAACCACTGTCGATGCGAATCATCCCATTTTTATTTAGGACCGTGGACTCAGAATTGCGTCCCTGAACGGTCACGCGATTGGTGAGCTTCAAGTCAGCAAACGACAAGGAAGGAAGCAAACAAATCAGGAACCCGAGTACCCGTAACTTCATACGCTTCTATTAAATCTAACGCGGAGAGGATGTTCGTGCATTTCGCGATTTGTAAAGCTGAAGCCATCGCACTCTGAATTTGACATTGGGTTTTCAACATTGTGGTTCGGGCTGTGGAATTTCACATCCTGAACTGTTACCTGTGTAACTGTTCTCCTATCCCAGAAGGGCCGATACTAGACCCATGTCCCGTCGGAAGTCCCAGCGATGCTTCGTCGCTCTACCCGCCTCCATTTTTGGGAACGATGCCGATGGAAATCCTTTCCGCGATCCTATATGCACACTGGATGTCTCCGCTACCGGCATGCGTATCAGCAACTTCCACCGAAAAGTTAATGTTGGACAGGAGTTAGCGATTGACTATAAGAAGCACAAAGTGCGCTTCCGCGTCGCGTGGGTCGGACAGGAGGGTGGAAACAGGGCAGGACAAATCGGCCTTCACGCGATCGATCCGCTGAACAGAATTGTCGATTTGGAGGGCCTTTTCAGCGGCACATACGTGGACACCTTCAAGCTTTCGCTAGCCGACGCAGCCAAAGCCTCCAGCTAAACCATTCGGTGTCAGTTTCGCAGCACGGTGGCATAATGTCACGCCATGTTTGCGCGAGTCTTATCAGCTCTCTCGGTCCTGCTTCTTTTCACTTCCGCAAATCCGCAAAACGCAACTCATTTCACTCTGCGCTACACGATTCTGAGCAACGCGAAAGTCGCCGGCAACGAGGTTGATACCTACAGCGCCGACGGCAGTATCGACAGCGCATTCGAGTTCAATGACCGGGGACGAGGTCCAAAAGTCAGTGCACATTACTTATTGGGGAACGACGGCCTTCCGCAGCGAACTGATATCACTGGAAACGACTACCTGAAAGCTCCGGTCGATGAGCACTTCTCGATTGATAACGGAGTCGCGCACTGGAAGAGCACGTCAGAAAATGGACGTACCTCTTCGCCTGGCTTTTACGTCAGCAACAACGGCTCTGCAGCCGAATCGGCGTTTCTGGTTAACGCGCTTCTGAAGGCGAACGGCGCCCCGCTTAAGCTTCTTCCTGCGGGCGAGGCGCGACTGGAAAAGCTCACCGATGTCAGCCTCGACAATGGGAGCGAGAAGCTTCACCTGACTGAGTACGCAATCACTGGATTATCGTACGAGCCGCAGACCTTGTGGCTGGACGATGATCATCGCCTTTTCGGATTTCCCGGCAAATGGTTTGCTCTGCTGCGAGAAGGATGGGAACAAAGCAATGATCGTTTGTATGCGCTCGATCGCGCTGCCGCCGATGCGCGCTACACCCGTCTAGCCAAAGAGTTGGCGCAGCATCCGCAGCACGCCGTTGCTGTGGAGCATGTTCGTTTATTCGATTCCATAAATGCAACGATGCGGGAAGATCAAACCGTGATTTTTAATCGAGACCGTATCGCAAATGTCGGAGCTGCGAATTCGTTTCGCCTTCCTGCCGATGTGCAAAGAATCGACGGCCGCGGCAAAACACTGCTTCCCGGTCTTTTCGATATGCATGCGCACGCACAGGCAATCGATGGGCTTCTCAACATAGCGAGCGGTGTTACATCGATTCGCGATATGGGCAATGACATCGATGAACTGAAACATCTGCAAGACAGGTGGGCTGCCGACGAAGCGATAGGTCCACGCGTGTGGAAGGCTGGCTTCATCGATGGACGCGGTCCGTTCCAGGCTCCCACAGGCCTTTATGCCGATAACGCTGACGAAGCGCGCGCAGACGTGAATCGCTACGCCGATCTTGGCTACATCCAAATCAAAATCTACAGCTCTGTCAAACCAGAACTGGTTCCCGAAATAGTGAAAGCAGCGCATGCACGCGGCCTGCGCGTGAGCGGTCACATTCCCAACGGAATGATCGCGAGTCAATTTGTGGAAGACGGCGCCGATGAAATCCAACACATCAATTTCATATTTCTTAATTTCCTCGGCTCACAAGTAAAAGACACGCGGACACCGGAGCGGTTCACAGCCGTCGGGGACAACGCTGCAAAGCTCAATTTGAACTCGAAAGAAGTGAATGACTTTATCGACTTGCTGAAACAGCGGCGTACGACTGTCGATGTGACATTGGCAACGTTCGAAGGCATGTTCACCGGCCGTCCCGGAAAGGTCTCGCCGGACTTTGCGCCTGTGCTCGAGCGTCTTCCCGCGCAGGTTCAGCGGGGCGCTTACACGGGTGGACTTCCGGTCACGCAACAGACCGACCAGCTCTACAAAGATTCGTATGAAGCCATGCTGCGCATGACGAAGAAAATGTATGATGCCGGAATTCCCATTTTGGCAGGAACCGACGCAACGGCGGGACTTATGCTGCATCGTGAATTGGAGCTCGAAGTACGCGCAGGAATTCCTCCGACGAAGGCGCTACAAATCGCAACTTTCAATGCCGCCAAGCTGTTAAAACAAGATAGGGACCTCGGCTCAATCGAGCCAGGAAAGCGGGCTGACTTTCTGCTGGTGAGTGGCGATCCGGCGGAAAACATCAGCGACATTCGCCGTTGCCAGCTCGTAATGAAAGATGGTCTGTTGTACGACAGCGCAAAGGTTTACAGTGCAGTAGGTATCCGTCCAAGTGTGGATTGAGTGAGGGATACTCGTTGCGAGGAGTGTCGCTGGCCAATCGGTGTCGCACGAGTTTTCTGGTCTCCTGCAATGCCCGTCGCGCATCAAACAGAGTAACTGGTTTAATCTAGATTTTTCGTCATGATCGTACGACCATTCAGACAACGACTCGTCGCGGCATTTTTGGCGCTGCTGCTTACCCAGCCTTCCTGGCTGCTCGGCGCGACCACCGGACCTGAGCTGCCTGATCCGGGAACTACCGCGATTACAAGAGACCAGCAGATGCAGCTTGGGCGCCAAGCTGCCGCCGAGGTTTATAAGCAGATGCCGGTCTTGCCGGATTCAAGTCCGCTGACGCAATACGTAAGAAGCGTCGGAAGAAGGCTGGTCGCACAGATTCCTCAAGAGTATTCCTGGCCTTACGAGTTTCATGTGATTCCGGAAAAGGAAATCAACGCATTCGCTCTTCCTGGTGGACCAATGTTTATCAATGCCGGTGCGATCATTGCTGCCGATAATGAAGCGCAACTCGCGGGTGTGATGGCGCACGAGATGTCGCACGTGTACATGCAACACTCGGCTAAGCAGGCGTCGAAGCAGGCGTTCACGCAGGGAATTCTCGGCGTCTTAGGTGCTGTCGTGGGAGGCGGAACGGCAGGTACTCTCGCACGGTTGGGAATGCAAATCGGCGCGGGTGCGATCTCGCTTAAATACTCGCGAAATGACGAAGCTCAAGCCGACGCTGTTGGCGCGATCATCATGTACCGGGCTGGATATGACCCGCGCGCGCTGGCACAGTTCTTCGAGAAACTCGAATCTCAGGGCTCGAGTGGGCCGCAGTTCCTCAGCGACCATCCCAATCCGGGAAATCGCAGCGCTGCCATCGACCGTGAAATTGCTGAGTGGCCTCCAAAGAATTACCAGAACAATAGCCAGGCATTTGTACAGGCAAAGCAGGAAGCCACGCACATGCGCCTGTACACCGCGCAGGAGATCGCTGACGGAGCCAAACAGGGGCGATGGGCGCAGCAGAACTCATCAAACGGAGCCACTCCAGCAGATTTGCCTCCTGCGACCAGTGGTCCGCAGGGAAGCACGAACCCAAATGGGAACGCGAACATTGGCAGTGTCACTCCGCAACAGGTGAAACCCAGCAGCAATCTCCAGTCGCTCCAACACAACGCGTTTACGATTTCCTATCCCGAAAACTGGCAGGTATTCGGAAATCCCAATTCCGACGTGACAATTGCGCCTTCGGCCGGTGTTGGACAAAACGCGATCGCATATGGGGTGGTCATCGGAGGCTCCGAGGACCAGAACGCAGATAGTCTCGATCAGGCTACGCAGGATCTGATCCAAAATCTGCAACAGTCGAATCAGAACCTTCGAATATCCAGTAGCCCGCGAACGATTCAGGTGAATGGTATCGAAGGTCGATCGGTTGACCTCACCGGCACTTCACCCGTGCGGAAGAACGGAAAGTCACTCGGCGAGCGCGACTGGCTTGTGACTCTGCCGCGTCCTGAAGGCGGATTGCTTTACCTCATCTTCATCGCTCCGCAGAATTCGTTCAACCAATTCCGCCCCACCTACCAGCGAATGCTGAATAGCCTTCAACTTAGGTAGGGAGCTCCCTGCTGTATCAAGACTTGAATCCCGGACTGAAGTCTCGTCTGTAAACGGCAGAGTCCGCGTGTCAAGACCTTCTCAGTCGGTCCGCATGCAAACAGTTCTCTGCTATCGTCTTACACGTGAACGGACCGAAGCACATTGCTGTGATACCTGGCGACGGCATTGGAAAGGAAGTTATCGCGCAAGCTGTCTCAGTCGTGAAAGCCACGAACGCTGACGTGGCGTTCACGGAATTCGACTGGTCCGCAGATCGCTACCTGGAAGACGGTACGACGATCCCGCCCGACGGCTTCGCCATGCTATCCCGAGACTTCGATGCGATCTTCGTCGGCGCTTTGGGAGATCCCCGTATTCCTTCAAACATTCATGCGAAAGAGATCCTATTGGGCATGCGTTTCAAAATGGATCTTTACGCGAATGTTCGTCCGGTCAAGTGTCTCGATGATTCGCTGTGTCCTCTAAAGAACTGTCGGGCTGATGATATTGACTTTGTGGTGGTGCGCGAGAACACCGAGGGAGCATACGTTGATGTCGGAGGTGTTTTCAAGCAAGGAACACCGGACGAAGTCGCGGTCCAGGAGGATGTGAACACACGCAAAGGCGTCGAGCGCGTGATTCGCTATGCGTTTGAATACGCACGTTCACGTGGCCGAAAAAAAGTGCTCATGACCGATAAATCAAATGTCATGACTTACGCTCATGGACTCTGGCAACGCGTCTTCAAGCAGGTTGCGGCTGAGTACTCCGATATTCAGACGCAACACATGTATGTTGATGCTCTGTGCATGCACATGGTCCGCGATCCTACTCAGTTCGATGTAATCGTGAGCAACAACATGTTCGGCGACATCATCACCGACCTTGCCGCGGCACTTCAGGGAGGACTCGGCATGGCGGCCAGCGCAAATATTCATCCGGGAAAAACTTCTATGTTCGAGCCCGTCCACGGCTCAGCTCCTCCGTTTGCAGGGAAAAACATCGCGAACCCGATAGGCGCGATTTCAACCGCTGCGATGATGCTCGACTATGTCGGCTTTGCCGACAAAGCTCAGAAGATCAACGAGGCAGTGCTAGATGCGGTTCGACAAAAGAAAACGACTCAAGACATCGGCGGAAATCTGGGTACTCGCGAATCAGGCGAGTGGATCGCGAAGCGAGCTGCGAGCCTATAGGTGCGAGGTTCCTGTGATTCCGAATCCTGTTTCGAGAGGGCAGGACCTGAAACCATGCCATCTCAAGAGATTCTCTCGCGAAAACCCTTAATTCATCGTCCGCAGCCGCGATTCTGTAGCGATCTGAGCGCCTGACGGAGTCACATTGAAATGATCCTGCAGAAATTTCATCGCCTCCTGGCGTTCAGGCGAAGAGTCGGTCACAGCGTTGGAGTACAGAATGTATTCTTCCGCAGCGCCTTCGAAGTCTCCTGCCTGAGCGCGTCGGCGCGCTTCCGCCAGGATTCTTGATGGCAATCCTTCGGCTTTATCGCGAACGGCTTTCACCAACGCGTCACGCGTCTGAATTTCCAGATCGGTGAGGAATTGGGTTTCGTCCGGCTCAGTTCCCTGCTTCTTTACGCCCTGTACATCTTCGGGCTTCACGTTATCGAGAATGATGACTGCTTTGTGGTCTTCTTTCCGAATTGGAGTGCTCGTCTCCACAGGATTTCCTGCCTGATCGCTGATGCGGAAATCCATATCGACAACCGCAAAAAGATCGACTGTCTTTTTCGTGTAGTTGTATGGCTCGACTACGCTCTCAGTGCGCGTCTGCTCGGTGGAATCGAGCTTCTGGCGGGTATCTGCAATAAGCTTCTGCGCTGCTGCAACTGCGTCGTTGTCAGCAGCGATAACTTCCTTCTTCTTGTGCTGAGACTGAGCCAGTGTGAGTTCCTGCTGAGCGGCGGTCAACTGCTGCTGAGCGACATCGTAATCACGGCTCGCCTGCAGCCAGGCTTCATTCTTCACTTCATGCGTTGCCGCGCGATACTTGGATTGGAGCGTTTCCAGAGTGGCGTTCTTGACTACTCGATGTTCCAGAATCTCTCCGACGAGAAGGAAGTTAGGCTGCGCTCCCCCTTTGTCCTGAGCATCAGAGCTCTGGCGCACGACTTTGATCGACAAGCCTGATGACTCCAATCCACTCGCGATCGCGTCGCGCATCTGGTCAGCGAAACCAACGC
This sequence comes from uncultured Terriglobales bacterium, assembly GCA_964399125.1. Classification (GTDB taxonomy): domain Bacteria; phylum Acidobacteriota; class Terriglobia; order Terriglobales; family Acidobacteriaceae; genus Gp1-AA112. The sequence continues at coordinate 11,743 of CAYNPS010000070.1, forward strand.
TGTCGCGCCGCGAGGTCTGGTCTCGTATCAGTACTCCGATCGAGAGGCGCGAGTGCAACTGGTAAGCCGGAGCGTACTGCGCCATCGCATCCCTGACCGATTCCAAATTGGGCTTATACCGCTGGGCTTGTGCCAGATACATCCAGCCGAGGCCCACTCCTGATCCCATCGGCTTTTCGAGGTAACGCTTTGCCTGCTCGACGTAGTAAGCGCTGATCTTGTCCGAGAGTAGATCAAGTTTCAATCGGAGCGCAGGGTCGCTGCTGATTGCACTAGCATGATCGAGCAGATCGTATGCCTGGCGGATTGCATCTTCATCGGCGCGTCCGCGAATAGGGAGATGGATCTCCTCGAGCTTCAGAGCGCGCTTGGTTGCTGCCTGTACATAGTTCTTTTGCAACGCTGCGAGCTGATCGGCAACGTAGCTCTGTTGCGAAGCAGGAAGGTTGATGAGGGTTTCATACGCATCAACATACTGACCTTTTTGCGCATAGGCATTGCTCTCGGCAATCGCTTGCTCTGCGCCTTGCTGATTGCGCGATGCTTCAAGCTGCGATTCGGCATTCTTGATCGCTGCGGTAGCTTCCTTGCTGTCACGGCGAATCTCTGCCGCTTTGCGGAACTCGGTTACCGCGCCTTCCCACGACTGATTGCGGCTGTATTCCTGTCCCCGTCCGAAATGGTACGCATATGCGGCTGAGACAATGGCATCGATCCGCGGCGCCTCGGGAGCGAACTCACGATACACAGCGATGGCGGACAATGCATCATCGAAGCGCTTGGCCCCAGCAAGACTTTCCGCGCTCTGGACCGCTACATCAACTTTGCGACTCTCGTTCAGGATTTCCGCCCGCAGTGCGTTTGTCGGAGCATATTGCGGATTTACGCTCACGAGCTGATCACAATGCTGTTTTGCCGCCAGCAGTTGCGCATATCCTGTACTGTGGTCCGAAAGAGCTTTGCGATACGCCTGCAGCCGCACGCGATCTAGCTCCAGAAGACCATCTAATTCTCTCCCGATCTGCTCACGAAGCTGTCGCGCCTGCGCATATCCTGGTACAGTCTGCTCGGCAGCAAAGGCCTGCTCGCGACTCAGCTTCAGCGCTGCTAAGTCCGCATTACGGGATGCAACTGATTTCCTGTATTCGGCAAACGAATTCTCTGCTGCTTGCTCATAGAGCGCAGCAATCGCACTCTTTGCTTCAGCAACACGAGGCGATGAACCGAAATGGGCAACAAAGGTCTGCCAGCCTTCTACAGTGCTCTTGCGCTGCGCGAGCAAGAATTCCGCCAGCTCGTCATCAGCCGCTGCGACGAACACCAATTTCACTCCAGGCTTAAGCGGCGCAATCTCGATTCCTTGAGCCGAGGCGGAAACAACTGCACCCTGCAAGGTTGCTTGTTCAGCGGCTCCGGCGGGAGTGAATTCTGAGTTCCCATTGAATTTCAGACTGTTAGGAACAACGCAGACTGGCTTGGAATTCACAGTCAACATCATCGTGCCATCGGGAGTGCGCTCCAGCGCGGTGGCAGCGGCGAGCTGCGTCTTGATCATCAAGTCGTAGGCGCGCTTATCGAATTTCGGCATCCCGTCGCAGACGCGGACGTCGGTCTTGCCGTTGATCATCACGCCGGCAATTTGGACGTAAGCAGAACCAGTTGGCGTGTCAAACAGCTCGATAGCTGTGGCATGTGTGTTGGCGGCCAGTACTGAAATGGAAACAAGGCAAATCGAGGCCAAGCCCAAAATGAAACTGCCGGCCCAACGAACACTCGGCACACACTTGACCGCAGGGGATGAAATATATCTTCGCGAACTCATTGTGAAATAAGCGCTTTCCGGGGAGAACTCTGGGCCTAAGCATAGGCTGATACCAATGAGGTGTCGAAAAACTAAAGTAACCACTGTCCTACAGGGGTTTGCACGTAAGATTTTGTTGGCAATGTGTCGGTAGGACATAACTAAAGACACATTTTGAACACCACTGCGTATGGACACGATGCGAATCGAGCCAGTCTTGCCGCAAAAAAAAGAAGATGCGGCGCACGAAAACCAGACTGCTGCCTGCGTGGCAGTGCTCTGTGCGCGCATTTGGGAATATCGTGGTCCGCAGGAAAAACTGCATGAACTCCAGTGGCAAGCCGATGCGCAGATCGCCGGTTTAGTCCGCAGTGTCGCCACCGAGTCGCACGGACAAATATCTGCTCACTCCGGCGCTACGGTCTCGATTCAGTTTGGGAATTCATTAAACGCGCTCTCGGCTGCAAAGGCCTTACAAGTAAGGCTGCTCACACTGCAGCGGCCCGCACCTGCCGGACAGGCAGTAGCAGCGGCGATCGTCCGTGGAGTCGCTCAGAACACCTCGCCTAATACCGAAATTCTTACTCTGGGCAACATGCTCGTCGATCAAGACTCAGCTCAGATTCTCGTAAATGAAGAGCTTTACGGAGCCGCCAAGGACATTCCTGGTTTTGCGTTCAATCCGAAACCGGCGCATGGGGCGGGAGAGCGCGGCTTTGCCGAAGCGATGTACGAGCTGCTCTGGACCGACGAGTCGACCTACGCGCACGTGCGCAAGACTGGTCAATTCCACGCAGTGGCCCAAACGCCTCCGCCTACACCGACTCCTGCACCTGCGGCTTCCGGAGCAAGTCGTTATCAGATCCTCTCAGAGTTGGGACGCGGCGCCATGGGCGTCGTCTATAAAGCACAGGATCAGGTGATCGGACGCACGGTCGCGCTCAAGACGATATCTATTCAGCAAAACTTCGCCGATCGCAGCGAGTTGGTCGAGCGCCTCAAACAGGAAGCAAAGGCAGCCGGCGGTCTCGATCATCCCAACATCATCACCATCTACGATGTCGGCGAAGAAAAAGATTTCGTGTATCTGAGCATGCAGTTTGTCGAGGGCAAGACCCTTGCCGCGCTGCTCACTAGCCACGAGCTTCCGCCATTGCTTACGCTGCTCTCGTATGCGGAACAAATCTGCAATGCGGTCGGCTTTGCGCATTCCCACGGCGTCATTCACCGCGACCTGAAACCTGCGAACTTCATGCTCACTGCCGACGGCATGGTCAAGGTTCTTGATTTCGGCATCGCCAAACTCGGCGACGCATCGCTTACACAGACGGGAATGGTGGTCGGGACTCCGACGTATATGGCACCGGAGCAGGCCAAAGGCAACAAGCTCGACCAGCGCTCCGATATTTTCAGTTTGGGAACGGTCTTCTACGAACTCTTCACGCGCGAGAAGCCGTTCAAGGGCGATATACCTACGGTTCTCTACAAGCTGATTCACGAAGATGCGACGCCGCCATCAGTGGTCAATCCGGCGCTTCCCGCCGGACTTGACGCGATCATCCGCAAGGCGATGGCGAAGAAACCGCAGGATCGCTATCAGACCTGCGAAGAACTGCGCGATGCCTTGCGCACACAAGCCGTCACATTAAGCACCACCGCGCAAACGCACGTAATTCCGCAATCGGTTCAGCCGGTTGCCAATCCAATCACGACGCGCTCGCAAGCCGCGACGAAAACCCACGGAACACAGAAGCAGCGTCGTTCCGAAAGAGGAGCAATGGTGTTCATGCTCCTGCTGCTCGGAACCCTTGCCGGAGTCGCGGCCTGGGGATATCGCGTTCAGAAACAAACCGGCGCGCTTCCGCCTCCGCTGCAGAAGGCAGTTGCCTACGGGTATAAGACGGCACACACAGCCAACGACATTCCGCAGAACGCCGCAGAGCCAATAGCGCACCCGGCAGATTCTCCAGCTTCGGCTACGGCAACAGACGCGCAGCCCGAAACGGGAACACCCACTGTATCCGACAATTCCACAGCTTCTGCTCCGAAAGCGGACACAGCCGCAGTCTCAGCTGCTCCTGCAAAGCCGTTGGACGAGAAGCCTGAACAGAAATCTGACGCAGCAAGCACTCCCACGACCACGCCAGTTCAGGTGAGCGCTCCACCGCCTACACCGCCCACATCTGCTTCGGCGGATCCGTTCAAGACTCAAGTCGCTTTCCCAGTCACGACCCAAGCTCCTTCTCAAATGTCTTCAACATCCGCGGCCGAGCCGAAGGCCGATGCAAGTGCAGATGAGAACGCTGACGTCGCCGACTCTCAGCCAACTAAGCAAAATCGCCGAGCGATGCGACAGCAGCGACTCGAAGAAGAGCAGAATTTGAGAGTAGAAGGGTTCAGCCGCGGGGACATTCCTGATTTGTTACGCAAGGCCGATGCGGCCGCAGGATCAGGCGACTACGCCCTCGCCCGCTACGAGTACTCAATCGTCCTCCGCCTCGATCACCGCAACGTTGCTGCCCGCGAGGGCATGGCGCGAGTGATCGCCGCCCGGCAGGAACGTTTACAGCGCTAGATCCACAGCGTCATGAGATGGCGCTCGTGATCTTTGAATCCCAATCTCTTGTAGAACTCATGGCCGCGCACATTTATGTAGTCGGCTTCGAGATGCACGGCTCGAATTCCCATTTCGCGACAAGTAGCAATCGCAAACTCGACCGCAGCTCTTCCGATTCCCTTTGATCGATGCTCCGGCAGGACATAGAACTCGTCGATCAGACAATCGCGACCATGAAATTCCAACGAGAATCCGAAGCCGAGGACCATGTAGCCGACCAACTCCGCTGTTCGCTCGAACATAATCAGGCGTCCCAAAGCGGGATTCTCAACGAGTTGCAAAACGAGTCGGCGCTGCCGATTTTCTTCAAACGGTAGTCGCTCAAAAGCGTAGAAGTCGCGCATGAGAGGAAGCATCCGCTCAATATCGCGAGAGTCGGCAAACCGGAAGGAGGCTGGAGAAGTCGAAGGCTGCGACGGCACGTAGTCAGATTAACTCGCAGCGCGCACGCGATTCTGCCAGTGTGACCAAACAAACCATACGATTCCGATGAAAATTACTGCGCCAATTACCTTGTCGAACTGATGGAAGTATTTGCCGAGATAATTCCAGTGCTCGCCGGCCTTCATTCCCAAATAGGCCAGGCCAAGACACCATGGGAACGATCCAACAAAGGTGTAGATGTGGAATCTGAGGCGCGGCATTCGCCCGATCCCTGCAGGCAGAGCGATAAAGGTTCGAATCACCGGCAACATACGGCTGATGAGCACCGTAAGGTCGCCAAATCGCGCGAAAAAGCGATCAGTCCATTCAAGCTCGTGCTGGCTTAGCAAAACATAGGATCCATATCGCTCCACTAGAGGACGCCCTCCGTAGTACCCGATCTCGTACGCAACCAGCGAACCAACATTGCAGCCCAGCGCTCCCATAAAGGCGAGCAACCAGAGATTGAACTGCCCGGTATGCACCAGATACCCGGAAAACGGCATGATCACTTCCGACGGCAACGGAATGCAGGCCGACTCAATGGCCATGAGCATCACCACTCCGAAGTATCCCAGTGTGGAAATTACGGAGATGACGAACAGCCCCAGCTTGGTGATGAGACTTTCGATCAATCAGAAGTCCTGCGCGTCTTGGGTGTAGGTGTAGCCCGGAAGCGTGGCGCCTTCGTTTCCCTTTTGCACCTTCACGCGGATGGTGTCGGAGGTGGCGGCATTGGCATCTGCCTGGCGCAGAATCGCGTACTGCGTGAAAACTTCGTTGTAGAGCTTCGTAACCAGATAGTTCGATCCGTTGTCGTCGTTTCGCCAGACCTGACCAAGCTGGATGGATTTCACCGGCATGGTTCAAAGATATCAAAAGCGTCGGATTGAACACGG
>CAYNPS010000071.1:0-17459 GCA_964399125.1 uncultured Terriglobales bacterium
TCCTACAAGCAGGTGAACGGCGTGTACTTCCCATTCTCGATCTCCAGCGGTCCTAAGAATCGTCCAGACCAAAAGGGGACGGTGACGATTGAGAAGATGGAGGCCAACCTCGATATTCCCGATTCCCAATTCAAGATGCCGAGCGCGCCGGCTGCACCGGCAAAGCCTGCGGGTTCGAAACCGGGACTCAACTAGGAAGAAAGTCCCGACATGACTGCTTCTCTGAAATACAACAGCGATACTCATAAGCACTGTCATCCCTCGCGCAGCCGCGAGACCGGTGTGGCATTCGGCAAATTGCGTTTGCTGCGCGGGGGATCTGCTTTTGAGTCCAAAGCCCTCGAACAGCAGATCCCCCGCGTCGCAAAGGCAATTTTTCCTGATTCGATACTCCCTCGCTGCGACGCGGGGGATGACAGTGCGTATAGAACGGGCGAATTGGCCGCACCTTCATTTGTTTCGTCAAGAAATCAAAAGAATGGCCGTATTTACCGAGAGGATTTCTACACAATGATGCTTAGTGCCAGAAAGCATTCCCATGTGTTTTCTCAATCATTCCTTCTTGCGCTTCTAATTCCAATCAGCCTTTTCGCGCAGCAGCCCGCGCCACGTCCTGTGCGCTTCGACGCGGGTACCATCTCGGGACTACCGGCGCGCAACATTGGTTCGGCCACGATGAGCGGACGCGTCGCCGCGGTCACCGCCTATAACGATCATGGCCGTCTCACCGTCTTCGCCGGAGCGGCCAGCGGCGGAGTGTGGAAGTCGGTGAACGGCGGCAGCAGCTTCCGCTCGGTTTTTGACCAGCCCGACGTGCAATCGATTGGGGCGCTCGCTGTCGATCCGACCAATACAAAGATCGTGTGGGCGGGAAGCGGCGAGAGCTGGATGCGAAACAGCGTTTCGGTTGGCGATGGTATTTACAAATCAACCGACGGCGGCGAGAACTGGAACAATGTCGGACTCAAGGACACCGAGCATATTGTCAAGATTCTGGTAAATCCCAAACAGGGAAATTCCGTTTTGGTCTGCGCCACAGGCTCCGCCTATGCCGACAATGATGCAGGAGGCGTTTACAAGACCACTGACGGCGGGCAGAACTGGCGCAAGGTGCTCAGCGGAGCCAATCGCTCGACCGGCTGCGGACAGATGTCCGCCAGCCCGCAGGATCCAAACACGATTTATGCAACCACATGGGATTTTCGTCGTCAGGCATGGACCTTCCGCTCCGGAGGTCCGGGCAGCGGAATTTTCAAGTCCACCGACGGCGGCGAGCACTGGAGCGAGATCAACGAGAGCAACGCCAAAGGGCTGCCTGCAAAGCCGTATGGCCGCATTGCCATCGCGGTAGCTCCTTCGAAGCCACAGACCGTTTACGCGATGATCGAGTGCAAGGCCAGCGCTCTCTATCGCAGCGACGATGGCGGACAGAGTTGGAAGAAACTCGATGCGAGCCAGTACATGGTGTGGCGCCCGTTCTACTTCGCCAACCTGATCGTCGATCCCAAGAACGAGAACAAAGTTTTCAAAGTCGATCTAGTGCTGCTGCTGAGCGTGAATGGCGGCGAGAGCTTCAGCGCCGTTTCCAATCAGGCGCACGGCGATTTTCATGATGTCTGGATCGATCCCGATGACACCAGCATCGTCTTCGCCACCGACGATGGTGGACTGTGGCGCAGCTTCGATGGAGGCTCGCGCTGGGAACACCAGATGAACCTGCCGGTTTCGCAGTTCTATCACGTGAGCGTCGATAACGAGATTCCGTATCACGTCTATGGCGGACTACAGGACAACAGCTCGTGGGTGGGTGATTCGTCATATCCGGGAGGGGTGACCAACTCGCGCTGGGAAAACATGTATGGTGGCGATGGTTTCTGGATGTGGGAGGATCCGTCCAATCGCGATTACATCTACGCCGAAGCGCAGGGTGGCGAGATCGGGCGCGTGAATCGCTGGACCCACGAGACGCGCGCGATCAAGCCCTATCCGCAGTATGGCGAAAAGAAGCTGCGCTTCAACTGGAACACTCCAATTCAAGTCAGCCCGAATGACAAGAACACGCTTTATCTCGGAGCGCAGTTCCTCTTCCGCTCGCGCGACCACGGGCAGTCGTGGGAGCGAATCTCGCCGGATCTAAGCACGAATAATCCGGAGAAGCAGAAGCAGGAGGAATCGGGTGGCATCACCGTCGATAACTCTGCGGCAGAGATGAACACGAGCATCTACTCGATCTCCGAGTCTCCCAAGAATGGCCAGGTGATTTGGGTGGGAACCGACGATGGAAACATCCAGGTCACGCGCGATGGCGGGAAAAATTGGACGAACGTCATCGGCAACGTTCCCGAAGCGGGACAGGGCTCATGGATCTCATGGGTCGAAGCCAGCCGCTTCGATGAAGGCACGGCATACGCCGCAGTGGATCGCCATATGTACGGCGACATGACTGCGCACGTCTTCAAGACCACTGATTTTGGCAAGACATGGAAATCAATTGTTGCGAATGACAGCGGCGTACGCGGATGGGCTCACGTCATTAAAGAAGACACGGTCAGTTCCAACCTGCTCTTCCTCGGAACCGAATTTGGACTCTTCGTGAGCAACGACGACGGCGAGCGCTGGGCGCAGTACAAGGGCAGCAACTTCCCGGCCGTTGCGGTGGATGACCTTGTCATTCAGCCGCGCACCAACGATCTCGTGCTCGCTACCCATGGTCGCGGCATCTGGATCATCGACGACATCTCTCCTTTACGCGCCCTGACTCCGGAGATCATGCAGGAAGACGCAGGCTTCCTGCCGATTCCGCCGGCTGTGCAATGGATGGAAACGCAAGGCGGGTGGCCAGAAGGGGCGAATTCATTCAACGGCCAGAACCGTCCCGAAGAAGCAACGATTCCGTACTATCAACGCACGCGTCACATCTTTGGCGACTTGAAGATCGAGATCTTCGACGACCAGGGTAAGTTTGTCGATTCGATCAATACCAGCAAGCATCGCGGAGTAAATCGCGCGACCTGGTCCATGCACTTGAAGCCACCCAAGGTGCCGCCCGCCGCAAGCGCAGCTTTTGGAGCGGCGTTTGGGCCGCGGGTCGTGCCGGGCACCTATACGGTGAAGATGACCAAAGGTGACAAGACCTACACGGAGAAGATCAACGTTGTGCTCGATCCTCGCGCGAAGTACACGGTCGAGGATCGCAAAGCGCAATTCGATCTCGCGACCAAGCTTTCTGCGATGCTGAATCACATGAGCTGGGCGGTGGACGCGATTGTCAATGTTCGCGAAACTGCAAATCGGGATGCCAGCCAACTCAAGAGCAACGATCCGCTGAAGCAGCGGCTTACGAAGTTAGCTGCTGACGTCGACACTATTCGCGGCAAGATTGTCGCTACAAAAGAAGGCGGCGCGATCACGGGTGAGGAGCGCCTGCGCGAATTTCTCGCAGGCCTCTACAGCGACGTGAACGGCTACGAAGGCAAGCCGACGGATTCGCAAGTCGCGCGTACCGATGTGCTCGGGCGCGAACTCGAAGACGTGATCAACGAATTCCAGAAGCTGGTCACACCACAGCTTTCGATGAACAAGCAGTTGATCTCAAAGAAACTGCGGCCCATCGAGATCATCTCAGAGCAGGATTGGCAAAAAGAGCAAAACGCAGCCGAAGGCGGAGCGCCGTCGCCTGGGCCAGATTCAATGCGCATGCGCGAGATGGATTAACGGCAGTTGTACTGTCGGCGTGAGTCCGAGCTCACCGTAAGAGGTTTGGGTGGAAGCCCCCAGTCACGGAATTTCGCGATTGTGTGATTTGAAATCGCGAAATCACGAAATCAGGAAATCACGAAATTTCCGTCCCGCCGGGGGGCTTCCACCCACGCCGCTCCGCTTGCCACCAGCAGGAACTCTCAGCTAGCTTTATGCGCATGCGGTTTTGTGCCCGGGGTGGGTTCTGGGTTTGGTGTGCTGTCGTCATTACGGCATCAGGCACACTGCTGTCGCGCTCTGAAGCTCAAGGATTCGGGGACAATCAACCCCCCGCTCCAAGCTATGTTCTTGCCGGAAGCGTCGTAAATTCCTCGACCGGCGCACCAATTCCGTATGCTCTGGTTCAGGCCGACCAGAGCGCCAAGCTGGCAGACCAGAATGGGAATTTCGAATTTGATCATCTAAGCTCCCCGTCCGTTACGGTTCAAGCGCATAAGCCTGGATTCTTCGGACCGAGCGAACTCGGCGAAGCGCATGCGCCGCTCACGGTAACCCTCTCAGACCATCCCACCAGCATCACTCTTCAGCTCGTTCCGGAAGCGGTGGTCAGCGGGCACGTTGAAAATCCTGAAGGCGAGCCCGTCGGCGGTGTTCCGGTGCGGCTGCGCTTCAGCCAGGTCATGAACGGGCGCCGCATCTGGCAGCAGTTCGGGCATCGGCAGACCGACGAAGATGGAAACTTCCGCATCGCCGAGCTGCGTCCGGGGACGTATTACGTTGAGGTTGGTCCCAATCAGCGCGCGCGTCCTGTAGGAGAAGAGCAGAGCGATACAGGAAAATTCGAAGTCGTTCCCGCGCAGTACTATCCCGGCGTGCGCGAGATGAGCGCCGCCACTCCATTGCGACTTGCTCCGGGTCAGCACGCGAATGTTGAGTTCGCGGTCAAACGCGTTCCCGCATTTCGCATTTCCGGCATGATCGCCGGTGCAACCAATAACGGCGGGGTCTATTTAAGCGATTTGGATGGTGATCACGTCGATGTCGGCGTGCGCTTCGATCATCGCACCGGCCGCTTCCAGGCGTTTCCTGTGCCTGCTGGTTCGTACCGCCTGCGCTTCAACGGGCGCAGTCCTGACGGCGAGCAGCTCTTCGCGGATGTTCCCATTCAGGTAAACGGTAACATCCCGGAGTTGCACGTTGGTGTTTCCCGGGCGATCACTGTTCCAGTGGACTATGTGATGGACTTCGTAAATCCCGATTCCAGGCAGCGAACACCGGGAAGCTTCGGATTTGTAGGAAGCGGTTCAGGCCGGCGCATGATGCCCTTCTTTGGGCAGGTTCGACTTATCTCGCGTACGCCTCCTTATCAGCAGTTTTCTGCGAACCGCGAGAGCCAGGATGCGCCCGCAATCATTCGCGGGTTGGAGCCTGGAGCTTATGACGTGGAGGTGGATCCGAACGGCTCCTCCTATGTCGCGTCGGTCACGTGCGGCGGAGTGAACCTGCTTTCGCAGCCGCTCGTGATCGCGGAGGGATCGGAGCCCCAACCGATTGACGTTCTTCTGCGCGATGATGGCGCTTCCGTAAATGGGAATGTGCAGAGTTCGACAACCGGACAGCCCGGAATGGTCCTTATCATTCCGGACGGAGATACGCAAGCTCCGCCGCGTCAGGTATGGGTCGATCCCTCGGGGAAATTTCAAGCACAGGGTTTGGCGCCGGGAAGCTACGAAGTTCTGGCCTTCGATCGCCCGGATGGAATCGAGTACCGCAATCGCGAAAGTCTAACCGCCTATCTCTCGCATGCCGCACACATAACGCTAAGTCCCGAAGAGCAGGCGCGGGTTACCGTCGATCTAATTCACGTGGCGCAATGAAACTTAGTCGCTGCATTCTCGTTTTTGTGTCTCTGGTGAGCTTCGCGCAGGCACAGCAGGCCACGACTCCCCCCTCGCCCGGACGCTTCGAGGTCAGCGGAACTCTGGTGAATTCTGTTTCGGGAGAGGTTGTTCACAATGCCTTCGTGCAACTGGTTGCCTCCAGACAGGCAGACCAGCCGCGTCGATCGGAGGTCGGTACCGACGGATCGTTTGCTTTTCATAATGTTCCCGCAGGCAAGTACAACCTGAATGCATCCGCACCTGGATATCTGTTGCAGTCGTTCGAGCAGCACGAGAATTTCAGTACCGCGATCGTCGTCGGTCCGGACAAGATTTCAACCGGCATCGTTTTTCGCATGCGTCCGATGAGTGCCATTTCCGGACGCGTGCTCGATGAGCATAATGAACCGGTGCGCGACGCGCAGGTCTGGTTGTTCCAAAAGCGGAATGACATAGGGCATGCGATGATCGAGCATCATGGAATGTCTCAGACGGATGATTTAGGCGAGTACCGTTTTGGACACTTGGGCGCCGGAGCTTATTACGTCGTGGTTTCGGCGCAGCCATGGTATGGACGATATTTTCAAGGCGGATATCGCGGCCGGGGGTTTCCCCAGCATGCGACTGAGATTGATCCTGCACTCGATGTCGCTTATCCACTCATCTATTACCCAGGCACCACGGACGCCGACGGCGCCGGCGCGATTTTGCTCGGGGCGGGCGATCGCATCAGCGCGGATTTCAATCTCATGCCGGTGCAATCTCTTCATCTGACGATTCGCGAAGGCAATGGAGAAGGGAATCAGCCGCCAGGCCAGCCGAATTTCCGCCAGATGGCCTTTGGGCAGCCAGTTGGTTTCCAGCAGCCAAGTGTCATACGTCAAGAGGGAGAGCTGGAGATTTCCGGGATTGCTCCCGGCAGCTACGATGTGAATATCTTTCACTTCGATCCCAAAGGCTCGACCAGGCAAAGCCAGAGCGTCACTTTGCAGCAGAGTGGCGATTTAGACCTCTCAGCGGCGGGCAGCCTGGAGCCTGTTCATGGAGTCGTGAAGTTCGACGACTCGCCTCCGCCGAATGCCTTTTTACAATTTCGCGATCTCGGCTCCGGAAATTCCATGGGCACGCGCTTGAATGAGCGCGGAGAGTTCAGCGTACAGCCTGAAGTTCCCGGACGTTATGTCATCATGCTTGCCAACGCGGCGGGATATGCAATCCGCAGTGTCTCCGCAACCGGTGCGCGGGTGAGTGGGCGCACCGCTGAGATCACAGGCGCGCAGCCAGTCGAACTGTCGATCGTCGTGTCGAAAGGTGTGGGCACGGTGAACGGAACGGTCATGGATGGTGACAAGCCACTCTCCGGCGCAATGGTTGTACTGGTGCCGCAAGAAGTTTCCGACAACGCAAGTCTTTTTCGCCGCGATCAAAGCGACAGCGACGGAACCTTCACGCTTCCCGATGTGGTCCCCGGAATGTACACCGCAATCGCTATTCGTAATGGATGGGAGCTGGAGTGGGGCTCGCCCGATGTGCTGCGTCCTTATCTCGCGCACGGCACGCCTGTCCAGATTGCTGGCAAGCAGCAGCTCGATATCAAAGTCACCGCGCAGTAGCCGATTCAGTCAGGACCTGCGGCCGCCCTCGGCCGGGTATTTGCTTCAGACTTAGACGGGCCTGGTTCAGGAGAGGAAACCCGCGCGAGGGCGCGCGTCGGTCCGGGGGATGTCTGCCTCATTACGCGAACTATCGAATCCACGCGATTACAATGTGCCAACCGATTGCGCTTCGATCCGCAATATTGTTGATTTCGCGAAATCGAATCCATGCAAGGAGAACGCGAATGATGAATCGCCGTGAGTTGTGCGTAGCAATGCCGTTTCTCGCGCTGGCCAGTTCGTGGGCCGCGAACGACCAGACACTTACGTCCACCACATTTCCGTTCGACGAGCTTCAAAAGAAAGAAGCTGACGGGCACACGACGCGTCCGGTGGTGAACGGAAAACTCTCGACCGGAGAGCACGTTGAGGTACATGAGACCACACTTGCCCCGGGCACGATGCCGCACGCTCCGCATCGTCACAAACACAGCGAGTTCTGGCTGATCCGAGAGGGCACAGTCGAGCTCAGCATCAATGGCCAGACACATCGCCTTGGTCCCGGCGGCGTGGGATTGGCGACAGGAAACGATCTGCATGGGATCAAGAACGTTGGTGATACGCCTGCAAACTATTTCGTGGTTGCAATAGGCGAAATGAGCTAGCCATCACAGCTGAGAGAAAAAAACGACGCGGATTTTGCGGATGGGACGCGGATGAGCGCGGAAAATTTGGCGGCGCGCTTTTGCTCCTGAAGAGTCGTTTTCGAGCAGAACCTCATTTAACCTTCCGCGTAATCCGCGTCCCATCCCCGAAATCCGCGTCGGGTTTTTGCCTTCACTTGATCCGATGACCCGATTACCCGATGAACCGATCCATCTCCATCATTCGGTTTTGCTAAATCGATTGTCTTGCCTGTCTTGACAGTGGCTATGGCTCTCGGTAAAGATGCCGTTCGCCTAAACAATACATGTTTTCGCTGTACAAAACGGCCAGGAGGAGAGATGTTCGTTACTAAGAGAGCCCGTACAGTTCTGATTCTGATTGCGTGCGTGTTAGTGATTTCCGCAACCACAATGTTCGGTCAAGCCGTGAATGGCACGCTGCTTGGCACCTTGACTGATTCATCAGGCGCAGTCGTGCCTGGAGCAAAGGTCACCATCACGGAGGAAGGCACCGGCATTCCTCATACCACGGAAACAAATGCAAGCGGCAATTACGTTATCCCGGATCTTCCGCCAGGAAACTACGACGTAACTTCCGAAGCGCACGGATTCAAAAAGGTAACCAGGACCGGCGTGCGCCTGGATGTAAACCAAAGCGTTCGCGTGGACATGACCATGGAACTCGGAGCGGTTACGGAGACGGTAGAAGTCACGGGCGCTGTGCCACTGCTCAAGACCGACCGTGCCGATGTGAGCCAGAACATCGAGACCACGCAATTGGAGCAATTGCCGGTAGGCGGAGCCAATCGCAATTTCCAGAACTTCCTTCAGCTCATTCCTGGCACCGATAAGCCGCATCGCGACCACTCAGAGTTCTTCAACGCGCAGGACACGCTTTCTGTGGAAGTGAACGGTCAATCGCGCGAATTTAATCAGCTCGCGATCGAAGGGGTGAACGATGACGAGCGCACCGGCCTTCTTCAGATTTATGTTCCTCCGGCCGAAGCGATTCAGACGGTCGATGTGACCACTAGTAACTACGCCGCGGAGTTTGGCCGCGCAGGCGGCGCGGTCACGAATGTAATTCTCAAATCGGGAACCAATAACTTCCACGGCTCTCTGTACGAGTACAACCGCGTCAGCGCTCTGCAGGCACGCACATACTTCCAGCGCACACCTTCGGGTCCCAGCCCAATTGCTCGTACGACCTTCAACTACTACGGTGGAACGATCGGTGGTCCCATTATCAAGGACAAGACCTTCTTCTTTTTCGATCTGCTGCGCATTAACGACATTCGCGGCCAATTTCAAAGCACGCAATTGCCGAATGACGCGTTCCGAAACGGAGACGTCCGAGCGGCAATTACCTCAGGCAAATCGAATATCTATAATCCCTTTACGGGAAATGCGGATGGTACTGGTAGAGCCGTGATCTTCTCCTCGTCGGCTCCTGGCGTGGCCACGATCCCTGGCCGGAACGGGCTTGTCGACGCCTACAACCCTGCCTGCACAGGTGCGGCTACCTGCAACAACGTGATTCCCCTGGCGATGATGGATCCAATTTCGCTGAAGATCCTTGCACTCGTCCCGCATACGAACTTGCCAGGACTCACCAGCAACTTCCAGGAAAACACCCAATTCCGGAAGGATAGTTGGTCATTTGATACCAAGATCGACCACAACTTCAGCCAGAAAGATCGACTCGCGTTTCGCTTTAGCCGGGCGGTTCAGAACCCATTTCAACAACCGATGTTTGGCCTTGCTGGTGGTCCCATTGGATTCCAGGGTCCCGGAAATCAACATGAGCAGAGTGGCGCTATTAACGAAACCCACATCTTTTCGCCGACGCTCATTATGGAAACGCGCGCTGGCATCAGCCACTATCGGAACATTGCTGTGACGTCTGATCACGGTTCCACTGCCACCACTGCTCTGGGAATTCCTGGCGCGAACTTGGATGCATTCACCAGCGGTCTGACGCAGGTTGAGATTGGAAATGGTTTTGGCAATCCGTTCGTCGGATATTCCGCTTCGCAACCCTGGGACCGTGGTGAGACCAACATCGATGTCGTGAACAACTGGACAAAGATCAGCGGCAATCACACGTTCAAGTGGGGCGCTGATATCCGCAGGTTGCGCGATGACCTGGTGCAAGCGCAGACGTTTGGTCCGCGCGGGCACTTTGTGTTTGGTACCGGTACGACTTCACTAAATGGCGATACGAGCTGCTCAGGGAAAGCTTGCTCTTCGACGCAGGCCAACAATTTTGCAGCCTTCCTGCTCGATGCGCCCACGCAGGTTGGCCGTGACATCTCGCTGGTTTCCGGTTCGTGGCGAGAAACCGAAGCCTTCTTCTTTGGCCAGGACACTTGGCACGCCTCTTCCAAGTTGACGATCGACGCCGGATTACGCTGGGAGCTGTACCTGCCGGCGACACCGAGCCGTCCTGGTCGATACTCGAACTATGATCCTTCGATCAACCGGCTGGTGATCGCAGGCGTCGATGGGAACCCTTTGAATCTCGGGCGCGAAACTTACTACAAATATTTCGCTCCGCGCGTGGGAGTCGCTTACCGCTTAAGCGAAGAAACTGTACTCAGAGCTGGTTTTGGAATCAGCTATGAACCTTTCACGAACAATCAGTACGCCTTCAATTTCCCGGTAAGGCAAAACCAAGGCACAAATCAAGCCAACAGCTTTGCGTTTCCTTTCTTTAGCAATGGCCTTCTGGGTGACTTCCCTAATGGATTTCCCCCGCCGAGCACAGTTGCAATCGATTCGGCAGGTACTGTTGTTCCGAGCAACGGCGATCCATACAACGTGGTCGATAAGCACTTCCAGGAGCCCTACGTTGAGTCTTACAACGTATCGATTCAGAGAGCGTTGCCTGCGAATTTTGTGATGGATCTCGCCTACGTGGGCAATCACGGAGTGAAGATTCCAGTCGCGTACAACTTGAACGCTGCCTTTACTCCGGCGGTGAATCCGAACGGGACTCTAATGGCAACGACGTGCGCGGTACAACCTCTATGTGCGCAGTTTGGGCGCACGGCTTCCACAACATTCCTATTCAAGCCGACTGTGTCGAATTACAACTCGCTGCAGGCGCGCTTCGACCGCAAATTTAAGAATGGCTTCCTGCTGACAACCTCCTATACATGGGCAAAGGCCTTGGCCTACCGTTCCGATATGGGAGCAGATGATGGCGGCCCGGACAATTACCTCGATTTCCAGCGTAATTACGGCGTCACGAGCCGCAATCGTGCCCACACTTTCGTCCAGAGCTACGTGTATGAGCTGCCGTTCGGCAAGAACAAGAAATTCCTCACCTCCGGCCCGGCAAGCTGGATTCTCGGAGGTTGGGGAGTGAGCGGAGTCTTAACACGCATGAGCGGTACCCCGTTGCACTTCACTGCGGATGGCAAAGCGCTCAATGCTCCGAGCTCAACGCAATATCCGAACCAGGTCGCTCCTTTCCACATATTCGGAGGAATCGACACCAATTTGTGGTTCGACACTACTGCTTTCGTTCAACCGCAAGGCAACGGTGTGCTCGGCAACATGCGGCGTTATCAGTTCTCCGGTCCGGGCTATTTCAATCTGGATGCTTCTCTGTATCGGAAGTTCCCGGTTGGGGAGCGCATGGGATTCGAGTTCCGGGCTGAGGCATTCAGCGTGACAAACACGCCGCACTTCAGCAATCCGAGCACGAGCATCACGTCTTCAACCTATGGTCGTATCACTGGCACCGGCGATCAAAACGGTGCGGTAGGTGATGGCAACCGTGTAATGGAACTGAGCGCGAAGTTCACGTTCTAAAACGATAGGACCGAGACGGGCGCCTTCCGTCTCGGTTTTTCATTTCTCAAAACGTTTGTCTAATTCCATTGAATCGAATTCAAACCAAGATTAGCAACATGTCTTGTGCCAGGGACGAAATAGACTTCATTCCAGCAAGAGCGGTATCGTTATTGGTTCGATCAGAGGTTCCGAGGAGGACTGTAGAGTGATGTCTTCGTTTTCCCGTCGCGATTTTCTAGGCGGACTGATTGCTGCAGGAGCTGTGGCCGCATTGCCGAAGCCGGCGTTTGCGGCTTTCGAGCCGATCTATCCACCGATGGATCTTTCCTATTTTGATACTCCAATTTCGGCTGCGCCGGCTCATATCAAGATTGGTTATGCATCGATCACCTGGGGTGGCAATGATCGGCAGGCGATTGCGGACATTGCGTCCCTCGGCTACTCGGGCATTCAGTTGCGGTCCAATGTGGTCAAAGACATTCCTGACCCTGCGGAGCTCAGCAAACTACTGGAGCGAAATCACCTTACTTTTGTGGCTCTCTCGAGCGGCAGCATCAATATGGAGTCGCCCGACGAGAGAGCGGAGATTGCCAAACATAGCGCAAATGCCAGGTACACGCACGACGCGCAAGGGCTCTATCTGCAGATGATCGACATGCGTCCTAAGCGCGAACTTACGGCCGACGATTACAAGAAACTGGGTCGCATGCTCACGGAAATCGGCAAGCGCTCCGCAGATCTCGGCGTGAAGCTCGGATATCACAATCACATGGGCTCGATGGGACAGAGTCCTGAAGAGATGGATCGTGTGATGGATGCGAGCGATCCGCGTTACGTAAAGCTTGAGCTTGATATTGCTCACTACGTGCAAGGCGGCGGCGATCCAGTAAAAGCGATTCAGAAGTACAAGGATCGTCTGCTGTTCGTGCATATCAAGGATGTGGAGAGCATCCCGAAAGAGGAATCAAAACGCGGACGCGATTATCGATTTGTCGAGCTGGGGCGGGGACGGGTCGATGTGCCTGCCACGTTCAAGGCGCTCGAAGACATCAATTTCCGCGGCTGGGCTGTGGTTGAGCTCGACGCGGTGCCTGATCCCTCGCGGACACCAAAGGACTCGGCATTGATCAGCAAGAACTATCTTCAGGACCACGTGGGAGTCAGCCTATGAACTCCCAATTTCGAGTTGCAGTTATCAACGACGAGATTAGTCAGGACTTTGGCCACGCAGTCGATGTCGCCTCGCGCGAATTCGGCATGCAATGGATCGAGCTGCGCGCGATGTGGAACAAGAACATCCTGAAGCTCGATTCCAAGGAGATCGACGAAGCGCGCCAGATTCTCGAGAAAGCAAAGATGCGAGTGACTGATATCGCCAGTCCGGTCTTCAAGGTGGACTGGCCCGGCGCTCCGTTATCCAAAGCTGCGGAAAAGCGTGACACCTTCAACGCCGACTTTACCTTCAAGCAGCAGGACGAACTCCTGGAGCGCTCATTCGAACTGGCCAAGGCGTTCAACACCGACCGCGTACGCATCTTTGATTTCTGGCGATTGGATGATCAAGCTCCATACCGTGCGGCAATCGACGACAAAATGCGGGAAGCCGCCGACAAAGCGGCGAAGAAAAACATAATCCTGATTCTGGAAAACGAATTCGCTTGCAACACAGCCACTGGCGCCGAGGCTGGCCGCCTGCTCTCGGCTGTGAAAGCGAAGAATTTCATGGTCAATTGGGATCCCGGCAATGCCGCCATGCGCGGCGAGAATGCGTTTCCCGACGGCTACAATGCGCTGCCGAAGGACCGAATCGGCCACGTGCATTGCAAAGACATCCAGAAGAAGCCCGACGGCAATGGCCAGGCCTGGGCCGCAATGGGACGCGGCACAATTGACTGGGTAGGGCAGTTCCGCGCGCTCAAGCAGCAGGGCTATAAGTTCGCTACAAGTCTCGAGACTCACTGGCGCGGCGCGGGCACGCCTGAAGAGTCCACACGTCAGAGCTGGGCGGGAATGAAAGAAGAGCTGCAGAAAGCGGGAGCGCTCTCCTAAACCAATGCTTCACGCGGGCTTCACCGGCGGCGGAAATATTACGGAGACTCACATCCGCGCCGCCGCTGCCGCTGGGCTGAAGATTGCCGCCGTCTATGGAACCAATTCCGCGAAAGTTGCGGCTCTCGTCCAGAAATACGGTGGCGAAGCTTATACCGACTTTGATCACTTTGTCTCGCACAAGCCGATGGATCTCGTCATGCTCGGCAGTCCATCGGCGCTCCACTCCAATGAAGGCATTGCCGCCGCGCAGCGCGGCTTGCATGTGCTCACTGAAAAGCCGATCGATGTGACCGTGAAACGAACCGACGCGCTGATCAGAGCCACACGCAGCGCCGGCGTAAAACTCGGCGTGTTTTTTCAGGATCGCCTCAAGCCCGACATTCTGCACGTTAAGGACTGTATCAATTCGGGAAGGCTCGGCCGTCCCATTTTGGTTGAAGCTGCAGTGAAGTGGTATCGCCCGCCTGAATACTATTCCGGATCGAAGTGGCGCGGCACGCTCGCGCTGGACGGCGGCGGAGCATTAATGAATCAGGGTATTCACACCGTTGATCTGCTGATTTATCTGCTGGGCGACATCACGCGCGTGCAATCGGTCACCAGAACCGCTCTTCATAACATCGAGAGCGAAGACACCTGCGTAGCAACGCTTGAATTCGCGAACGGAGCGGTCGGGGTCCTGCACGCGACTACGGCTGCATATCCCGGCTATCCGCGCCGAGTCGAGATTACCGGGACCGAAGGCACGGTTCGTATCGAGCAGGACCGCATCACGCGTCTCGATCTGCGCAATCCATCGGCTCTCGCCGATCAAATCGAACCCGCCGATCAGAACGCCAGCGCGAGTTCTCCGGTCGTTGGCGATATTCGCGGGCACCAGCGCATTATCGAGGACTTCGTTCAGGCGATTGAGACGGGGCGCGATCCCGTGTGCGATGGAGAAGAGGGTCGACGAAGCGTTACCGTGGTCGAAGCGATTTACCAGGCTGCGCGCGTGCGTGATGCCGTGGCTTGCGGTTAACAGAGCCGCCGGCGGTAGCCGGTGGGCGGCAGATGGCCGGATGGCCAGCTCCGGGTTTCGTAGTCGCGCGGAACCTCATGATCACGCAGCCGCAAAAATCGCGGCTGCTCCACCGACTACCGTCGGCGGTTCCGTAACGGATTGTCATATCCAGGAGGCACCATGTCAGACTCATCTATTCCGCGGCGTGATTTCATAAAACAGGCCGTTATTGGCACAACTGCGTTCATGTTGTATCCACCAGCGCGCGTGCTTGGCGCAAACGATCGCGTCCGCGTAGGCATGATCGGGGTCGGCGGGCGCGGCAGCGAACTGCTCAAACAGATTACGGCTGTGCCCAATGTGGAACTCGTTGCCATGGCCGACATCTATAGCCGCCGTCGCGATGAAGCTAAGGCCAAAGTTTCCAACATTCAAACTTTTGACGATCATCGCAAGCTCCTCGACCAGAAAGATATCGATGCCGTGATCGTAGCCAGTCCGCTGCACATCCATGCGCGTCACTTTCTCGATGTGATTGCGGCCGGCAAGGACCTATACAGCGAGAAGACGATGACCTGGTCGATTCCTGAGGCCGAAGAGTGTTTGCGCGCCGCGAAAAACTCCGACCGCGTGGTCCAGATCGGTCTCCAACACGAAAGCGATGGTTCTCTCGCCGACACGAAGAAGTGGATCAAAGACGGAATCGTCGGCAAAGTGACGATGGTCGAGTCCTGGATGAGTCGCAACACGCCCCACGGAAAAGGGCAGTGGGTGCGCCCGATTCCTGCTGATTGCAATCAGCAGAACGTCCGCTGGGACGCTTTCCTGAATGGCCGTCCATCGCAGCCGTTTGACGCGAACAAATTCATCAACTGGCGCCTGTTTTGGGAATTTTCCGGCGGCAACATTACCGAGAACATGGTTCACCAGATCTCGTGGATTATGAGCGCGCTCGATCTGCCCGTGCCCAGCGCAGCGACGATGTCCGGCGGCGTGTTCTCGGAAAAAGATGGACGCGAAGTTCCCGATACCATCGCCGTGACGCTGGAATTCCCGCAGGATATCGTGGTGCTTTGGCAATCGACGTTCAGCAACAATCATTACGGACTTGGCGAGCACATTCTCGGCAGCGACGGCACGATTGAGCACGTCGCTGGCGAGCAGAACATGGTCACGGGACGATCAGAATCTGCAACGCGCTACTATCCGGAAAAAGTGAATCGCAAAGACGGAGTCGCGCTCACGGGCGAAACGCCCGATCAGAACCACATGCAGAACTGGATCGACTGCGTCCGTTCACGCAAGCAGCCGAATGCGACGGTGGAGATTGGATATCTTTCGGCCGTGGCTGGACACATGGCGAATCTCGCTTACCGCAACAAGCGGCGCATTACTTGGGACGAAGCGAAGTCGATGCAGCAGGAGTATTAGATAGCCGGTGCTGTTGTCATTCGAACGCCCGGTTTTGGCGGAGGAATCCCCATAGACTTCCCAAAATCCCGACCTCGAGTGCATAGGCACGGGTAGGGATTCCTCACTCCGACTCGCGCAAACTGCGCGCGAGCCTGCGTTCGGAATGACAGAACGGGCTGCATCACACGCTCGCCTCGCGCTTCCTCTCTCCTCGCTGTGGCAGCTGAATCACGACCGACTGGCTCAGCACCAGTGCCATTCCCACAATCTGCCACGCACTCAGGCCTTCGCCTGCAAAGCTCGCTGCGAGCACACTGGCAAATACAGGTTCAAGACAACTCGTCACGATCGCGCTGGTTGGATCGAGCAACCGCAGCCCGCCGAGGTACAGCGCGAACGGCAGGAGCATCGAGATCATCGCGAATGCAAAGAGGAACAGCCATTCGCGTCCGGAGTAATGCTGCGCTGCCACCCTCCAGGGAGGATTCACGATCAGCCAGAAGATGGTTGAAAAGAGGAGCGCGTAAAACAGCACGAGCCAGCGGGAAAACTGCTTGAGCAGATCAGCTCCGATCACGTTATAGAACGAATAGGAGAAGGCTGCCCCGAGCGCAGCAGCGATTCCAATCGTGCTTACCTTTACCTGCGCCTGAGGTCCAGTGAGGGCGACCAGTCCACAGCCCACGAAAGCGAGTACCACGGCGACGCTGCGGAGCCACGATGCGCGCTGGCGTCTCGCCAGGACTGTATAAGCATAGACCCAAACTGGCGCCGTGTACTGGACCGTAATCGCTGTTGCAACGGTGCTCTTGGCGATCGCGTAGTAATAAAAGAAATTTGCGCCACAAACGCCGAAGATTCCCATCGCAGCGCATTTCCAGACAGTGCGACGGCTGGCACGCAAACTTCCCATTCCGGGGCCAACGGCTGCCAGTGGAAACAGGACGAGTACGGCGAATGTGGAACGGGCTTGCGAAAGAATGAGCGGATCGATCCCGGCTCCGCGCAGCCAGGTGGTTCCATTGAAGACCACCTTTCCCAATGCTGCCGCCGCTCCATAGCAGAACGCGGCAGCAGCAATGAGCAGGTAGCCTTCGACTTTTGCGGCGCTAAGCCTGGAGCATCTGTTCGAGTCGCTGGGGATCGAAGCCAATCATCACCTGGTCGCCAACAACGATTGTAGGAGTGGAGCGGCTCTGATATTTGCCGACCAAATCTCGAACGGCCGAGTAGTCGCTGGAAACGTCACGAACTTCAAAATTGATTCCTCTCTCCGAGAGGAAGGCCTCAGCAACGCGGCACGGCGGTCAGCCAGGCTGGCTGAATACGACCACTTTATGCTTTTGCATAT
>CAYNPS010000072.1:0-17381 GCA_964399125.1 uncultured Terriglobales bacterium
ATCGGGAACAGCTTCGAAGTCTATTCCGGCACACACACCAGCAGAGTCGCCGATCGTTTTCAGAACCATGTGATGCCTTTTTTTAGCAAGAATCTTCGTTTTGAAGCGAAATAAAGGAGCCGAGAATTGTCCGACGTCACGCGAAGAGATTTTCTCAAAAGAAGCGGCCAGGCCGCAGCAGCTATCGCCATTGCTGATGCCACACTTGCATCGAGCTGGGCACAAACCGCATCTGCGACCACGCGAGTCGCTATTGATCCTGCCTTTTCCAGAGCGCCGTTGGACCGTAACATCTTTGGTTCGTTTTTAGAACACCTGGGACGTGCGATTTACGAAGGAATTTATGACCCGGGCTCTCGGCTCGCTGATACCAATGGATTTCGCACAGACGTCAGCAGAGAGGTTCACGGTCTCGGTGTCCCCATTATTCGTTATCCCGGCGGCAACTTTGTTTCCGGCTATCACTGGCTCGATGGGGTTGGTCCCAAGAAAGATCGTCCACATGTGCTTGACCGTGCCTGGAACACGCTTGAGACGAACCAATTTGGAACAAACGAATTCATCACCTGGGCGAAGCAGGTAGGCGCCGAACCGCTGCTGGGCATGAATTTTGGAACCGGCACTGCGGAAATGGCAGCCGCATTGGTTGAATACTGTAATTATCCGAGTGGCACCAAGTGGAGCGACCTGCGTCGGCAGCATGGATACGAGCTGCCGCACAACGTGAAGTACTGGTGTCTCGGCAACGAAATGGACGGCCCTTGGCAGATCGGGCACATGGGAGCGCGCGAATACGGCGAGAAGGCGGTCGATGCAGCGCGCCAAATGCGGGTGATCGATCCCAATGTGAAACTCATCGCATGCGGCTCCAGCGGGCCTTTCATGCCCACTTATTTGGAATGGGATCAGCAAGTGCTGGAATCCTGCTACGAACTCGCAGACGGTATCTCTCTCCATCGCTACTGGGGCAATAACGAGGAAACAGGTGGTGACAGTTCGACATACCTCGCGATGAATCTGGCAATGGATCGCCAGATCGAAGAGATTGCGGCCGTCTGCGATCTCGTCCGGGGCAGGAAGCGAACGACCAAGACATTGTTCCTGTCTTTTGACGAGTGGAACGTCTGGTACCGAGCGCGCAACGGCGATGCTGTCAACGGTCACGGCAAATCGGCCCCGCACTTGCTTGAGGAGGTGTACAACTTGGAAGATGCGCTGCTCGTAGGCGGATTACTCAATTCGCTCATCCGCCATTCGGACCGCGTGAGGTTGGCCTGTCTTGCACAACTCGTAAATGTGATTGCCCCGCTCATGACGAATCCGAATGGAGTACTGAGGCAAACAATTTATTACCCATACTCCTGGGCATTGCGGCACGCACGCGGGCGTGCAGTGCAAATCGTACCTGAAGGACCCACCTATGAGGTTGTTCACCTGGGGCGTCCCACAGAGGCGATCGGAATTACTGGACCAGGTCTGGGCTCAGTGCCTTATTTGGACATCGTTGCAACACTCGACATTGAAAATAAGAGCGCCTCAGTGTTCATCCTGAATCGTGATTTAGAGAAGCCTCGCGACGTGGATATCACCTGGCGCGATGTCAGCCCGGCGAAAGTAAATTCGTGGCAGACCATAACGGGAAACGATCTCAAGGCTGTAAATACGTTCGAGCAGCCGAACCGCGTCGCTCCGCAGAATCTGGACGCACCAAAGGTCGGACCGACAATGACCTTTCAAGTGCCCGCGCGCTCATACAGCGTGATGTCGTTAGCCCTATGAGTTGCCACATTCCGACGATTGGACGGCGCTATCGCGCGCGAGCACTGTAGTAGCTAAGCGCCAAGCAATCCATTCATCACAGGATTGCGCAGCGGACAGGCAATCGGATCTTGTCTGAAGCTTCTAAGCTGCTCAGCTCCCAAGCTCCTAAGCCGCTCAACAAGAGCAAATACCAACTGTTTACACGGATGGGTACGGGTGCCGCGGATTCAGTCGATTGAATTGGCTGCCCTCCAGGGACTCGAACCCCGATATGCTTATCCAGAGTTACACAGCAATGAGGATGAATTCTTGATAATCCGATTTTGAATTCAATCACATCTCTGAAACGCAGTATCCTGATCAGTCGCGCACGGAGGATTGCAAATGGCCAGCCTGCAAACAGTCGAAGGCACTCCGACTACGTCAGTTCCAACTTCCCGATCTTCGCGTCCCTTATCTGACGAACAGCTTCGCAAGATGCATGCGTACTGGCGTGCCGCGAACTACCTGACTGTCGGGCAGATTTATCTCAAAGACAATCCTCGGCTTGAACGCCCGCTAACGCGCGACGATATCAAGCCGCGTCTGCTTGGCCATTGGGGTACGACCGCCGGCCTGAACTTTATCTATACACATTTGAACCGGCTGATCGTCGAGAACGATCTGAACATGATGTACATCATCGGCCCTGGACACGGAGGACCGGGGCTAGTCGCACACACTTACCTTGAAGGGTCTTACACCGAGATTTATCCGCACATCGAACAGAATAAAGATGGACTGCGACGACTCTTTCGCCAGTTTTCCTGGCCGTACGGTATCCCCAGTCATGTGGCTCCGGAAACTCCAGGCTCAATTCATGAGGGTGGCGAACTGGGATACTCATTACTCCACGCGTATGGAGCTGCCTTCGATAATCCTGATCTGATCGTCGCGTGTATTGTCGGCGACGGCGAGGCAGAAACGGGGGCATGCGCAACCAGCTGGCACTCGAATAAGTTCCTTAATCCGGCGAAAGACGGAGCGGTACTGCCGATCCTGCACCTCAACGGTTACAAGATCGCCAATCCTACGATTCTTGATCGTATCCCGCAGACAGAACTCACAGATCTCTTTCGCGGTTACGGCTATCGGCCGATTCTCATCGAGGGCAGCGATCCAACTGAAATGCATCAGCTCATGGCCGCTACGCTGGACGAAATCGTTGCGGAGATACGTGCGATTCAGCAGCGCGCGCGCAAAGAAGTCGTGACGGAGCGCCCGCGCTGGCCGCTGCTGATCCTGCGAACACCGAAAGGGTGGACTGGGCCAAAGGAAGTCGACGGCAAGCCGGTTGAGGGAACCTGGAGAGCGCATCAGGTGCCGGTGGACGACGTCCGGAACAATCCGGCACATCTGAAGATCCTCGAGCAGTGGATGCGCAGCTACAACGTCGAAGAGCTGTTTGACCAAAATGGAACTTTCAAACAGGAGCTTGCTGTGTTAGCGCCTACGGGGCGTCGGCGCATGGGCATGAATCCGCACGCAAACGGAGGCATGCTGCTGGAACCACTTACCATGCCGCACTTCCGCGAGTACGCCGTGAAGGTAGATAAACCAGGGGCGGTGGAGGCCGAGGCGACGCGTGTACTAGGGCGCTTTCTGCGCGATGTGATCAACCTCAATCAGGACAAAAGGAATTTTCGTTTGCTTGGCCCGGATGAGACTGCTTCCAATCGTCTCGATGCCGTCTATGAAACCACCGGCAAAGAATGGATGGCGGAAATAGAGAAAGTCGATGTGAACCTCACCACCGACGGTCGAGTGATGGAAGTGCTGAGCGAACACATGTGCCAAGGCTGGCTTGAGGGGTATCTGCTCACCGGTCGCCACGGCTTCTTTAACTGCTACGAAGCCTTCATTCACATCGTCGATTCAATGTTCAATCAGCACGCGAAGTGGCTGAAGACGACGCGCACCTTGCCGTGGCGGAAGCCGATCGCGTCATTGAATTATCTATTGAGTTCACATGTCTGGCGGCAGGATCACAATGGCTTCTCACATCAGGATCCTGGATTCATTGATCACGTCGCCAACAAGAAAGCGGACATCATTCGCATCTACCTACCGCCGGACGCAAACACACTGCTCTCGGTCGCCGATCACTGCCTGCGCAGCCGCAATTACGTCAACCTTATTATTGCGGGTAAACAGCCGGCGCTGCAGTGGCTCGACATGGACTCTGCCGTCCGTCATTGCACCGCAGGCCTTGGCGTTTGGGACTGGGCGAGCAACGACAACGGCGATCCCGACGTAGTCATGGCGTGTGCCGGAGACGTCCCTACGCTCGAAGCTCTCGCCGCCGTTTCACTGCTGCGCGAGCATGTACCCGATATAAGAATTCGCGTTGTCAACATCGTCGATTTGATGACTCTGCAGCCATCAAGTGAACATCCGCACGGCCTCGCAGACGAAGATTTTGATGCATTGTTCACGGTCGATCGTCCCGTGATCTTTGCGTTCCACGGATATCCCACGCTGATCCATCGCCTGACTTATCGCCGACGCAATCACAACAACATTCATGTTCGCGGCTATAAAGAAGAGGGGACCACAACCACTCCGTTCGACATGGTTGTACTCAACAATCTCGACCGATTCCAACTTGCGCTCGACGCGATCCGCAGAATCCCGCGACTCAAGAACATCAGTGACAAAGCGACCGAGCGCTTCTACGCAATGATGCAGAAGCATAAGCTCTACGTCTCGGAGCACGGCGAAGATCTTCCTGAAGTACGCAATTGGAAGTGGTCGGCGTGAGCGGAAATGGTCGAGGGCCATCATGCATGCACCGTTCTTTCCCTGAATAGTGGGTCATCGTCTCTTAAGCTTGGACTATATTCGTTTCAGAATGGGAAACTTGCAAAGCTCGCCTGGGGTGAAGCAGAAGAGATAGGAAGCGGGAATGGTCGCCTGTGGATGCACGGCGCAGTCGAGCTTGAATCGGCCGATGGACAACAGCTTGCGTCCGCAGGAACTGCCGCAGAATATTTCATCGAGAACTTACGCGGCACTTCACTGCCTTTGCCGCAGGCTGTTGGACATCGCATCGTTCATGGCGGTCCTCGACTTCGCGAGCATCAGCCCGTGACACCGGCCGTGCTGGCGCAGCTCGAGAAAGCAATTTCCTTTGCTCCTCTCCATCTGCCGCCGGCGCTCGATGTGCTGAAAAGGGCGATGAAAGCGTTTCCTGATGTGCCACACATCGCCTGCTTCGATACTGCCTTCCATCGCACGATTCCCGAGTTCGCAGCGCGTCTGCCTGTCGGTCGAGAGTTCTTCGATAGAGGTCTTCAGCGCTACGGGTTTCACGGCCTTTCGTCCGAATCGATCGTTCGCGTGCTTGGTCCTGAGCTGGCTCCGCGCACCGTGATTGCCCATTTAGGGAATGGGTGCAGCATCACGGCAGTCCAAAATGGATCGTCAGTTGAAACCTCCATGGGACTGACGCCGACCGGCGGAGTAATTATGGGTACGCGAAGCGGCGACCTCGATCCAGGGGTTTTGTTAACCCTTCTGCGCAACGGATATGACTCGGAGAAGCTGGATTCTTTGCTTAATCATCAATCAGGACTCCTGGGCATTTCTGGTATCAGCAGCGACATGCGTCAGCTTCTGCAGGCCCGGAGTAAGAATGCCGACGCGCGGTCTGCTGTCGAAATGTTTTGCTACTCGGTACGCAAGAGCATCGGCGCGCTGGCAGCGGTGTTGGGCGGGATCGACATGCTCGTATTCACCGGAGGCATCGGAGAACACTCGGCAATCGTGCGATACGAGATTTGCTCAAAGCTACAGCATCTCGGAATCGCTCTGGATGAATCTGCTAATCAGAGCAGCGCGTCCCGAATCGGAGCTGGCGGATGCGACGTGCGAGTGATTCCAACTGATGAAGATCTTGAAATCGCGATGCACGCGCGAGCATTGTCGTAAAAGTAAGCATCGCGTGTGCAGAGTTAAACCGTCGCTGCCGCAGAGGTAGGCTCGATCATATCGGTCTTGCGCCGATGCAAATTCACGGACCGATATTCCGCCGGCATTTCCGCATACAACTGATTAGCTCGGGCAAGAGCAGCCGCAACGTTCGGACAAATGTTTTCTGCGCCAACGTGCTGCGCGAACTCTGCTCGCTTCATGAGCCTCGCCGGTTGCGGCGGCGCTCCGCAAAGAACTATGTGTCTGTTGCTTGCGTGGACCGCATCCGCAAACTCTTCCAATGCGCGGAGTCCAGTCGCGTCGAGCGCGGTCATGTTTCGAAGTCGCAGAATGACAATCGCGGGCATGTGATCGAGCCGCGCTGCGATTTCGTTGATCTTGTCGGTGGCCCCAAAGAGAAACGGCCCGTGAATGCGGAAGATGATCGCGTAGGGCGGAATCTCCTTGTCCTGCAGAATGTGCAGCCGGCCATCTTCCAGATACTCGTTTGTGACTTCAGAAACCGTCGTGGTAGAGGTGACATTACGAATGTAGATCAGCACCGCCAGCATCATGCCGGCTTCGACGGCGACGGTTAGATCGGCGAAGACGGTCAGCAGAAGCGTGATCAGCCACACTGCAATTTCCAGTTTGCTTAGTCGCAGCAATTCGGGAATTTCGCGCCACTCTCCCATGTTGTAGGAAACCACCATCAGAATCGCAGCCAGCACGCATAGTGGAACGAATTTCGCCAGCGGCGCTGCAAACAGCAGAATGCTAAGCAGCGTGAGCGCATGCACCATGCCGGCAACGGGAGTCTTTGCGCCGGAGCGGATGTTCGTCGCAGTACGCGCGATCGCTCCGGTTGCAGGCAATCCTCCCACGAGCGGAGAGGTGATGTTGGCGATGCCTTGGGCAATCAGTTCCACATTGGGATTATGACGATCGCCGCTCATGCGGTCGGAGACTACTGCCGACATGAGCGACTCAATGGCTCCGAGCATCGCAACGGTAATCGCGGGCGAAACCAACGGACGGATCATTCCCAGCTTTAGCGGCGGAATCGCGAAGTGCGGTAATCCAGAGGGGATCCCGCCAAACCGCGTGCCGATTGTTTCCAGCGGCAGTTTGAGAGTCAGCGCGACTCCGGTAGCGACGAATAAAGCAACGATGTAACCAGGAACGCGTTTTACGTATCTTGCGGTCAGGATGATCAGGAAAAGTGAAGCGATCGAGAGAACAGTTGCTGGTAATGAGATCGTGTGGAAGTTTGCCGCAACCGCCTGCATCCGACCCCAGAAATCGCCCGGCGCTCCGGCGAGGCGCAGCCCGAAGAAGTCTTTGATTTGCGTGCTGGCGATCAGGATCGCGATGCCATTCGTAAATCCCACAACGACTGGCCGCGGAATAAAGCGAACCGCAGAGCCGAGTCCTGTCACTCCCATGAAGATGAGCATCAATCCGGCGAGCAGAGTGCAGATATAAAGACCGAGCAGACCGTGGTTAGCGACAATTCCGGCAACCACGATCACGAAGGCCCCGGTCGGACCACCGATCTGCGTGCTCGATCCGCCTAGCGCCGAGATGAGAAAGCCTGCGAAAACTGCAGTGTACAAACCAGCCTGCGGCGAAACTCCGGAGGCAATGGCAAATGCCATCGCCAGCGGCAAAGCAACCAGTCCGACGGTGATCCCCGCCAGCAGATCAGAGAAAAACTTATGAAAGGTGTAGTGCCTTAATAGAAGAAAAGACTTCGGCGACCACTCGGAAATCGCTGACATGGAAATGAGGAGGCTAGGATAAATCCTGACGGAACTGCTGCTGATGGCAAATAGGAGGAAGCGCTCGTTTCTTTCGCAAAAACACTTTAAGCACCCGCGTCACCCTGGCGCAGTGCCAGGCGCGCCCGCCTCGCAGCTCATTAGCTTTTGCCGTTGCAGCCTTAGCCGAACGCCGAATGCCGACAGCCGAATGCCGATTGCCGTTTTGCGGCTTCGCAGCTTGTGTCCTGCCACCGTGTCGGCGAGTGGCGCTCAGAGGCCGAAATTGCTTGACCAAATGCTGCTTTGCGCGTACCGTTTTTCCGCACTCCTCTCCGGCCCACATATTGTCCCGAAGAGACTGACATTGCTCAGTCACTGTAGTGGCTCTTGGGATCCTCCGGGTCCCCACGGTGAATTCCTCCGCCACTGCGAGTTTCGAAAGCTCCTCTACGGGATATGAATATCCACTCATCGACTTTCCTGAATCGGGAGGAAACAATATGAAAAGGATGCATTGCGACAAAGGGATGAGGAATTTCGGCGTGTACGTATTTACGGCGACTCTCTTGTTAGGGTGCGCCGTAGCGAAAGCGGACACCGTTCTGGATTGGAACGTGATTGCCGTCAATACTGCAATTGCGAACGGTCAGAGCCCATTTGCGCAAGCGCGCTTTGCGGCAATCGCTCAACTGGCTGTCTTTGAAGCTGTCAATTCCATCAACGGAGACTACCAGCCGTATCTCGGCACCATCCAGGCTCCAGCTGGCGCTTCAGTCGACGCGGCGGCAATCCAGGCTGCGTATCGCGTGCTTAGGACATACTTCCCCAACAGCGTAACGACGCTTGACATGCAGCGCGCAAACTCACTGGCAGCAATCCCAGACGGCCAGCCCAAGACCGACGGCATCGCTACTGGCGAAGCCGCAGCTCTGGCGATGATTGCGCTGCGCGCTCACGACGGCTCGTCGCCTCCGCAATTCAAGATTCCCGGAGCGCCACTTCCGGGTGAGTGGCAGGCTACGCCAAGTTGTCCAGTAGTTAACGGAGTTGCCGTCGGGGTGTTCTTCCACTGGCAAAACGTAACTCCATTCGGTATCGCGACTGCTGGGGCATTTCTGCTGGATCCGCCGCCGGCACTTACCAGCAACGAGTATGCAAAAGCCTATAACGAGGTGATGACGGTCGGAGACGCTACCAGCACTGAGCGTCCACCGGATCGGTCGAACGTCGCGATCTTCTATGCAGCCTCGTCACCAACTTATGTAATCAACCAGGCGGCCCGGCAGGTAGCGCAAGAACAGGGTCGTTCGATCTCGGAAAATGCTCGGGCTCTGGCACTGATCAATATGGCGGTAAACGATAGCCTCGTCGCATCCTTCCTCAACAAGTACCACTACAACTTGTGGCGTCCCGAAACGGCAATCCATCTTGGCGGCACAGACGGCAACAGGAAGACCGATCCTGACACCACATATAAGCCGTTTATCCTCACGCCATGCTTCCCCAGCTATCCATCGAACCACGGCAGCGGAACTGGTGGAGGAGTAGAGGTCCTACGACGTCTTTACGGAGAGGGAGGTCATTCGATCACGATCTCGAATCCCGCAGTCCCCAACATCGTTTTTCAATACACGACGTTCAAGCAGATCGCCGACGATATCTCCGACGCGCGTGTTTACGGCGGAATTCATTTCCGATTCGATCAGGAGGCAGGCTCGGACCTGGGGCGCGCCGTCGGCACCGCCGTCTATAAAGGCAACCTGCGTCGAGTGCCCGACGACGATGAGTAATCACATCTTGGAGGAAAGTGCCGCGCAAAACGCGGCCCTCTCCCGCATTAGTACCGTTCGCGGTAGCGAATGGGTCTATGCAGACTGAACCTGCGCCGTTGCTTGACCCATTCGCTATCGGGAACGGTACTGAGCACCTCTACGGAACTTGCCGTTTCGTGGCTCTGCGGCTCCGTCGCGTTGCCTTGGCGTTGCCCTTTGCTTGAGCTGAATGCCGATTGCTGAGTGCTGACTGCCGTTCTTCCCAGCCATGTTTCTCCCCTTCGCTACAATTCTCGTCCTGCAATTCTGCAAGGTTCGGGGGAGACACCGATGCGCTCAAATCTTTTTCTCGCAGTGGTAATGCTTTCGTCCAGTTTCGTTTTGGGACAATCGTCGCCGCGTGACACTCAGGCGCTGGAATCGATGGCCAAAGAGCTTCGTCAACTGCGGCAGGACCTGGTGACAACCACGGTCGCTGCGCAACGCGTTCAGATCGTCCTCTACCGCCTGCAAGGTCAGGAAAGCGCAGTCGAGCGAGCTGCGCAGCGACGCGACCTGGCCCGCGATCGACTCACCGACACAGAATCCCAGATCAAGCGAGCGACCGCAGAAATCAGCGCGCGGAAGACCGCGT
Organism: uncultured Terriglobales bacterium; assembly: GCA_964399125.1. Lineage (GTDB taxonomy): Bacteria > Acidobacteriota > Terriglobia > Terriglobales > Acidobacteriaceae > Gp1-AA112. The sequence goes on from CAYNPS010000072.1 coordinate 9,882, forward strand.
GACGCAATCCGAATCGGCGACCGAACGCAAGGAGCTGCAAGAACAAGTTCTGCCTCGCCTCAAAGCCGACCTGGAAACCTGGCGTCATCTGCAGCAACAACAACAGCCCAGCGAAGCTGACGCCGAAGAACAACTGCGCTCCGAGCAGGCAAAGCTAAGCGAGCTCGAAAGTTTTCTGGACAAGCTGGACAAGAGCCTGTCCGAATTCGGTCCTCACCGATTCAAAGCCACGAGTGCCCGAACCTGAACCTGGCTTCGTGACTTACTCGCTCAGCAGCTTAGAAGCTCAGCAGCTTGTGTCAGCGAATATTCCGACCTGCGTTGTCACTCCGTGCGGGAAAATAGGGCGGGTCAGAAGCGTGTCGGAGAGAACGACTCCCGGACCAGGAATCAATAAGTTATAGACAGTCGATGATTTGCAAGTTGTTGATTCTTCGTTCCTGAAAATCTATCTCCGACAGGCTCTCAGGATGTCCCGGATTCTTCCAGGCTGTCCCGGATTCTTCCGGGTTCTTCCAATGTTCCAACATGTGGGGGAACTCTTTCTTCTGTGTCGTTTGCCTTGGACTATGCTTTGTATCGTCGATTAGTTACTAAATCGCTTTAGTCGTCATACTAATTTCTAGCTGATTCGATTCTCTGCTGCCCGCCTAATGATATCGCGGCTCTTTTACACTCTTTGCTCTAATGAGCAGCTTACGATCAAGATTTTCCTCGTGCTGATTATTTAGATCAATTGTCTTGACTTCGTCTGCCAGTAGGGCTTAAAAGATGCAGTCGCTTGCGGTAACCATTACCTCTCTTATCGGGCAATTAATTTTCTTTTTTAATTTAGCGGGTCTTGCCCCTAGGCAATCGGCTCCACGACTTACGTCGGCATTAAACATCTTCTTCGTCCGGCTAGAACTCAGTTAGTCACGAAATTCAGAAATGAGGAGTGATCCATGCGACGTCCGATTTGGGCTTCAATGATGGTTCTTTCTCTTGTGTTGGGAACAAGTGCACAAACCTTCCGCGGAGCGATCAATGGCACTGTTATTGATCCGACCGGAGCGTCTGTTGCGCAAGCGCACGTAAAAGCAACGGAAATTGCAACGGGGATTGAACATACAACAGTTACAACGCCCGAGGGTCAGTTTGCGTTTCAGGATATCCCGCTTGGCCTTTATAAGGTCAGCGTTGTAGCTCCCGGATTCGCTGGCCGAACCTTCGACCGGGTCGAAGTAGTTGCAGGCACGATCTACACTCTCCCGGTGAAACTCGCGTTAGGACAGGAAACAATGATTGTAGAAGTGTCTGCAGCAGCACTGGCTCTCGACACCACAACTCAGACGCAGAACATGACGATTCCATCCGACGTGGTTCAGGACGCTCCCCTCAATGGACGTGACTTTACGCAGTTGATTGCCGTCGCTCCAGGATACGGAGGTTACTCGGTCGGAGGATTTGGATCATTGAATGGAACCCGGCCCAACCAGATGAATTGGCAAATCGACGGAGTCGATAACAACGATTTCTGGCATAACATTCCGGCCGTCAATCAAGGAGGCGTATCGGGCATTGCCGGAGTGGTGCTTCCGATTGATTCCATTGACGAGTTCTCGTCGCAAACCCAGTCAGGCGCAGAAGCCGGACGCAACGCCGGCGGCACTGTCAATCTAGTTTTGAAATCGGGAACCAATAATTTGCACGGCTCTGCCTACTACTACGATCGAAATGAATTCTGGAGCGCCTCATCGCCATTTTTCATTCCAAGTTCGACAGAGCCTAAGCCACCGAAGCTTCGCAACGAGAACTACGGTCTCACGGTTGGCGGTCCGATTATCAAGAACAGAACCTTTTTCTTTCTCGGCTACGAGAAACAGCAATACATCATTGGTCTTTCGGGATTGGCGACCGAACCCTCGGATGCTTATGTAAATAACGCGCTGGCTGTACTTAAGAAGTACAGCGTTATTGCGAGTCCGCTCTCCACAAGGCTCATCGGACCAAATGGTTTCTGGCCGCGCAGCTTGATCGGCGGATTGCCTGCCAAACCCAACAATTTCTTCAGTCCGATCGCTTCAACTGGCTACAGCTACAACGGCGTGATCAAAGTCGACCATAACTTCAATGACAAAAATCGACTCTCTGCACGCTGGTTTGGCGGACAAGGCAATCAGACCGCACCGCTCGGCAGCAGCACTGCCCTTGGAACTGCGAGTTCGAACCTTCAATACTATTTCGAAGTCGCGCCTATCCACGTTCATAACTACTCGCTCGTCCTGAACTCGGTCGTGACGCCACACCTCACGAATCAAGTCCTCTTCGGAGTGAATTACTTCAATCAGCTCTTTCACGATTTCAACAACAGCTTCAACACGAAGGCGCTTGGGCTTTTCTTGAGTCCCGATGCGACCGACCATGGACAGCCTATTTTGGGAGCGCCCAACATTGCCATTTCGGGATTTGAGCAGATTGGGCTTACTCCTCCGGAAGGCCGAAGTGACCAGACTGGTCACCTGACGGATATCGTTTCCTACGTTGCAGGAAGGCACCAATTCCGCTTTGGCGGCGAGGTTCGCCAGGCACACGTCGATGAGTTCTATCACCGGCGTGGCACTGGCAAGTTCACGTTTGACGGCACCCAGGGGCCTTGGGCGAACGATGCAACTGTGGATTCCGCGACAAAGGGATTGGCCGACTTCATGGCGGGTGATGTCTCGAAATCAACTATCGCGGTGGGTAATCCAGAACGGTTTGTTGTGGTCAATGCTTTCAACTTCTATTTCCAGGATGCTTGGCAGCTAACGAGCAAGCTGAATTTGAATCTCGGACTTCGATATGAATACTTCGGTCCGCTACATAGTGATAAGAAAGATCTGGGGGTCTTCGTTCCGGGCAGGGGCCTCCTGATCCAAGGCAGCGGAATCGATTCCATCTTTCCTGCAAGTCACAATGACTTTGCGCCTCGATTCGGCTTCGCCTATCAGCCCACCGGCACTGGAGATCTGGTTGTCCGCGGTGGACTCGGCATCTTCTTCGATCAGATCAACATGAACCCTTTTCTCGACTTCCGTCCGCCGATCACGGCTGCACAGGGTTTGCAAGGCAATCCCATTGGGCCGTCCGCTGTTTCGACGTATGCGCGCAATGTCTATCAATGGGACGCCGCACAGGCTGGCGGTGCATCGATCTTCCCTGGAGTGAAAGTTTGCACGGATCCGCTCTGCACGAACGCGCCCGGTCAGAACCTGTTCTCCGTGAGTCAGAACTTTCGCGTGCCCCATTTTGCTAATTACAACCTGCAAGTGGAACGCAGTTTCGGCTCTGCCGCGGTTGCTCAGATCGGTTACGTTGGCAGTCAGGGCCGCAAGCTGAACATCGTCTCGAACATCAACCAGTACAACGCGTTTCCAAATTTTGGCTCGATCATTCAGCTTAACAGTGTAGGCACCTCAAACTATAACGCTCTCCAGAGCACGTTGAGGTTGCGCAGTTGGCATGGTCTGACCTCGCAAATCGGCTACACGTGGTCGCATTCCTTGGATGAAATCAGCGAGTATCGCGCGGCCATTCAGGATGATCTGCACAATCTCAGAGCCGATTATGGCAACAGTGATTTCGATACTCGTCACCTGTTTACTGTGGGACTCGATTATCAGATCCCGGGCTCATCGCATGGTCCAAGCATCCTAAGCCATGGCTGGGAGGTCAGCAGCTTGATGAACTTCCACACAGGCCAGCCCTTCGACGAAACGTTGCCTCTCGGCGATCCGTCGTCGCCGTTCGATCCTTCGACGCAATATTTGAGACTGCTGAGCAATCCATTTTCGGGAATTAACCACAGCTTCTCGGCCGCAAATGGTGGAGAGGTCTGGATTAATCCTGCGGCATTCTGCACTGCGCCGTGCTCCGGAAAGCCTTTCGGTCGCAATAAGTTCCATGGACCGGGCTACGGAAGCGTGGATTTATCGGTCTTGAAGACAATCCCAATCCGGGAACGTGTAAAAGTGCAGATGCGGGCGGAGATGTTTAACCTCCTCAATCGGATCAATCTCGCCTCAGGTCCCGGAGCCGTAAACGACTACACGTCAACCGGTTTGGTCAGCGACACTATTGGCGACTTCAACGGAGCTCCCGGTATAGGCCCCGGCGAAGCCTTCAACATGCAACTTGTGGCGAAGATCATATTCTGAATCGACGGTTCCCGGTCGGTGCCGGGCTCGACCAATTCAGAGGCCGGCACCGAGGCCATCCCTATGTGCGGGGTCGTCTTGCCCAGGCTATCCCTTTTCCTCCCGAGTAAAATCATCGGCCACCGAATGAGCCGCCTATGAAACCCGCCGTTCTGCTGCCGATCTCTTCTCTTCTGTCGATCCTCCTGCTGACGCTTCACATTACGGACGACATCGTCCGAGGCATATCGAAGGCGGAGTCTTCAAACATCGCGCTGGTCGTCCTTGTGATCCTGCTGTATGGAACGCTCGTTCTCTCCGAACGGCGAGTGGGACACGTCATTGTGCTGATTGTCGGCTTCTTCGCGGTATTGATGCCAGTGATGCACATGCGAGGAGCGCACTACCCTGACATTGCCAGGTCCCACGGCGGCTTTTTCTTCGTTTGGACTCTCTGGGCGCTGGGTGGGCTGGGGGGCCTCACCATGGTCCTCGCGATCCAGGGACTCTGGAACTTAGGGCGCGACACGGGTAAAAGCAACCGCAAAACCAGAGAGAACCGGCACTCGGCATTCGGCAATCGGCTCTCGGCTAGAACATAGGGAACAGGTTACAGGGAACAGGGAAAACAAGCAGTTGTCATTCGGCGCTCGGCCATCGCAAACAAAACCAGAGGCTGCGCCTAGCGGATTGTTTCGAGCTGCGCCGTGCGCGCGGCAAAAACCAAATCTCTAAATACTCGGGGACGATAGGGATCTCTCGTGCCGGCAGCACGCAGGATGGTTGGCAGGCTTCCCGATATTGCGCGATAAATTGCGTACATCTGTTGTACAGACGGCTGACTGCGACGCCGGACGAAGATGTCGCTGAGCGCCGCAAATAGCCCGAGCAAAGTTCCTTCGTGAATGTGAACCTCGGTTCCGTCCAGATCGCTGAGGGATTTGTTCACGCGTCGCCGTAAGCTCTCGCAGACATACCACCGCTGCCGTCCGTGCGCGCTGTTACGTGCGACCGCAAGACCCAATTCGAACGGCATATTGAAGCGAGGAGTTATCGGCGCTTTGCGGTCGAGTTGCACGCGTGAAAGGTCGTGAATTGAATAGGCGTACTCATCGATCAATGCGATGATGCGATCGAGTCTGCGTTCGCTGGTGGGTATTTCCAGGGTTGCCCTGGGGACCAGGCCAAACGCGCTGATACCCGCGATATAGGCGAGATAAAGCCTCTGGAATCCCGCATCGTAAGGAATGTTTAGAAATACTGACCGCTCACGCCCTCTTGGAGGATTTCTTCGCGGCATGTCTGGTGGTAGCGGCTCGACTCAGTCTCTTTCGTGTTTTGCTGCGTCCGTTGCGTTCAGTCAACGTCATAAGACTCCGGACACGCTTAGCCTGCGATGCGGAAACGCCCAGAATCCTGGCGGTCTCTTCAAGTGAAGGGAAAGGCGTTTCGATTATGCTTGGTCGGCTCATCCTGTCTCCACTCTAGCGGCTGGTATCTGTGAATACAAGATGTTTGATGCCCTCGGAGAAAGCTTTTGAGCTGCTAGCTGCTTGCTACCAGCTTCCCGCCAAAACCACGGCAACAGCAAAGACGACAGCAACAGCAAAGGAACGGCTGAACACACGGTCCTTCGTCCGCTTACAGCGGACTCGGGATGACGCGGCAGGAGCGAATTATCTTTGCTCAGGCGGGATCGCGTAGTAGCCCTTACGCGCAGTCACGCGATCATGATGGTCTGCAGCCACAATTTCGATCTTTCGGAAGCGTCCATCCCAGTTTCTGTTGTCGGGATAATAGCCGAGGCTGTACTGATGGTGCAGCTCTTCAGAAATCTGATCGAAGGCGTCGGCGATTTTGTTCATGCCGTGCGCTTCAATCAGTCGGCCTCCGGTGTCTTCAGCCAGCTTTCTTAGCTTGCCCTCACTGAAGATGTGAAATATGTCGCAGTTATCGTGCGGCCCGTCCGTCACCTGCACCACGTAGGCGATCACGTCGTTTTGCTGCAGCGCGATCAGCGCGTCTTCGAGCGTCGATTCGCTGTGCTGGTCGTCGGAGAGCGCAACGATCAGCAGCGCCTTGCGTCCTGTCTGCTGCTTTAAGTAATGAAATATCGAGAAGCGCACGGAGTCATAAAGGCGAGCCTGACGATCACGGATGCGTCTTGTGCTCGGAACGCCGGGGATGGGAACACCGGGGATCCGACTACCGGGGAACGGAGCACCCGGAATGGGGGTACCCGGGATTTGGACGCGCGGGTCAGGAAACGCGATCGGTCCTCCGGGCAGCGAAACCTCTACTGGACCAGTCGCGCGAATCGTCTGCGCCTGGTCTTTCAGCAGAGCTACGTCAGACGTTGGTACCTGCAGCGTCTCAATGCGATTGGCATAGCTCACCAGGAAGGCCAGATCGGTTGGCCTGACTACTCGTTGCATGAACATGCTGGTGGCATCGGCCTCAAACGCCAACGTGCTCGCTGTACTGGTGCCGGTGTCGAGCAGAACGCCGACATTCAGCGGCACGTCCGAGTGGTGCGAGAAGAACTTGATGGTTTGCAGCCGGCCGTCTTCGCGGACTTGAAACTGCTGCTGGTCGAGATTGTCGATCAGGCGCTTGTGCGAGTCGCGCACGGTGAAGTACACGGAAACTAGGTTTACGTCGGATTTCAGCGTTGGTTCGTCGATCCGGGTACTCTCCTGAGCGGGTGCAGGTGAAAAGACGAGAAAGACGGTGGCGCAGCAGACGGCAGCAACAGAAAAGCGAGGCAGGTGGCGCATGGTTCCTCCTACCGGTCAGGATCCAGCTGTTCGGTGCTAACCCGGGAAAGTTGGGAAAGATGCGGGGGAAAAACCGGCAGTCGGCACTCGGCATTCGGCAGTCGACAGTCAGCTAAAAGCAACGGCAAAACACGACACGGATTCACACGGGGGTCCCCGACGAGCGCCGGTGTTGCGGTCGTTGGGGTGGTTACACGGACGAGCACGGATCACACGGAGAAAGGCGTGATTGCGATCGAGGTGTCTCGAGGCCTTCTCTGAGGCAAAACAGCTATTCTTTAGTCGATCAGGAGACGACGTGAGCAGTGGAGCGTTACATGACGGATTCGCGCGCTCCTTTCAGTTGAGCGCCGAAATTGAGCAATTGAGCGCGTCAAAGCCGTGGGTGAAAGGATACATTTCCAAGGTTCTGCTCAAGACGTCTGACCTGAGGCTCGTGCTCTTTGTCATGCAAGCCGGCTCGCGCATGCCGGCGCATCATTCAGAAGGCCGCATCACTGTGCATTGTGTGCGTGGAGCGATTCGTCTTCAGCTTCCAACAGAAGCGCGTGATCTGCGCAAAGATG
>CAYNPS010000073.1:0-14804 GCA_964399125.1 uncultured Terriglobales bacterium
AGAAAAGTCTTGCTCTCAGAACAAGAACGCAGCGTTTACTTGACTCCGACCGGTCGTCTCATGGAAGGCGTTATCACTCGTTGAGAGCCGGGGTCCGATGGTGGATTATTCAGGCTGCCGCTCGCGCAACACGCGTGGAGTGTTCCCCGCTCCCTCTTCCACCCATCGGCATTACGTGTTTGGACCACCCCCCGGGTGCTCTTACTCGGTGGAACAGTTCATTATCTCGTGGAACTGCTGGAAACAGGCATTCTCACTCACAACGACTGTGAGTGAGATGGCGATTTAACGCGAACAACACATGTGCCACCATCTCTAACATTGGTTTTCGTTTATTGCACCAAGCGCAACTCAATCCATCTTCTAATCCGGTAATGTTCAGGTTTGCCACACTGTCCTAAGGCTTCGTCGGAGCACTGGCGGGCAAATACGGCAACGGGATTGTCCATCGTCGCCGCCAAAATCTTTCCATTTGCGAGGCTCACGGTGATGTCCACGTTAAACGTTTCTTTGCCCACTTCGGCAAGGTATTTCCCCGAATCCCCTTTAGAGACCTCAAGCCAGTTATTTGCCGTGTCCACGACGGGCGCTTCCATCCACTTCGCGGGCACTTTGATTTGCGGATGCGCTGGCGGCACGTGCCGCACGACGAGCTTTACAGTGCCATTCAGTGTGTTCACCCCGACTAGCTTGAGGTCGAAATCAATCGAGTCCTGCCCGATAAGGGTTCGGGCGCCGTCGGCCCAAGAATTCGGAATTCCATGCGTCACGTAACGGTGGTCTCCAACATGAACTAACGTCCCCTGCTTTACTGCAAGCCACAGGTCGGAATAGAAGGTCAGCAAGTCCGCAATCGGGCCAATCAACATCGGGTTCACGTGCGTGAAATCGGGTAAGGAGGGTGAGACCGCAGGGTCTAGCGACAGATGTTGTCTAAAATTGGAATCGCCTGCGGGGAGAGCAATAACCTGTTCGTTGAATCTCAGACTCGACCACCGAAACTCCTCGATAAAATGCCCGGAGCCATCCTTCTTGACGACGCCCTTGGCATCGGCCTCGTACCTGACGGTCTGATTCCGTCCCTGATTGCTAGCCTTCATGTGATAGGTAAGTACTTCCCCTTCAGTGTAGCGGCGAACCAGCAGAGTGCCTGAGTGCGGAGCATTGGAAGCGGGAACTGACATCACGGAGAGAAGGAAGAAAAGTATTCGCCGGTTCATGGTCGCTGAATTCTACCCTGCCCAAACTCTCGAACTATTGACATAGCTGTCGCAATCAGGCGATTACACTCAGAGCCGCATTACAAGCAAGAGTTACGTCTCAACTCCGTGCGGAATGTTACGCACAACCCACTGGCGTTGCTCGGGCGTGTCGGGAATGGAGCAGCAGCGTGCCGATTCAACAGCGTCGAATGCTTCGTTAGCATCCCACCCAAGGCGTACAAGAACAGATACGGCGAGCACAGAGGAACGACCGATACTCGCACGGCAATGCACGCCAAGAAATCGTCCTTCGCTCACCATTTTGGCCAATCGGTCTACCTCACGCAAGAAAGCATTCCTGTCCGACGGCACGGAGCGGTCAGCAATAGGAAGGTTTATGAACGTGATTGTTGCGGCATCGCACGCTTCCGATTCTTTGTCCAACCCGAGTTCGTTAGATTCTTCTTCCGTCAACATGGAAACCAGCACGTCAATTCCTTCGTTTGACAGTGCGGTGAGTTCCTCGCAGAGCCAATCCCCACCGCGAGGACGTGCAATGATGGCCATCCGATTAGGGATGGCTGCCTTGATTGGGTATATGGTCGCCTTCATGTAAGACACATCATAGATGTTGTGCTCAGGTCCTCAGCGCTGCGCAGGTTTATATTCCCCCCGCGGTCAGCTTCCAAGAAACTTTGGGTTGTGGTGAGATGCGGTCAACTGTGGTGAGCAAACCCGCATGAACCCATCGTTTGTATACGGCGTATACTCGATTCGCTTTCACGAAGGCTGGTGCGTTTTCTTGTTCCATTTTGGAACCGATTGTGGTAATTTGGATGTGGGCCGTTCTGGCCCAAAAGCCCCCGCATGATACACGGGTGACGGGGCACGCGATGAGCGGTAACACGCGGATGGGTAGTAGAAGCGAGTTTTCTTCCATCGTGCGGGAGTCTGCAATGGCTCCCATCGGAGGGCATATGACTTGGCCCATCAAATCAGCAGTTCTTCTTTAGTCGTTCCCCGACAACGTGAATGTTCGTCTGGAATCCCGGTTACGGGGTTCCGGTCTGGCGAGGGCAACGTTCGCAGTACAATGAGGCACCACCTCAGGGTGGCTCCCTTCAGTAGTTCCTCTTTGAAAATCTGGCGAGATGTCCTATGCAAATAGAGATTCTCGACACGTGTGAAATGGCCGAGCGGCTGAAGGTCAAAGAGTCGTGGATTATTGACCACAGCAGCAGAGCCAAAACTTCTGACCCCATCCCGGTGCTGCGACTCGGTCGCCTACGCCGCTACCGATGGAACTCACCCGAGATGGAAGCTTGGTTGAACCGACGTGCTGGGGTCTCTGCAACAACTTGCAGGGTTGGGCCAACAACCTAATGGAGAAAACAAAATGGCCCAACAAGGTTATCTATATTTGGCGGGTGGGAAATGGTATGTGCGCTACCGCGAAAACGGTAAGCAAACGTCTCATCTGCTCGCCACCAAGAAGGACTATCCAAAAAAGTCTGAAGTTGAACCCCTCAAGCTCGAACACATGCTGAAGGTGAATCAGAACAAAGATGCCGCCAGTGATGGTGCGTCGGTTTCTGAGTTCGTGGAGCGTGTGTACTTCCCAGCCATCGAACGACGGCTTGAGAAGTCCACCGTCAGCGGCTACCGCAAAGCATGGAGCAGGCACCTTGAACGTCGCATTGGTCGAATGCGCGTTCGCGATGTCCGCACCGTGCACATTCAACAGGTGATGAACTCACTTGAAGACGAGCACGGTAAGACGCTCAGCCATGTAACGTACAACTGGTTGAAGGTGTCGATGTCGAGCATCTTCGCTGAGGCAGTCCGCAATGGATACCTCAACGCGAATCCTGTGCGTTCCGTTCTCACGCCAAAAGGGAAGAAACGTGGTCGCAAGACCTACGCTTACTCGTTGGCTGAGATTCAACGGCACCTTTCGGTGTTCGCGGGTGACTCACCACTCATCGTTGAAAATGAGGATGAGACGAAGTACGAAGCGACCATCTCACGAGCGATGGTTCGAGCACTGGTCGGCATCGCTGCGTTCGCAGGCCTCAGGCAAGGCGAGATTCGTGGCTTGTGGGCAGATGACGACTTAGGCGACCATCTCCTGATTCGTCGTTCAGTGTGGGAGACCACAATAAAGGATAGAAGCAAGACGGGGGAAGATGACGTGGAACCCGGCATGGTTCCCATCATTGAACCGCTGAGAGCTCTCCTCGATGCGGTCAAACCGAAACACGGTTTCGTCTTTGTAGGCAATCGGGGTGCTTCTATTGACCTCGACAACCTTGCTGCACGAGTCATGCGACCTTATTTGAAGGCGCACGGCTTAGAGTGGCACGGCTGGCACGCCTACAGGCGAGGTCTGGCAAGCAATCTGAAGCAACTGGCCGTGGATGACCTAACCATCCAAGCCATACTGCGACACTCGGACGTGGCGGTCACCCGGAAACATTACATCAAGACCATTCCGGCTGAAGTCACAGAAGCAATGCAGAAGCTGGCCCGCGCGGTTGCTGTGCAGTGACGCACAATGAAATCCTCTGTGGAAATTTTGTGCAGTGATTGTGCAGTAATCGCTCGACCACTCTTTTGCTAAACTGAAGAAAGCAAAAGGATGCCGACGTAGCTCAGTTGGTAGAGCAGTCGATTCGTAATCGACAGGTCATCGGTTCAAGTCCGATCGTCGGCTCCAACGTTTTCCTACTACTGCCGGACGTGATTCATTTTAGAGGTACAGCCCGCCCGTACTCTGACGACTTTCCCAGGCGATCAAAATACTGATAGGCCGCCAAGGCAATCTCGCTGATCGCCTGCTGGCCGGCACGCTCGTCGTGCAGATAACTTGTCATCACGCAGATGACAAAGGGGCGATTGGGGACGAACACAATTCCTGAATCGTTGCGCACGGCTTCGAGCTCGCCGGGTTTGTTTGCGATTACCACGTCAGGCGGAAGCAATTTCGGAATACTGCTGTCTTTTGGTGTGGAGAGCACTTTGAAAAAGTCGGCGGTAAGTTCTTTGTCGAGCACCTTGTTCCGGTAGATGTCTTCGAGCAGCGTCATCATCTCGCGCGGCGTGGATACATTCTCGCGGCCTTGGCGTGCCGCTTCCAAATCCATCATCTTTCGGCGTAGATGAGTATTTTTCAGGCCGAGGCCTGACAGCATCTGCTCCACATTGGCCATGCCGACATGATCGATCAGAACATTCGTCGCCGAATTGTCGCTGACCGCGACCATCATGGTCGCTAAATCGCGATTCGTGATCCGAGTCACCCCGGGCGTGAGCCCAAGCATGATGAAACTGTCGGGGACCATGTCTTCGGAGCGAACAGTATAGAGATCATTCAGGCGCGCTACATTCTTCTCTCCTCGACGCCCACGCTGCTCCTGCTGATAGAGTTGCGCCAGGACCGTGATTTTGATCGAGCTTGCCTGCGCGAAAACATCGTCGCCGTGCAGCAGATAGGTATCGCCGCTGGTCAGGTCTCGAATCGCCACTCCCATCACGCCATCAAGACTGCGATCTATTTCCACGATGCGATTCTGGACTTTCTGCCAGAGCGCCTGCTGCTTCTCTTTAGTCGGAGTCTGCGGGCAGCAGGAGGAAGCCGCCTGGGCCCAGATCGCGCATGGAGCAAAACAGACAATCAGGAGGAGAACACGAAGGGCAAGTTTCATTCCGGGAAAGGTTGGCTCAAAAAACTCGATAACCGCGTTCTCGCTTTCACGCGGTATGACGCCCAGTGGCGCGTGCGGCGGAGGTAAAGGCGTTTACGGCCTTTTGCTCCTCGTCGTAGCTCTCGAAGACGGTAATGAGTTTGGTGATCTGAAGCAGGTCTCCAACGCGCTTCGTGAGATGAAGCAGTTTGATGTCGCCTCCGGCGTTTCGCGCGCTGGTGAACAGGCTAACCATCGTGCCGATCCCGCCACTATCGATGTAGTTGACGTTCGCCAGGTTCAGGACGATGCGATTGTTCTCAGCAAGATCTTTCTTGATGGTGTCGCGTAACTGGCTGGCCTCTTCGCCGAAGACAATACGTCCATTGCAGTCGATGATCTTCACGCCATTAACCAGGCGCGACGAAAGTTTTAGCGACATAGAAGCCCCCACCGAAGTTGGCCGAAAGCCTACTACCTGCGGGAAAGCATTGCAAGGGCGGAGTGCGACGAAGCGCAGCCGTGGCGCGCCTTAATGCGCGCTTTGGAGTTCAGGCTCAGGTTTTACCGAACGCAATTTGCCGCCAGGAATCGGCGCGAGGAGCTGCTCCTTCCTGTAAACCAGATTTGTGGCGTTGAAAGTTGCGAGCTCGAAACCGTGCCCATGGGTGATTGCGTCCGTCGGGCAGGCCTCGACGCAATACCCGCAGAAGATGCAGCGGTTGTAATCGATGTTATAGACCGCGGCGTAGCGTTCAGCGCCGCTGATGCGATTTTCTTCCGTATTCTCGGCCGCTTCGATGTAAATGCAGTTCGATGGACAAGCCGCCGCGCAAAGAAAGCAGGCGACGCATTTCTCAAGTCCATTCTCGTCACGCTGCAGGACGTGCAATCCCCGAAAGCGCTCCTGGAACTTGGCGCCACGCAGCGGGCCAGGTCCGTCGGGATAGTTCTCGACAACCGTCGGCTTAAACATCTCCTTGAAGGTGATGGACATGCCCTTAGCAATGGCGGCTATGTTCTTGACGATGGACATGCTTCGATTATACCTGTCGAGATTTTTTGCTGATTCGGCTCTAGAACGACTTCACGGAAATTCCCTGCGCAGGGAATTTTGCAGGGAAAATATTCCCGCAAGAAAAAAATTCATCGCCAGACCCGCGTAAACACAGGGGATTCGCATTCAACCAGGGAACTTGCAGGGAAAGTGCAGGGAATCCCGCAAATTTCCGATCAGTCGCTTCCAGCAGCACGACTTACAATACGTTCGCCAACTGCTTAGGACACGCTAGACTGCCAGGCAGCGAAAAAAGCAGCGAATGCCAACGCTGACTGTGGAGTGACAGCTTTCGGCAAGCCACAACTCGTGTTGTGTCCACGCAAAACTTAAGACGGACTAGAGGGGCTTGTCCGGAACGATCTCAACGAACTCCACTCCGAGCTTATTGCCTTCTCGGAACCGCACAACGGCCTCGACGACGTTCGTGGCTCGTGTGCCTGGCTCGACGATGCTTAGCCGAAGTCGTTCACCGACGCTCAACGACTCAATCGCTGATGCGCTCGGAGCTTCGAGGCCCATCCCGCTGCCGCTGACTTCAGAGACAATGCCTAGCTCGCGTCCGTTCTGATCGTAAACACGCGCCTCTTCAGTGAATCCTAACCGAGGAAACTTGCGGATGTGCTTGAGCGAGCTCACTTGGCGAGCACCAGCTTGGCAATTGTCTGGAGCTGCATGTTCGACGTTCCTTCATAGATTTTGCCGATCTTCGAATCACGGAAGAACTTCTCGACGGGATACTCTTTCACGAAACCATTGCCTCCGAAGATCTCGACAGCGAGGGAGCTCACGCGTTCGGCGACCTGAGAGGCAAAAAGCTTGGTCATGGCAGCTTCTTTCACGAAGTTCTGTCGCGCATCTTTCATGCGAGCAGCGTTATACACCATGAGCCGCGCAGCTTGGATATCGGTTACCATCTGCGCAAGCTGGAATTGAACGCCCTGGAACTCCGAAATGGATTTGCCGAACTGCTTGCGCTCCTGTGAGTACTTCGCCGCAGCCTCCCATGCGCCTTCCGCCAACCCAAGCATCTGAGCGCCGATGCCGATGCGGCCTTCGTTCAGCGTTTCGATCGCAATCTTATAGCCCTTGCCCACTTCACCCAGCACGTTCTCTTTGGGAACTCGCAGATCTTCCATCAGCAGTTCGCAAGTGCTGGACGCGCGAATGCCGAGCTTGTCTTCTTTCTTGCCAACCGAAAATCCAGGAAACTTCTTTTCGACGATGAACGCCGTGATGCCTCGATATCCAGCGGCAGGATCGATATTGGCAAACAGAATGAAGATCCCAGCCTCTTTGCCGTTGGTGATCCACAGCTTGCGCCCGTTAATCACATACTCCTTGCCGCGCAGCTCGGCGCGCGTCTGCATGGCAAATGCATCAGAACCTGAACCAGCTTCGCTCAAGGCATACGCGCCCACGGTGTCGGCTGCCATGCGCGGAAGATAGCGCCGCTTCTGCTCTTCGGTGGCCCAGCGCAGCAGCGCGTTGTTCACCAGCGTGTTCTGTACATCTACAAGGACTCCTGCCGAGGGGTCGATGCGAGAGATTTCCTCCACGGCCAGGATCGCTTCGAAGAAGCTGCCGGCCCCGCCGCCATACTGCTCGGGAATTTCGATGCCCATCAGGCCGAGTTGGAAGAACTGCTCGATGAGCGCGTGATCGAAAGCCTGCTTCTCATCCATCTCCCGCACCAGCGGACGGAGCTTCTCTTCAGCAAATTGGCGCACGTTATCACGGAACAGAAGCTCGTCGTCAGTAAGACTGGTGAGCGGAGTTGGAGGGGCGCTCGCGTCGATTACGGCTTCAGGCATGAATCACTCCGGATGGGGAAGAAACACGTGATTTTATCATCCGGACGCCGTGGGTCCTTCCGCGAGACGGCAGAAGCCCAGTTCTCGCGGACTCAAAGCCAATGAGTACTTCCCGCCCAATTCGCTCACTCCGTCCGCAGCGCTTGCATCACGTCTACTCTCGCGGCGCGGGCTGCCGGCAAAAGAGATGCGACTACTGCTGCAGCGAGCAGCACAAGTGCTGACGCTATGAGCGGCAAAGGACTCGGCGTCTTGAGATCGAACAGGTAAGTTCCTGCCACGCGGCTTAGAGCGCCTCCGACGGCCGCGCCGGCTACCACTCCAATCGTTGCGATGATGGCTCCTTCGGTGACGACGCCAACCAGAAGATCACGCGGTTGCGAGCCCAACGCGAGGCGAATTCCGAATTCGCGAATGCGCCCGCTGACTGAGAACGCCAGAACGCCGGCGACGCCGACGATTGCAATGATCAGTGCGACCGCGGCAAATCCGCCAAAGACAAAAGTATTCAAGCGGTCGGGCGTGAGCACCTCGGCGCGGACATCATCGAGCGTAGCAGGATGTTCGATCGGTTCATCTGCCGAGAGACTGCGAATGATACGCGTGACCGGCGTTACCAGCGCATACGGATCGCTATGCGTGTGAATGAACACGCGGCCGCCCAGGATCAATCCCTGCTGGAATGGCGAATACACCGTCATGGTTGGTTCGGCGATGATGTGTTCATCGTCAATATCAGCCGCGACGCCAATGATTCGCCTCGGCGCAGGCGTGATACCAATGAACTTCATTACCGGATCTGTCCACATGATGTGGCGATTGATCGGGTCCTGATTCGGGAATACGCGTTGCGCGAGTGTCTGGCTGATGATGACAACGCTGTCCGTCTCCTTGCGATCCAGGTCGTTGAAATCGCGCCCAGCCAAAATGGGAACTCGAAGTGTGGAGAAGAATCCGGGCGAGATGGTTCGAAGGTTGGCGCGAGGCTCCTCCTCTCCGGGCGATTCCACGTGTCCTTCAGCGGCGAACTGAAAACCAGGACCAAATGATCCAGCATCGCGCCAGGGAACAATGAGTCCGAAGGCGGCGTTGTCTACGCCCGGTAGCTCGCGAATGCGTCGCATCGTCTCCTGGTAGAAATCGACCACTTGCTCCGGCTTCTTTCCATAGGAGACTGCTGGGACATTGATGGCAAGCACATTGTGAGTGTCAAACCCGGATTGTGCCTTTTGCAGTGATAGCAGCGTCTTGAGCAGCATGCTGGCGCCCGCAAGCAGAATGAACGATGCAGCGATTTGGGTGATGGCGAAGGCACGCAGACGCTTCGTTGTATTTCCCGTTATTCGGACACTGCCGCTCGCCAGACCCACTCCCTGTGACGTATTCGCTAAGGGCAGACGCGGTACGAACGCCAGCACGACGGCAGCGATCAGCGCCAGAGCGGCACTCACCCACAGCATGCTCGAATCGACCGTCAAGTCGAGCGCGCGTACGGAAAACTTCGAAGCATAGCGAGCGAGCACTGCGACCATCGGTCGCGCACTCAACACCCCGAGTGTCGCGCCAGCTACGCACAGGAGAAGGCTTTCACACAGGAGTGTCCAGCGGAGCGCCCGGCTACTCGCCCCCAATGCCGCACGAATCGCCAACTCCCCTTCACGGCGGACTGTGCGCGCCAGAATCAAGTTCGCGACGTTTGAGCACGCGATTACAAAAACCAATGCCGAAGATATAAGGAGCACCAGCAGCACTGTGCGCGCACGCGAAGTGATCTGGTCGCGCAGCATTCTTGCCTCGATGCCGAAGTTTGCTTTTTGCGGATAGTCTTTCGGGTACTCCTTCATGATCGCGTCGTGCACGCTCGTCAGTTCGGCGCGAGCCTGATCGAGCGTGACTCCGGGAGCCAGACGTCCGAAGAGTTCGGTCATGCGATGGACGCGCCCGGTCACCATGGTCGCCGACAGATGATGTGGACTCGTGACGATGTTCCCGATGATCTCAGTTTCCGTGGGATACGGAACTGAAGGTTCGAGCACCCCGACAATGGTTGCTGAGCGTGTACCGATTGAATCCAGCCGGATGGTTTTCCCGATTACGCTTGGATCACTCTTCAAAGCCGTAGTCCAGAAGCGGTACGTAAGCACCACTGCTCCGGCGGCATTAGGTCCATCGTCATGTTCATCCAGCAGACGGCCGAGCACAGGCTTAAGGCCGACAACTCTGAAGTACGATCCACTGACGACGCCTCCGCGCACCACGCGAGGCTCGCCCAGGCCGATCATCGTGAAGCCCATGGTGGAGAAGTCGCCAAACTCGCTGATCGTATGGACGCGCGCTTTCAGGTCCTGAATCTCCGGCACCGAGAAGTTCGCGTTTTCGGCGCCGAGTCCACGTGCGGACTGTCGAATGTAGATCAGGCGATCTTCGCCGCGATTGACCAGCGGCTTGAGGAGCACTCCGCGAACCAGGGTGAAGATCGCAGCGTTCGCGCCGATGCCGAGCGCGAGCGTGAGAATCACGGTGATCGATAACCCCTTCGCCCGCATCAACGAACGCGCAGCAAACTTCAGATCTTGGAACATCACCCCTGGGTTGAGTGTCATAGTTTGGATCTCCGCAAGACTCATTCGTCGACTCAGTCACTGATTCGACGTTTGTTCCGATGCTTTTCGACAAACCCTTATCAGCGGATTCACGAGGAATTACATGATTATCCGTGCAGGTTTGTGTCCCGATCAAAGCAATCGCAAGTAATTGATTTCAGGAACTTAGTCTGGTTTTACACTTCGGGTCAAGCACCTGTCTTGTTCGGTACCGGGTAGTTCTGTTCAAAAACGCACAGTTAGGTTGGGTTAATTTTGAGTGTAATCTGAGCCTCGAACATTGCCACCAGGAGAAGACGGATTGCCAGACGCGCATGCTGCGGTTACGGTCCCTCCACTTGCCGGAAACGTGCTTGGAGTCGAGAGCCAGAACTTCGTGATCGCGGAATGGAAGGACTCAGGAGGGCCGGTCAATGAAGAACGTTGGATCGCGCCTCTTCACTTGCACCATAACGACGACGAGGCTTGGTACGTGCTCGAAGGGAAGCTACACGTGCGCATAGGTACGGAGATAAAAGAAGTTGGCGCTGGATCTGCGGTGCTCGTGCCGCATGGCACTCCGCACACCTACCGTAACCCCGGTCCCGATCCCGTTCGCTATCTGCTGATGATGACACCGAAGATTTACTCGCTCATCCGAGCTATCCACTCTGCGCATGACCGATCACCGGCGACGCTTAAGGCGCTATTTAAGAAGTACGATTCACAACTGATGGAAGCGTGAGCGAACGATGCTGATGAGTTCCTACTCGCCTGCTTTAACGATTCCGTTTTGCCGATAGACGCGGACGTAGTCAATGAGCATCTTCTGCGGAAATTGAGTTGTGTCGTCGGGACTGCCGGGCCAATTTCCGCCGATAGCGAGATTCAGAATGATGAAGAACGGATGATCATAGACCCACTTCGTACCGGTGGGGAGATCGGACGGACGACGCGTCGCATAAAGATGATCATCAACGTAGAAGCGAATCTCCTCCGGTTCCCATTCAACGGCAAACAGGTGGAAGTCGCCGCTGAATCGTTCGTTATTCGGCAAGGTAAAAGGTGAACCGATACCGTGAGCTCCGGAATATCCGGGGCCGTGGATTGTTCCGTGAACTATAGATGGCTCGATGCCGATGTTTTCGACGATGTCGATCTCGCCGCAATTCGGCCAATGTGCTGACCCAATGTCGTCGCCCAGCAACCAAAACGCCGGCCACACTCCCTTGCCTTTGGGCATCTTTATGCGAGCTTCGAAGCGACCGTAGGCTTGAGAATACTTATGTTGTGTCTTGAGACGCGCCGACGTGTAGTCCCTTTGCACACCATCAGCGCCGGTGTAAGTCTCCCGAACGGCTTGAATCACTAACGAGCCGTGCTCCTGGTGAGCGTTGCTTAGCCTGTTGGTGTAATACTCGAGTTCGTTATTGCCCCACCCGTTGCCGCCAATCTCAGCTGTCCACTTTTGGGAATCAACAGGGGTGCCGTCGGGAGCATTAAATTCGTCACTCCAGGTGAGAACCCACTTGGAATCAAAAGCCGGCTCTGCACTCGGACTCACCGAGGAGCCGAACAAGAGCAATGCACTAAGGCAGATAGCAGTACGACTGATCACCCACCAATATACCGGCTCCATCGCTGTTGCCGGTACAGTTGATTTTCAGCTTGGCAGCATATAGCAAGCTATTCGAAAGAAATTCGAGTAGTCGCTCTGTCAAGGGCCAATCGTTGGTTCTGGTCGCAATCGTAGTCGCTCGACGGGATCCCAGTCGGTTAGAGTCTTATCGCGCTGGCTTAGGAGTTCGAGCAAACCTTCCCTAGCCTATCCTTCTTGCTCGTAAGAACATCCAGAACAGAAACGTCATAAAGATCAAGCGCAAAGCTAAGGCCGTGCCAAGCTGCCATGGAGCGAGACCTGCGGCGGATTGACTCCAGTGTGCCAACTTGCAGAAGAGATCAGCGCAGTAGAGAACGAAGAGGATGAGCGCAATCCACTTTGCCGCGCGGCGCAGACTGGGATCAGCTGCAGGGGGTCCCTGCTCGGGATTCATGGATTGAGCACAATCTTTCCGAACTGCTCGCTCTTTTCGAGGCGCTCATGCGCCACTCGAGCCTCGCTT
The DNA here is from genome assembly GCA_964399125.1 of uncultured Terriglobales bacterium. Classification (GTDB taxonomy): domain Bacteria; phylum Acidobacteriota; class Terriglobia; order Terriglobales; family Acidobacteriaceae; genus Gp1-AA112. The sequence goes on from CAYNPS010000073.1 coordinate 12,462, forward strand.
AAAGGAAAAGTGCGATCGACGATCGGCTTGAGTCTTCCGCTGAACACGTGCTTCAACACTTCGTGTAGATCTCCCATCGTTCCCATATAGGAACCCAGAAAAGACAGCTGCCGACTGAACAAGACTCGAATATCGAACTTCGCTTCAGCGCCAGTGGTCGCGCCACAAGTAACGAGTGTCCCTCCAGGACGAAGCGCGCGGACGCTCTCGTCCCACGTGGCAGCGCCGACATGTTCGAAAACAATGTCCACTCCGGCTTTCGAGGTGATACGGCGTACCTCGTCGGCGATCTTCTGCTTGTAATGATTGATGGTGTGATCGGCGCCGAGTTCGCGCGATTTCTCCAGCTTGGGCTCATCTCCCGCAGTGGCAATCACCGTCGCGCCCAGTATTTTGCAGATCTGAATCGCCGCTGAGCCGACGCCCGAGCCGCCGCCAAGAACGAGCACGCTTTGTCCGGCTTTGATCTGAGCGCGAGTCACCAGCATGTGCCAGGCAGTCAGGAAAACCAACGGAACGCTGGCTGCCTGATCGTAAGAAAGACTTTCCGGAATTGGGATGATGTTCACTTCTGGAACAGCAATGTACTCCGCATTGCCGCCATCGTTACCGTATCCCAAAACGGAAAACTCCCTGCAAAAGCTCTGCTGGCCTGCAGTGCATTGCGCGCAATGATTGCAGAACACCATCGGCGCGAGCAGAACGCGCGTTCCACGCTTGACGCTCTCGACATAGCTGCCGACTTCGGCAACATCTCCGGCGATATCGCTGCCGTTGATGTGCGGAAGCTTTACTCCCGGCAGCCCCTTGCGAATCCAGAGGTCCAGATGATTCAGTGCACAGGCGCGAACTCGCACCAGAACCTGATCCTCGCGGGGACGCACGTCAGGAACGTCCTCGTACTTGAGGACTTCAGGACCGCCGAACTGGTGGAAGCGGATCGCTCTCATAATTCTTTTTCATCGCGGAACCATGGAAGAAAGTCAAAGGCAAAATTGAACACGGAGGACACGAAGGCAACGAAGGTGTGAGTTTAGCCGTTCCAGTCTGCGCGTGCCTGATCTCTCATTTTGGGAAACAAAACTCCTCTGCTCCCTACGGTCCTCCGTGCTCAAACTTCTTTTTCTCTCAGTGTCCTCCGTGGCTCCGTGGTGAAAATGATCTAACACCCGAGCACGTAAGCGAAAATCAGCGGCGCCACAATGGTTGCATCCGACTCAATGATGAACTTCGGCGTGTCTTTTCCCAGCTTGCCCCAGGTGATCTTCTCGTTCGGCACGGCACCGGAATACGAACCGTAACTGGTCGTGGAATCGCTGATCTGGCAGAAGTAAGCCCATAATGGGACGTTGTCGCGCTGCAGGTCTTGATGCAGCATAGGCACCACGCAGATCGGGAAATCGCCGGCGATGCCGCCGCCAATCTGAAAGAAACCGAGCGGCGACTTCGCGGTTAGCTCCGTGTACCACTCCGCCAGCAGCATCATGTACTCGATGCCGGTGCGCACGGTGTGAACGTTCTTCACGTCCTTTGTAATACAGTGACCGGCATACATATTGCCGAGCGTCGCATCTTCCCATCCTGGGACAAACATCGGCAGGTTCTTTTGCGCTGCCGCCATGAGCCAACTGTCTTTCGGATCGATTTGATATGAGCTCTTCAGCTTTCCGCTGAGCAGGATCTTGTACATGAACTCATGTGGAAAAAAACGCTGGCCGGCTTTGTCGGCCTTCACCCATTCCTCCAGCACGGCAGATTCGATGCGACGCATCGCTTCATGCTCAGGGATGCACGTATCGGTCACACGATTCATGTGGCGCTTCAACAGCGCCTCTTCTTCGGCAGGCGACAGTTGGCGATAGTGGGGTACGCGCTCATAGTGATCATGAGCCACTAGATTGAAGACATCTTCTTCGAGGTTCGCGCCGGTGCAGCAGATACCATGAACTTTGTCCTGCCGAATCATTTCGGCGAGCGACAGACCAAGCTCGGCAGTGCTCATCGCACCAGCGATGGTCATGAACATCTTGCCGCCATCATTGAGCAGCTTTTCGTAAGCTTTGGCCGCATCCATCAGCGACGCGGAATTGAAGTGGCGGTAGTGATGCTCAATGAAGCGCGAGATCGGTCCTTTGGGCAAAGGTGAGTCCTCTCAGAATTTGGGATGCAAACTTTCAAAATATCATCTCTGTGGTGGCAGTTCTGTGGAAAAGCCAGAAGTGGAGAGCAGAGTGCGATTCTGCGACCCGCATCCCGCGACATCGGTTGCGTGCTCAATTAACAAACGCTGGAGTCTCTGAATGATTCGAGAAACAAGCGCTGTTGAGATTTGCTGAGTGCTGC
>CAYNPS010000073.1:14904-15027 GCA_964399125.1 uncultured Terriglobales bacterium
CTGCTGAGTGCTGCCTGCTGAGTGCTGCCTGCTGAGTGCTGCCTGCTGAGTGCTGCCTGCTGAGTGCTGAGTGCTGAGTGCTGACTGCCGAGTGCCGACTGCCGCGTTGCTCAGGCCGCCAAC
>CAYNPS010000073.1:15127-17355 GCA_964399125.1 uncultured Terriglobales bacterium
GAGTGCTGAGTGCTGACTGCCGAGTGCCGACTGCCGCGTTGCTCAGGCCGCCAACGGGTCGTCCTTCTTCTGATTCTGGTTGGTCTTCTGGCGGAAACCTGGATCCATGTCTTGCCCACTATGCTCCGGATTTTCTCCCGGTTCGGGAAAATCGGTGTCGCGTCCTTTGATGCGAGCGTCTTCTGTGCGGTGAGGCAATTGACCTGCGAGTGAAGACTCGCTGTGCTGCTGCGGCTTATCAGCTTCTACTGCGCCTTTTGATAGATCGTTGTCTTCTTCTCGCATGTTATCTCTCCATTGAAGTAGGAGTCGAGGAGCTGAACGAGACGTTGCCTGGACGTTGAAGGCTGCTCCTCAGCGAAACCTAATATTTCGTTGTCCGCTGAAACGTTCAGCATGACGCTCTTGGTACTTTGAACGGGCATTCGAATTCCGCTTCGGTAGACCGAGAGACGCGAATGGGCGTCTCAGGATGAACCAGCGTTGTCCACCGTCAACGAATGACATGGTTTTCAGGAGAAGACGATGAAAGTACTGGCATTGGCGCTGCTGACTACGCTTTGGGCCACCTCCCAAGCTGCATCTCAGCATTCTTCAGCTCATAACGACGAGATGCAGGTCATGCACTCTCATCACCCGAGCGGTGGCAGCGATGGCACAGCCGGCGAGATCACAGGATATGTTCGCGATATCGCATGTCTGCTGCGGAATCCCAAAGCGGGAGCTGCGACCACCGCCCTCACGCAAGACTGCATGCGCAAATGCGTGCGCGGCGGTTCCCCCATTGGAATTCTGACGGAAGACGGAACCCTCTATACGCCTGTCTCAGACATGATTCCAGACACGTCTATGCGCAGGCGCATGTTGTCTTATGTGGGCAAGTACGTGAAAGCACATGGAAGGGTATTTGAGCGCGGGGGGCTGCATGCAATCTCGATTAGCTCAATTGAAGTAATAGAGCGTCCAGCGGAGTCAAAGATTCCGACACTCTAGAGAAACGAATCCGCCCCGGCGTCCCAATATGCGTGGGACGCCAAGACGATTACTGCCTTTCCAGTGCTGTTTAGCTCGAGCTATGCCGCTGCGGCTGCCTTGGCTCTTTGCTCTCTCACGCGCTCAACATTCTTGGTGATCGCTGCAACTTTCTGCTGAGCTTCCGGCGAGCCGGTGAGGAAGTCTTCAATTCTCTTCCAGAATTGCGGATTCACTGTTTCGCGCAGCTGCGGCAAAAACTGTTTGTACTTGGCGTAAGCGAAGATCATTTCGTTGCAGTTGTCCAGGAACAAAGCTGGATCGAGCGCCCCACGCGCCACGAAGGAGATCGCCATGTCCCAGTATGAAGTCACCTGACGGAAATAGGCGAACTCCTTCCCTCCGGCAGCAAACAGCCGCCCGAGATCTTCGAAGCTGCTGGGCCAGAAATCGAAGATGATAAATTTGCGCGCTTCGCGCATCGTCGGCTCACGACGCAAGTCATAGAGACGAAGGATGATGTCCACATCGCCGTGCGTAGCTTTATTGGTCATGCCTGGGGAAACAGTCTGATCAGTCATGGTGAACTCCTTGAACAGATTGAGAAGCGTTGGCTATCTTAACCGATTCAATGGAGATCAAGCTTCGGAAAGAAAAACTTCGGTGGGTCGAACGCTCACGAGAGTTCAGTCAGAACCGTCCCGGCTTGCCGGGACGGTCATCTGATGTCTGAAAGAGAGCACGCATCTCGCCAGGCTGGGACGGTTCTGATCTGAACTGTTATGCGACCGCGACCGGCTCTTTCGTGATCTGCTTCGAGTAGTCGCACTTCACTACTGGAGCAGTCTCCGCCGCTGGTTCGGCTTTTCCTGCTTTGCCGGGTTTCTTCTTGCGCTTAGGCTGAGGCTCTTCCTCGGCAGCGGTTCGCTTGTTGTTCGGGCAAACGAGGAACGTTCCCGCTTTGAGATTCTTCTCCAACAGATACGGGCTGCCGCACTCCGGGCACTGCTCCGCAACCGGTTTGTACGCTGAAGTGAAATCGCACTTCGGATAATTCGAGCAGCCGTAAAAGATGTTGCCGCGACGCCGAGCCTTCTTTTCGACCAACTCGCCGTCTTTGCACTGCGGGCAATTCACGCCGATGAAGTTCTGCTTCACGTACTTGCATTCTGGATATCCGCTGCAGGAGACGAATTCGCCGTAGCGTCCGTGGCGCAGCACCATGTTGCGTCCGCACTGCGGGCAGACTTCTTCCA
>CAYNPS010000074.1:0-17219 GCA_964399125.1 uncultured Terriglobales bacterium
AGCGTGATTGAGAAATCACTTCCCACTCCCTCGAGTGCGAGCGTCTGCTGGATCTCATCAACCGAATCAGAGACAACGAGTGTCCCTGTCCGGGCGCCCGCAGTTGTTGGCGAAAACGTTATACTCTGGCTGCACGTACTCCCCGGTTGCATCGTCACATTCAGGCAGGAAGGTGCTCCCAGCTGGAAATCGCCACTCGCAGTCATCGAAGTGATCGTGAGTGGCGCCGTGCTGGAATTGGTAAATGTAATTGCCTGGTGGGCTGAACTACCCGGATCAACATTGCCGAAACTCACACTTGCCGGAAAGGAAAGTGCGCTTGCCGTTCCGGACAGAGCCACTCTTACCGCGTACCCACTGTTCGGGTCGGTCAGTTGCAGTGACCCCGTGGCCGGTCCATTCACTGTTGGCGTGAACACAACAGAATAAGTGCAGTACTGGCCCGGGCTTAGCTGCCCTGCGCAGGAATTCGTCTCAGCAAAAGGTCCTACCGTAGCCGTTAACAGCGATATGGACTGTGGAGAACTGTTCAACACCAGGAATGTTTGCGGTGCACTCGCTATACCCCCACCCTGAGACGAAAATCCTAATGATGAAGTCGAGGCTCTGAAGACAAGAGCCGGGGGCAACGTCGTCTGCCACATACTGCGCCCGTGCGTTCCTGCGCGAAGGGTGCGCGTCTGATTGTCGAGTACTAATCCCGTGACAATCACATTTGGGAGCCCGTTGTTCATTGGGCTCCAACTTGCGCCTGCATCAGTGGTGACAAACACCCCAACGTCAGTCGCCACATACATCGTATCGGGCAGGCCGGGATCTACGACCAGGTCATTTGCCGGTACATCCGGCAGGCCCATGCCGATCGGGGCCCACGAAGCGCCGTAGTTATCAAACCTGATAACGTGTCCTGCGTTGTCGTTCGAGAATGCTGCGTATCCGGATACGGTGCCGTACCCCACAGTTGTGTCCAGCGGGTCAGGCGCAATGCGCGTCATGTTGCGTTGAAAGGTTACGGTCAGGGCGGTCCAAGTCGGCATGGCGGCACCCGCTGCATTCTGAGTGATATACCCGGCATTACCTGTGAGGTTAAACGTGGCAGCCCATAAGACATTGTGATCCACGGGAGAGACATTGATCGCAAGCGGTGCTGGCGCACTTGCAGGTAGTGAGGATGAGAGTTGCCAGTTGCCGCTACCGTCAACTGTGCGATAAAACTGGCCATTAGTGTAGGTGTACAACCTGTTCGGATCGCTGTTGTCGATTGCCAGCGAGGTGTTGAAAGGGCCCGAGTTCGCCGGCAGTCCCTTCATGAAGGTGCTGAAATCAGAAGTGTTGGCGCCCGCGCTGGAGCGGTAAATATTGCCATTTTGAGAAGTCGTGTATAGGATGCTCGGATTTGTCGGATCAATGGCAGTGTTGACGCCATCTCCTCCCCAAACCGCGGCCCAACTCGGGGAACCACTATATGCTGCTGTGCCGTTGTCCTGCATACCACCGAGGCCGCTTGCAACATCTCCAGGGGACATCGAAATACCCGAGTAGAACTGCAGAGTTGCAAGCCCATTATTCAGATTAACCAGGGCGGTGTCGGCCGATGCTTCAGGAGTCGTAGACTCATAGATGCCGCCATCATTGCCCGCATAAACCCTATCGCCTGCGCTTGAGAAAGCGATTGCGTGCTGATCGGTATGATAGTTTCCATAGAGTTCCTCCCAAGTCTGCCCACCATCGAGCGAGCGGTTCAGCCACAGGCCGCCAAACCAAATCTCGTTTGGGTTCTTCGGAGAAACTGCGATTGCGAAGTTATAGCTGCATTGATCGGGGCAAAGGTTCTGCGAATTCGTGCCAGCAATAGTGTTGTTGAGCCTCAGGAAGGTCTGGCCTCCATCGGTGCTCTTATACAATCGCGCGCTGTCGAAAGCCACAGCCACATACAATGTGGAGTCTGACGCGATTGCCATCACAATTCTGCTGCCAACACTTGCATCGACGTTGACCTGGCTCCAAGTCGCACCTGAATCTGCGGAGTGCCATACTTGCGGATTGCCGTTCTGCCATGCAATCACCCCCACGTAAGCGGCCCCTTGCTGATTGGCATCGAAGGCGACGGCATCAAACTCCCCTTGCGCCGATATACTCCAGGTTGCGCCCGCATCAGTAGAACGGAACAAGGCGCCATTTGGCGATGCGGCCAATATTATCCGGGGGTTGTGAGGATCAATCGCGATCTGGCTGATTGAATATGGGGTTGCAGGACCAGTAGACAGGAATGGTTGTTGGATGTCGATCCACGTCGCACCTCCATCGGTTGTTTTCAGCAGACCCGCCGAATAGGTGAATTGACTCGCAGGGAAAGGCTCTCCCGTTCCCGCATAAATTACGTTCGGATTCGTCGGATCGATGGCCAAAGCGCCGATCGCCAGTGACGGCTCGTTGTCAGTGAGTGCTTTCCATGTAGTGCCGCCATCGGTGCTCTGCCAGACACCACCATCTGCGGTACCAATGAATAGATTATTGGCATTTGTCGGGTCGACAGCGATCGCCGGTACTCGCCCGGAGAAATTTTCTGTACCGCTGACCAGCGGACTGGGACCAATCGACTGCCATGCATTGGCGTTGAAATCAAGTTTGGCCTGTTGTTTCCGGTGCGAAGACGTTCGTGCCAGTTGACCGCGTTGTGCGAACGCTTTCAGACGCAGAGTCGAAGCGTCCTGTCCCGGCAATAGGCTTCGTACGCTCCGCAAAAACTCGCTTCGCTGGTCCGCCTGATTGGGCGCTCTGTACTCTTCGTTTCCCACTTCCTCTGAAGCCGATTCTCGCGCAAGTGTGTTTGGGTGGGGCATCTTCTGTGACGAGAGAGTCGGAGCCGAAATTGCCAGCAGTCCAGTTAAGAAGTACCAAACTAATCGTGACGAGCCCATTGCCGACCCTCAGAGCAACAAACCTGATGTGAGATGGCCAGAGTAGTCTTGGAAGTTGCAAGATCAGGGCGCTGGATGCGCAACAGAATGGGTTAGCAGGTCGGAGGGGGTGTTTTATTAGTAGCTGTCAATAACGCCGACCACCTTTTTCGAGGACGTGGCCTTTGCGGCTGCTTGGATGAGCACTGGATCATATCTCCAATCTTGAGAAGGGTCGCTATGACGCCGTGAGCCACTCTAAATTCCCTGACCCAATCCGCGATCTCCTGTCATACTCAATGCCCAAGAGAGGGCGTCGATGAGAATCGTTTCGCGGAGCCTCCTGTGTGGCATTGCGATCTTTGCCTCGATTGCCGCAATTAGTGTCACGGCCCAGGTCCAAACGGCGCGTCACGACCGTGCTCGGGACTTGGGGGTTCCGTTTGACGGCACACCCGGGTCCTTCTACGCCATCACGGACGTGAAAGGTGTCGAGGTTGGACACACCACTCTTGTCTCGGGCGATGGGCCTCTACGAGTTGGCGTGGGACCTGTCCGCACTGGCGTAACGGTGATCTTGCCGCGCGGCAAATCAGATTCGGAGCAAGTCTATGCTGCCTGGTTTAGTCAAAATGGCAACGGCGAGATGACTGGCACAACATGGGTTGAGGAGTCAGGCTTTCTGGAATCTCCCATTGCGATTACCAATACCCACAGTGTCGGAGTGGTGCGCGATGCCGTGATTGCCTGGAGTGTTCAGCACAAGCGGTTGAAACAACCGTGGTCGCTGCCTGTTGTAGCGGAAACGTGGGACGGCTGGCTCAACGATCTTGACGGATTCCACGTCAAACCGGAGCACGTCTTTCAGGCACTTGATAGAGCACAAAGCGGTGCGGTTCGTGAGGGAAATGTCGGCGGCGGCACTGGCATGATTTGTTACGGATTCAAAGGAGGGATTGGAACTGCTTCTCGCGTCATACCGAAGGAAGATGGCGGATATACAGTTGGCGTGCTCGTTCAATGCAATTGCGGAAGGCGATCGCAATTGGCGATCGCCGGCGTGCCGGTAGGCAAGGAGATCCCAGACAACGTTCCGTATGCGAGCAAAGATCTCCCAGGCGGCGAATCGCGTGGAGAAGTTGGCTCTATCATTATCGTGATCGCGACCGATGCACCGTTGTTGCCGCACCAGTTAAAGCGATTGGCCCGCCGGGCGACGATGGGTTTGGCTCGCACCGGCTCCGTGTCGGGGAATGGCTCAGGCGACATCTTCATTGCGTTCTCGACGGCCAATGCAGGTGCCGACAAGGAGCCCGGCCCAAATAAAGTCGAAGCAGTTTCCAACGAGCGGATCACACCTTTGTTCACCGCCACTGTCGAGGCTACCGAAGAGTCGATTGTGAACGCCATGACTGGCGCCAAGAGCATGACTGGTATCGATGGGCACACAGTGGTAGCTCTGCCACATGATCAGTTGAGGACGATCTTGAAGAAGTACGCTCGCTAACATTTAGTCAAAAGTCACCTGCGGCCGCACCTGCTCGGACAGGCGAGCTTGCGTGCAGGTTTATACCCTGTACGCGCCTTTGCAATCGCCATTTTAAGCAAATCCGCTATTATTTCGGAACCGTCTTAGCCGGGGATCTTCCGGCAACACTTCTGTAGGAGGACTAATGGGAGTCGCCAACCGGTGGCTTTTGGTGGGATTTTTCGCGTTATTGTGTTCGTACGCTTCTAGCCAGACTAAACAGAAACTAACTCTCGACGAATTTTTCAACTACGTCGAGATCACGGACGTGAAGTTGTCGCCCCGTGGAGACGCCGTCGTGGTTGGAACCAGTCGAGCCGATTGGGCGCAGGAACGCTTCCGCGATGATCTCTGGCTTATTCGGATAGGCGACGCTCCGATCCTGCTTGCCAATTCGGGCGATAACTCAAAAGCGAAATGGTCCCCCGATGGCCGCTGGATTGCTTTCCTCTCGGATAGAAAACTTCCCTGGACGAAAGATGATGAGCGGTCGGAGGAAAAAGCGAAAGCTGTCACGCACCTCTATGCCATCTCGGTGAACGGGGGTGAGGCAATTCCGGTTACTCGCGGCGAAGAGTCCGTTCACAGTTTCGCCTGGTCCGAGGACTCCAAGTCTGTTTTCTTCTCTACTCGTGAACCGTGGAGCAATGCCCGGCGGGATGCCTACAAAAAGGAGTGGAAAGACGTGCTGCGGTATCGCGAAGCCGATCGTGGCGACGTAATTGCGCGCATCGCAGTCGCAGACGCCGTGAAACGGGCCGAAGGCGTGACTTCCTATAAGGAAGATGAGGCAGAGAGCCCGTCCACGGATAAAAAAGAAAAAAAGGATGAGAGCAAAGATAAGGAGACGGCCGAGACTCCCGGTACCACCATCCTTGCGCACGTAGCTCTGGGCGTAGATGACCTCGTTCTGTCGCACGACGGAAAGATCTTGGCGTTTATAACGTTCCCGCCACATCGTCGTGAAGAGGGTGTAAAGGATAGCGAAGTGTTTCTATTGGACTCGGCGGGCGGCCAGCCACGGCAGTTAACTCACAACGAAGCTCTCGAAGGAAACCTCCACTGGAGTGCGAACGACAGGCAAGTATTCTTCGCCTCGGATACCGGAGGGGTCGATGGCAAATATGAGCGTATCCAAAATCGTGTCTACGCTGTGGACGTGGCAAGTGGTAAGACGCAAACTTGGGCTAGAGATTTTGCAGGTTCGCTCTCGCGGTTCGAAATTGCGAGCGATGGTACGGTCGTGCTCACAGGTGAGTTGGGACTTGAACAGCAGCTGTACAGTACCAAATCCGGGATAGGTCCATTGAAGCCGGCGGCTGGATGGGCTGGCACCTACGAGAAAGTCTCTCTTGCAGAGCAGTCTCCTCGGGTGGCGTTCGTTTACTCCGCATGGGGCAAGCCGGGCGAAGTTTACGTCGCGGATAGTCTCTCCGATGTTCCGCATGCGCGCCCGATTACGTCATTCAATAAACAATTTGCCGAGCGCGATCTTCCTCAGGGACGCGCTTATCAGTGGAAAGCTGATGATGGAACCACAGTGGAAGGTGTCCTGATCTATCCGCCTGGCAAGTTTGGTGCAAAGAATCTGCCGACATTCACCCTGATCCACGGCGGGCCGGAAGACGCGGACGGAGATTCCTTTCACGCGGATTGGTACGACTGGGCTGTGCTGGCGGCGACGCGTGGGTGGTTGGTGTTCCGGCCCAATTATCGAGGCTCCACCGGCTACGGCGACAAATTCGAACTGCAGATCGCACCAGAAATTGTGTCCCGTCCCGGCAAGGACATACTCGAAGGCCTCGATGCGCTCGTCAAGGATGGCATCGCGGATCCCAATCACCTGACGGTGGGCGGGTATAGCTACGGCGGTTATATGACCAATTGGCTGATAACCCAGACCACGCGATTCAAAGCGGCCGTGACCGGCGCGGGAGCCGTCGAGCACGTTGCAAATTGGGGAAATGACGACCTCAGTTTTGACGACGCGTGGTATCTGGGTGGCACGCCCTGGGAAGCGGTAAAAAACTACAACTCGGAAGCAGCAATTTTCCAGATCAATAAGGTGAAGACGCCGACTCACATCGTAGGTGGGTCGGTCGACATTCGCGTTTACATCGGCGAACAGTATTTACTGGAACGTGCGCTCCAAAACCTGAATGTCCCGCACACGTTGCTGGTGTTCCCGGACGAGGGGCACGGCTTAGCCGAAAATCCATGGCACGGGAGAATCAAGGTGCGGGAAGAGTTGAATTGGCTGGAGAAGTACTGTCCTACCCAATCCGTTGCCAGTTCTGCCGTGAAATAGAAATTCCGCTGGACGAAAAAAGAACGGCCGAGCAAATCGCCCGGCCGTTTTTATTTTGGGTCTATTCGACTTAGAACGAGTATCTCGCCGAGAACTGCAGTACTCGCGGTTGCGAGAGTGTGGTACTGAAGTTGCCGAACTGTGAACTGTTGGCGAGATCGATGTTGGACCCTTGCTGCAAAGTACCAGCATCAAACCGCACGGTGTTAGTGAGATTGAACGCCTCCACAGCCAGATTCACGGCCTGGCGTTCGTCGATCTTGATGGCCTTCGAAATAGACGCATCCAGATTGAAGGTCCCGGGGCCACGCAGCGTATTCCTCTGTCCCGATTCGCCGGGATAGGCGAAACGATACTGGCTCACCGCCGACGAGGGATCCGCGAAAACATTGGGAACTCCATTGATCACGTACGTTCCTGTCTTAGGCTTCGTCCCATCCAACACGGCCAAGGAAGTAAGCTGCCAGTTTGTGGCCCAGTATCCCAATCCAGGTTGGACAGAGAATGGATACCCGCTGGTCCATCGCCACAATCCCGAGAATTGCCAGTTACCGATCACTGCATCCAGCAAGTGTCCGGCGTGACTGCCAAAATGCTTCCCGTTGCCGAACGGCATCTGGTAGACCCAGTTCACGTTGATTTGATGGCGCGCGTCCCAGTCAGACGGAGCATAAAGCTGCTTGGGCTGCCAGGCATTGATGATCTGGCTCGAGTATCCGAAACTGTTATTCAACTCCGTGAAGCGCTCAGGGTTGGAGCCCATATCCTCCGACCTGGAGAGCGTGTAGTTGAACTGGAACTGCAGTGCGCCCGTCTGGCGCCGCAGCATCAGTTGCGCCGCATTGTAACTGCTGTTTCCGATTGAAGACTGCACATACAGCGACGAGAACTGGGGATTGTAGAACGCGTATTGCCCGAGCTTTGAATACGGCAGACCCACCTGAGGCCCAAGGACGTCGGCATAGTACAACGCTGTTGTTTCATTTCCGACGTTACAGGCATACACGTCATACATCACTTGGGTTGAAGTCGCAGGGCCGTTGAAAGTTTTGGCTCCCGGTGCGCATCCACCGACCTGACTATTCAATGCTCCAGCCGCTGCCGGAAACATGTTTTGCCAGAAAGGAATAGGAGCCATGTTCTGGACTGGTGTTCCGGCATTGAACGCTTTGGCAAACATCGCCGCAGCTGAGTAATAGTCCATACCCGACTGCGAGTCTCGCAGATCGAGTGGTTGCGCATAGTCGATTTCCTGGATTAAGTGCCGGCCGAGGCGCCCGATGTAGTCTGCCTCGAATACAAATTGTTTCGGCAACTCGCGCTGCCATCCGAGATTGAAGACGTGGGCGTATGGCGTTTTCAGCTTATCGTCCAGACCGTACGTGATTTCAAAGCCGCCTGTGTCCAGAGTGGACGGGGGAGTGTAAGGGAACCCGCCGCTGGGTGGGGGAAGAATGATCGACTGCGGAATGTCATGCAATCCGGTATAACGAGGAGCCGTATCCGGCGTGAGCAAACCGGCCGGATTGCCAAGCTGTGTGGAGAGCCCAAACGAACCTGAGGTATTGAAGTTGTTGACCAACGCCTCGCCGAAATGGTCGTAGTACATACCATATCCGAGCCGTATAGAACTCTTTCCGGCTCCGCCAAATACGGCTTTTCCGATGGAGTTCTCCCCGGCGGGTGACCAGGCCAATGCAAACCGAGGGGCGAAGTTGGCTTTTTGAGCATCCCAGTAAGGCTTGGCGTTATTGGCCGCACCGCCCAGAATATAAGAGACACTCGGCTCGTACGCTTGTCCCTGCTGCATCGCGGCCGCGCGTCCCATAAACCAGTCGTGCATGTTGATGGAGGGCACCACCTGCGTCCCGGTGGCCTCGTACGGAGTCGCTAGATAGGTGTAGCGAATGCCAGCCGTGACTGTCAGGTTCTGCTTCATGCGCCAAGAGTCCTGCGCATAACCCTCCCACTCATGTCCGACAAAATGCCGGACAGCTGGCGTGCCATTCGGAAGGACAGCTCCAGCTTTGTCCCGGTTGTAGTCCGAATAACCTTCAGACAAGATTCCGGTCAGGTTCACCACTGCAGTGTCGTAGTTATTGGCGAATCCAGGATCAACAGGAGGTAAACCGAAGGCTCCGGGATCCAGACTGCCACCCTGCCCGGCAATTCCGGAGTTCGCCAGCCAGGAAACGTTGGTGTATGCGCCAAGAAACGCGTTCGTATTGTTCGACAGATACGTGTTCAGCAGCCGGATGTTGCCGCCAAACTGCAGAGTGTGATTTCCCTTCACCCAGTTCAAATCGTCGCTGAAGTTCTTGACCGGCAAGTGCGTCCAACTGGTCGCTGTCTGTGCGTAAGGCTGGTCGATCCCACGGAACTGGTTGTAGCTCTGCGTTTGAGTTCCGGAATTGCCGATGCCTTGCCGCGTGTATCCAAAACGGAAGTTATTGACGAGATTATTTCTCCAGCTTCCCGTATAGCCCAAAGCGAATCCCTTGCCGTTATCGGTCTCCACAACGGAAGCTGGCTGGCCGGGAAATTGTTCCACATCCGCAGAAACACCCGGCACTTGGTGAATGTTCTGCATCTGTGGTTTGAAGAAGAGACGATGCTTTCCCATCTTGTCCAGGTTCGCATCGATCCTGACCAGGTAAACATCAATCTTCGCCGGAGCAGGTGCAGCAAAGGTGTAACCGGCTGTATTCAAGCCGTCGCCAACGGAGAAATTGTTCGGAGTTGGATATGCTTGCCACGTTTGCAAGATGTTCGGGTTCGCTCCGCCTCCCCAAGGGCAATTCGCTCCGCAATTGGTGTCCATGCTCGCGAGTTGAGCAGGCGTCAGTGTGATGACATTGCCGCCGCTCAAGTACTGCACAGTGCCCTGCCTCAACGACATTGTCGGAACGGTACGAGTTACAGGTACCGACTGCCGCGTCCTTTGCCCTTCGTAATTAGCAAAGAAGAAAACGCGATCCTTCCAGATCGGCCCTCCGAAGCGTGCGCCAAAAGTGTTGCGAACGAGTTTCCCGGGAACATTGGGATCTCCGCTCTGCAGCTCGGAGTTCTTCACGAACCAATCATTTGCCTCGCGAACCAAACCGCGGTTGTACTCGTACAGCGATCCATGGAAAGTATTGCTTCCACTGCGAGTCATTTCAATGACTTGGGCTCCGGAAGATCGCCCGGAGTCCGCGTTTGAATTGCTTGTAGTTACGCGCAGCTCTTCGATCGCGTCGAGCGGAGTGCGCAGCGCACCTTGGAAAGGCTCGCCAAATCCGGCCTCATCGTTATTGTCAACGCCGTCGAGAATCACATTCGTCTGATCACCACGCGCACCGTTGACAGCTCCCTGCCGGGGATCCTGGTTTGTATCGATGTTGTTGCCGACGAACGTAACACCGGGCTGCAAGCTGAGGATACCCACTGGATCGCGTCCCTCGAACGGCAGCGATTCCAATTGTGTGCGGGTAACAGCATTGCCTACGCTAGCGTCCTGCGTGTTGATTGCCGCAACCTCAGAAGTCACTTCGACTTCCGTCGCGGTCGTCGCCACGTCAAGAATTGGATTGACCGTAGCCGGAGTATTCACGATGAGCGTGAGTTTCGTTGTGTAGGCAGCGAACCCGGAACTCGAGACCTTCAAAATGTATTCACCCGGAGGTAATTGCACGAGCGTAAAGAGGCCTTGTTCATCACTTGTCGCACTACGATTAAATCCCTGTTGCTGGTTCTCTAGAACAATGGTGGCATCTCGGACCACGGCACCCTGTTTGTCCTTAACGGTGCCTCGAAGACTCGTGGTTGCTGTTTGGGAAAAAGCGAGGCTTGAAACGATTAAAAGGAATAGACCTAAACTGAGCCTGTGTTGCAATGCACCCTCCCCGGTTCGAAGTTGCGGGATTATACAAAGGTCGGTCGGAGTTTTTAGAGAGGAAAGTTGTGATCGGACCTATAAGCACAACTTTGGTGCGCATCCAACGTGAACTCGACGCGTGGTCCACGGTTTCGAATGCATTTAGACCGCATCAACACAGGGCTTTTCGAGCCCGAGTCCCGCTCACATACCACGCAGACTCATGCCAGCGACAGCCAAAATTCTTCGTCCAGCCGATCAGTACGTTCCGAGCTCGTCATGATTTCCACATCTTTCCCACAGGCGGAGGCTGGGCTCAGATGAGCAAAGGCCATGGCCAATACCGATTTTGGCCGTTGCAGCTCGTTCGTGAATTCTTAGGTGTTGGCAAAATCAGATGACGGAAATGTGATCGCAAGTTAAATGTAGCCATGAACAACCCGATGCTTGAAAAGTCGCAGAGCGTGTAATTAGTGAGCCATTGCAGGAGAGCCCGCCACCGGCTGCCAAGCATCCACGACCGTTTTGGCCATGTGAGCGATCAGCAATTCAGCTTTGTTGTCTGCACTCCAGCTATTGTCCTTATTGTCCCAGGTGAACACTGAAATAATGATGGGGCCACCAGTTGTCTCGATCAGTCCCACGTCGTTGCGAACGCCATCATCCGCGCCGCTCTTGTTTGCGATCTTTGATTCGCCTTCGGCAGAATCGATGGATTCTAGGTAGCGCGGGATCGATTCGCGGTAGAACTGATTGTGCAGAATGGAAAGCATTCGCGAGCACAAGCTTTTGTCACCTAAATCGCAACGCCAGATGCTCTCCATGATGGCGGCCATTTCGCGCGGGGTGGTTCGTCCTAAACCGAACCTTCGATCCTGGTCCGCAACAGGCGCGCTGTTCGGCAAGAACACCTTCCGAAACAGGTGTGTTTTACTCAAGGCCATCGCTTCAATGCGTGAGTTGACCGCTGCTATGCCAATGTCATCCAGCACCAGGTTCGTCGCGGTGTTGTCGCTTATATCGATCATCAAGGTGACGGCATCGAGCAGTGTTGGTTGCAAGCCCGGCTGCATCAGAGTCAAAACTCCGGAGCCAGGGACCTGGTTTTCCTTCGTCAGCGTCAGGTGCTCATTGAGGCGATGCTTACTATTTTTCACCTGGTAAAAAGTTTCGACCATAATCGGCAACTTGATGACCGATGCGGTCTGTACCTCCGCGTCTGCATTGATCGCGACGGTCGCGCCAGTTTTCAAGTTCTTGGCGAACAGTCCGACTTTGCCATCATGGGCTGCCGCCATCCGGCTGAGTAGGGTCTGGAGATCATCTGCGACAATCAGTGAGGAACACAGTGCGAAGAATGCCAGCAATATCTTCATGGTCTAGGTGAATTAAATAAATATCATGGATGCAGATCAAAGACGCACAGGAGATGTCGCCATGCCTGGAGAGCCGTGATCAGACTTATACGCACGCGGTCAAAATGGAGGTAATCGCCAAGCACCATTTTCTTGACGACCACCTTTTTTGACCGCGTCGCCTTTTCGGCTGCTTGGATCGTTTTCAGCATCATCGCGCATCCGCCCACGGCAAAAGCGGCAGATGCGCTTTCATTGCTGGATCAGACCTGAGTTAGCGCACGTGCATGGTGATGTTCCACACATGCTGCACGTGATCTCTGCTTCTGGGGGCCAACCACCTTTTTTTCAGGCCGTGGCCCTTTCGGCTGCTGCGATTCGCTTTCAGCAGGTCCTCCTCTCACATCTGCCCAGCGCGAAATGCGGCAGATGCGCGTGATATTGTGACTAGTGGATCAGATCTGAGTTAGCGCACCTACATGGAGATGTCCCGCACATTTCGCAGGTGCTTTTCTCTCCCAAGCTGCGTAGCAGCCACATCGGGCTCAGAACCTCACCATCGGTAAATTGGAAGGAAGCGGTTTGTGCATCGACGATCTCGGGCCAGCTAAGGCCCAAAGCTTACAGTTGTTCGACCTGGTGATCATAGAGTTCCTCGTAATTGACTACACCCTCTGCTTTCGTGCGCAGAATGCCCCCATCCCGATCGAAGTGAAAATGTGATCCCCAAGCAGTCCATCTAGGGCCTAAGGCTAGCGCCGACAGTGGCACGGCGCGAGCACTCATTTAAGCTGCTGTGCTTTTGCGTGTGCTGCTCAGCGAGAAGGCAAGTGCCAGCCGTAGCGCATTGCCGCAAGACGAAGCGCGATACAAATCACCGCCCCAATTGGCGCCGCCACATGAGATGGCATTCCTAGCATGCGTCCAGCTACTAGCACGGCGGCGCCCAGCAGCGCGGCGATTGCGTAAAGCTCGGTGCGCAATACCGAGGGCACTTCCATGACGAGCAAATCGCGAACGATTCCGCCGCCAATCCCTGTCATCATGCCGAGCAAGATCGCCGCGACGGGTCGTGCGTGAAAAACGAGTGCTTTGTCCGCACCAGCTACGCAAAATAGTCCAAGCCCGGCTGCATCGAACAGGAGCACGGGGCTTCTCAGTCTATCTATCAGTGGATACCAGAAGAACACGATCGATCCGGCGAAAATCGAAACAGCCAAATAACGCCAATCATTGATCGCCGCGGGCGGAACGGAGCCGATGAGTACGTCGCGTGTAATTCCGCCCGATGTGGCAGCAGCAAAGCAGAGAACCATCACTCCGAATGCATCGAGTCTGTGCTTGATTGCTGCCGTTGCGCCGCTAAGGGCGAAGACGAATGTTCCGCTCAGGTCAAAGGCCACCAGAAATGTACTTACGACATTATCGTGGCTCATGCTGCGAGCCAGGCGCCTGCCGCGACGGTCAACGTCTCTACGCCGGTCTCCAAAGTTGGATGGATCACGGGTGCGAAGCGCGGGTTGTGATTGGTCGGAATGTCAGCGATTGTTCCGGCGCTTTTTGCCTGGGCGTATAGAGCAGGATCGGTGCCGCCCACAAACCAGAAGACAGACGGCACGTGCCATTCCGTTCCGAATGAGCCAAAGTCTTCGCTGGCAGTGGTAGGCTGAGTTTCCTCAACGTGATCAGCCGGGAACTGTTTTTTGAACGCCTCGACCACACGCTTCGTCGCTTGTGGATCATTCTTCACAAGCTGATAGCGGTCTAGCGGCGTGATCTCTGGTTTGTTGGGTGCATTCGAGGCTTCGGCTTCCGCGTTGGCTATGCGCTCAATCGCAGCGAGTACACGCTTGCGGACATCTTCATCGAAGGTGCGCACGTTCAGCTTGATGAGTGCTTCGCCTGGGATCACGTTCTCCTTCGTGCCTGCCTGAAGCGATCCGACTGTTACGACCGCAGCATCAGTTGGAGCAATTTCACGGGAAACTATTGTTTGCAGGCGAAGCACAGTTGCAGCGGCCATCACGACAGGGTCAATGCTTGATTGAGGCATCGATCCGTGTGCGCCTCGCCCAAACATGCGGATTTGCAGGCTATCTCCAGCAGAGGTGACCACGCCAGATCGGTACATAATTACACCTGATGATCCGACCATGACGTGCTGTCCAAGTATCACATCGGGTTTCGGGAAACGCTTGAAAAGTCCGCCGTCAATCATCGCCTGAGCACCCTGGCCCGTTTCTTCTGCTGGCTGGAACACAGGCATCAGCGTGCCGCGCCAGGCGTCGCGCTTTTCCGAGAACCAACTCGTCGCACCTATGAGCCAAGTCACATGCATGTCATGTCCGCAGGCGTGCATCACTGGCGACTTGCTGGCATACGGCAAGCCTGTTTCTTCGCGAACCGGCAATGCGTCCATATCAGCCCGCAGCATCACGTTGGGGCCATCGCCGTTCCGCAATACGCCGACTACTCCTGTGTTCCCTACGCCAGTCGTCACATCATAACCAGAAGCACGTAGGCGATCGGCTGCAATGGCCGCAGTCCGGCTCTCCTGCATGGATAGCTCGGGATGAGAGTGAATATCTTTGTAGACGGATTCGAGATCCGATTCGCTCACGACGCACCTCTCGTGATCGCAGGTATTTGACCGTATGTAGCAGCTTGCCAGGTGAGACTTTCAGGGCGTGGGCGATCCGCACGATGTTCTCGATGCTGATATTCAGTTCCCGCGCTCTAACTTGCCCATGTAAGTTCGATGCACCCACGGACGATGCAGATTGCGGAGAGCAAAACCCCAAACGGTGACGATTGTGATCGCGACTACCTGGGCATGATCCATAAGGGTGGGCTGTTTCAACGGGGGGGCGACCACCTTTTTTGACCGCGTGGCCTTTGCGGCTGCTTCGATGATCCGCGAGAGGTGAGCCTACGCGATCTATTGGTGTAGCGGATAATTCTTTTCGGCAATGACCAGCGGTGACAATCTAATTAGTTTGGTTTGCTTTTGGAATGATCCTATAACTACCTTCAATCATTTTCCGGTTTGCCCGGGCCGCGGTCACTTCCCAGTGGAATGCGCTTTGCGTCGGCGCGGCGAAAGGCGTCGAAATCGGCCCAGATGCGAGCTGCGGTGTTTCCATCGAGAATTTTGACGACAGGCTCTGCGCTCTTCGATGAATAAATGGCAATCTTGACCGTGCCGCATTGGGGATTTATGGCGTCCGGGGGATAGAAGTAGGCTCCCTTATAGGTAGAATCTTCCAGTTTCACGGACGCATTGCGGACGTTGACCGTGAGGGGAATTCTTCCCGGATAAATCGGCTGGACTTCTTTCTCTCCGCAGAAGAGTTTCATGCTCTGGAAATCGGTCCTGAACTTGAGGTTGGCTGCGCCATAGCCATTGCGCAGGCTGCGGGAAAAAGCGGAGCCGAACCCTTCCCTGACCTTGGGCACAACATAGATGCCAAAAACGGCCCGCTGGCTGCCGGTTTCGGACTCCCAGTCGCGCGGGGAGTCCTCGCGGTCGGCGTCCTGCTGCGTTGCGTCCGGACGGTTAGTATCCCTGCGATTGCGCTTTTTTTGGGTGCGTTCGGCGCGCAGGCGATTTTCTTCTTTCTCGCGGTAATCGAAAGGGGGGTGGAGAGTGCGATTTCGAAATCTCCGGCGTTAAGGTAATACGGCCGGGCATCGAATTTGTCTCCCTGTAGGGCTTGCTTCAAGCCTTCCACCGGATACGGCGTCAGCGGTTCGACGGGAAGGAGCGCGGCCGACGGGGGAGTGCCCGTGGCCTTGCCGCGATTCTCCTCGAGCAGCGCCCGCGCTTCCTCAATCCGTACCACACCGGCAACGCCCGGGCCTGTTTCCGCGCTAGTGCCGAAAGTCGTCAACCCGATCACATGGCCGGTATTGTTGAAGAGCGGCCCGCCAGAATTTCCAGGGTTGATGTTGATGTCCGACATGATGGTGTGCGCGTCCACTTTGCTGACGATGCCGCTGGTGATGATCTTGTCGAGGCTAAGTGGGCTGCCTATCGTGAATACGCGCTCGCCTTCCTGCACGGATACGTAGCCACCGCTGGAACGGGCCAGCACGGCCGGCGTGGCACCGGGCAGTGCGCTCATGTTAGCCCAGAGCAGAGCCACATCCTTCTGCGCATCCGAGGCGATCAGCCGAGCGGCGATCTTGTGCTCGCGGTCAAATTGCACAACCAGATACTGCGATTGCGCCACCACATGCTGGTTGGTCAGGATCAGGCCCTTTCCATCCACAAAGAAGCCCGTGCCGTGGCCGGACTCGCTGATCACAGTTACGACCGTGTTCTTCAGTTTCTTGAACTGTTCGGTCAGGTCGCCGCCCGATGCGCCCGAGGAGCGCGGCGGAGCCGCAGCGGCGTTGTCCTCTGCCTTGGCGTTCTCGTTGGTCAGATCGATAGTTTTCTCGGTGCCTGTGATCGTCACGCGCAGCGACCAGGAATAGCGCTTGCCGTCGAAGTCGACCGGCTTGGAAGTGCTGACTGTGTAGATGCCAGGCGAAAGAGTGGTTTCGGCGGCGCCGTCCAGTCGCGTCTTCACGTCCGAGGAGGTTGCGGCGCCTTTCAACGTCACGTTCAGGAATGGCACTGGTTTCTGGTTCAGTTCGGAGTCCACCAGAATCACGTGAACGTGCACCTTTACGGGATGCGAGTCGCACCGCGCGGCAGAGACACAGGCCAACAAGATTGCGACAGACCAGCAAATTCGTTTCATAGGGTGGTGCTCCGGCGCGAAAAACATCGGCGCGGCGATGATGCGGACATGAGGGACTGTAAGTTCATATTTCCAATGAGTCAGATTGGTTGCTTGCGCCGATGCGTCATCCGGTTCAACGCCTGCCGCGAGAGGTCGCCAGTCCTAACTTGGCGATCAGCAAACACTGCTCATTTTCACGGTAAGTGCATGCCGACTCCGCGGTCAACGCTGTGGCGCGGTATTCCAGTTACTCTGGTCATGCCTTGTTTCGGCACCAGCGCCGGGTGTGGGGGTCCTCCGAGATGGGGTGCGGCCTTCTTGGCTGCTTCGAGCACTTTCAGCATCATCGCGCATCTGCCCTCCGCCAGGCGTCAGATGGGCTTGTGATTACTGGATCAGACCTGAGTTCGCGCACTTACATGGCGATGTTCCGCACTTGCTGCACTTGTCCTCTGTTGGATCGTGGCGCCGCAGTTGCATGGAGCTGATCCGCAGACATGGCAGATGGCGTTGCACGCGCAGGAAGAAATTCTCTTCGATTT
>CAYNPS010000075.1:0-17171 GCA_964399125.1 uncultured Terriglobales bacterium
CCGGATTTGAGCTTCAGGTCGAGGACATCGGCGAGGGAGTGGGCTGGGTCGGTGGAGATCAGAACTACCGCTTTGCCGGCTTTGGAGCTGGCATGAAGGGCGTAGGCAGTGCTGACCGTGGTTTTGCCTACTCCGCCTTTGCCTAGAAAGAAGGTCAGTTTGGGCTCGCGCTTGGGCATATGGGAGAGGCGATGACCCTTCGACTACGCTCAGGGCAGGCTCCGGTCACGGAGGCACGGGAAAGGCCACGGAGTCCGGCACCATTCATCCTACATAACCCGCCACACAGAATCTGCCAGAAAAAGGTGCACCCCCAGTGAGGGTCCGGATTTTGGGATTCCCTGCTATTTCCCTGCAGATTCCCTGGTTAAATGCGAATCGCCTGTGTCCATGCGGGTCTGACGAGGAAAAATTTCTTTGCGGGAATTTTTTCCCTGCAACATTCCCTGCCCAGGGAATTTCAGGTGGATTGCAGCGGGCACAACAGCGTTTGCATCCAGAGCCTCAGAAATGCGACACTAGGTGAGTCTAAGCGCCTGAAAATGCCAGCGGTTTGGCGACTTTTGGGCGGCTGGGACATCGAATAGATGTCGGCTTCAACATCCCCGTAGGTCGGGCGCGAACCAGCGTAGTGGACCTACTGGAGCCGGCGGATTGCTTTCAACATCCCCGTTTCGAGCAGCCGAACCGAGCTAGAGCCCGGCAGTTGTGTCGAGACTGAAGGCGGAAAATAGACGTGACGACTGCTACTGCACAGGTTTCCTGTTCGCTCGAGAACTACTTACTCCTTCCTGATCACACGATGGATGAGCGCATTGCTGCTGCCCGGCGCGAGCTGGGGGGCGATTGCGTCATCTTAGGCCATCACTATCAACGGGATGAAGTGATCCGCTTCGCCGATTACACCGGCGATTCCTACAAGCTTTCTAAGCTCTCGGCGCAAACGGATGGTCGGTACATCGTGTTTTGCGGTGTGCATTTCATGGCGGAAAGTGCCGATATTCTGGCGCGTCGCGAGCAGCAGGTGATCCTGCCAGATCTGAACGCCGGCTGCTCGATGGCCGACATGGCGGAGATCGGCCAGGTGGAAGACTGTTGGGAGCAGCTTGAGCGGCTCGGGGCGGTCGAAAATGGGCTTATTCCTCTTACATATATGAACTCCACCGCAGCGATCAAAGCCTTTGTCGGCGAGCGCGGTGGGCTGGTTTGCACGTCGTCAAATGCTGGGAATGCTTTCCGCTGGGCCTACAAGAAGGTTCCCAAAATCCTGTTCTTACCCGATCAACACCTGGGCCGGAACACGGCTTATGCGATGGGAATCCCGCTCGCGGAGATGGTGGTTTGGGATCCGTACATGCTGAATGGCGGAGTCACACCGGAGCGTCTGCGATCTGCCAAAGTGATTCTCTGGAAGGGACACTGCTCGGTTCACCAGCGCTTCCTCCCCGAACATGTGGACAAAGTTCGAGCGAGATATCCCGGCATTCAAGTGATCGTCCACCCAGAGTGCCGGTGGGAAGTCTGCCAAAAAGCCGACCAACTCGGCTCAACTGAACGGCTGATCAAGATCATTGAAGAGGCCCCAAGCGGCACGATGTTCGCCGTAGGAACAGAAATTCACCTCGTTAACCGCATGGGCAAACGCTTTGCCGAGCAGGGGAAGAAAGTCATTACGCTGGATGATTCCGGCTGTCTGTGCACCACAATGTTCCGCATTTCTCCCCAGCACCTGGCATGGGCTCTCGAAAACCTTGTAGAAGGCAATGTCGTTAATCGCATTCGAGTTGCTGACGATGTGAAGTATTGGGCCAAAGTCGCGCTGGATCGAATGCTGGAGATTGGAACGTAGCACATCTTCGACATCGACGAAGTCTATGTAGTTTCACGATTTCGCATTCGTGATTTGAAATCGCGAAATCGATTGGCACGTTCGCGATCAATTAAAATAGTTCTGACACCATGGCGCAAAAGCATTTCACTCTGCAGGAGGCCCAAGTCTTGCTTCCTGTGCTCAAGTCGCTGCTGAAGCAGGCGATTGATGGCAAGAAACTCATCGAGACCATTGATGCCGAGTTCCAGGAGCTCGCACAGCGCATATTCCTTTCCGGCGGACTGCTGGTTGAAATCGGCAAAGTCGCGCTGCGCCGAGCCGAGCGCGAGAAGACGGTTCAGCGAATCAAGGACGTGGTCGCCGAGATCGACGCTACTGGCGTCCAGGTAAAAGATCTCGATATGGGACTCCTCGATTTCCCTTGTGTAGTGGATGGCAAGACCATTCTGCTCTGCTGGAAGATGGGCGAAGAGAAGATTACGCACTGGCACGACGTAGAAGAAGGCTACGCCGGCCGCAAGCCAATCGATGAGACCATCACGAAAATCAAGAAGAAACCTAACTAGATTGATCCATCGCCCCTTCGAGATTTCCGGATCGGGCGCTACAATTTTTGTTGCCCCAATCTCCTGATCCAGAACCAGACTGTTCGGTGAAAATCAGTTCCCCAAAGTTCTCCGCAAACGCCCTTCTTCTCTGCGTATCTGCAGCTCTGCTCTTTTCTGCTTGCGGCCACGGTCCCGGCAAGCAGGATGAACTCCTCTACGTCACGGCAGCGCCACAAGCTGCGCTTCGCGATCGCGTAGCTCCGGTTTATTCCAAAACAGGAACCGTGAAAAATGGCGACAAGGTTGTCGTTCTCGAGCACGGCAAACGTTGGGAGCGCGTACGCAACGAGAAAGGTGAAGAGGGATGGCTGCAGGACCGCTATCTTGTTGGGGAAGACGTCTTCCGCGGATTTCAGCAGCTTAATCGCGACCACCAGAATGATCCCGCGCAGGCGCATGGCGTGCTGCGAAATGATTTTCGTCTGCACCTCACGCCCGGGCGCGACACGGATCGTCTCTTTCTGCTGAAGGAAGGTGAGAAGATCGATCTGCTGCGGCGCGCCACGGTTTCGCGAGCCGCCAGCTCTGCGCCGCCCCCTCCTCTGCTGCAGGCTTCAGCTTCAGCAACCGCTGAGAAGTCCGAAGAAAAGCAGGATGCAAACGAAGCAGCGAAGGAAGAGGAGACGGAATATAAGGGCAAAGAACAGCCCGCTGTGGCCCCTGCTGCAACAGCGAAGCCTGCGCCAGCGATAAAAAAGCCTCCGAAGGCTAAAGCGCAAACCGCTGAGGAAACTCAGCCCGGAGTGCCCTCAGTCCCGATGGAAGACTGGTGGCTCGTTCGTACGCCTCAAGGACATACCGGATGGGTTCTGGGCCGCATGATCGATATTGATGTACCGCTTGAGATCGCCCAGTACGCCGAGGGCCAGCGCATCGTTTCATTCTTTCCGCTCACCACGGTCCACGACGCCGAGTTGAACAAAGACGAGCCATACTATCTCGTTCTGCTCACCGAGCCCAAGGACGGGATACCCTTCGACTTCAACCAGGTCCGCGTCTTC
The DNA here is from genome assembly GCA_964399125.1 of uncultured Terriglobales bacterium. Lineage (GTDB taxonomy): Bacteria > Acidobacteriota > Terriglobia > Terriglobales > Acidobacteriaceae > Gp1-AA112. The sequence goes on from CAYNPS010000075.1 coordinate 3,441, forward strand.
AGTTGGAACGTGAAAAAGCATCGCTACGAGACTGCCTATCGCGACCGCAACATCTTCGGTCTGCTGCCAGTCTCAGTAGGACAAGAGCAGTTCGAGAATCTTGGTACAGAGCCGACGTTCACGATTCACGTGCGCGACGAAAATGGCAACATTGCTGAGCAGAAATACCGGCTGGAGGGCGTAATCGTGAAGCGCGTTCTCGCCCCGGGCGAGTCTCCGGTAAAAGCAGCGGCGGCGAATGCCGAATCCGAGAGCAAAAGGAAACGCCGAGGCAAGTAGCTGGTTAGTCGGCGTTCGGGCAAAATCCTCTGCTTACCAGGTTTCCGGTATTTGCCGCAGAGAGCTGATTCCTCCAGCTACCCGTTTCAAACTTGAACCGAATGTTCGCTGGCTGGAACCGAATGTTCGCTGGCTGAAAGCCCATTGCCGAATGCCGACAGCCCTTCTGTTACGATAAGAAGTTTTGCACCGTCTTCCAGGAACTCCTATCTAAATGGCCGCGAAAGTCTATAAGAACCTCATCGGAGGCGAGTGGGTCGAATCGCGCTCCGGCAGGACCTTCGAGAATCAGAATCCCGCGAATACCAAAGACATCGTGGGCATTTTTCCCCGATCCAATCAAGACGATGTCAACGACGCTATCGGAGCCGCAAAGAAAGCTTTTGAGCGATGGCGACTAACGCCGGCTCCGCGCCGCGGCGAGATCATCTACCGCTGCGCGCAGATTCTGCAGGAGCGAAAAGAGGACTATGCGCGCGACATGACACGCGAGATGGGCAAGATCCTCAAAGAGACACGCGGTGATGTGCAGGAAGCCATTGATACTGCTTTCTATATGGCAGGTGAAGGGCGTCGTCTCGACGGACACACGGTCCCCTCCGAACTTCCTAATAAATTCGCCATGGCAATGCGTGTTCCGCTTGGTGTAGTTGGAATGATTGCGCCGTGGAATTTCCCGATGGCGATTCCGTCGTGGAAGATTTTTCCCGCGATTGTTTGCGGAAACACCTGTGTCATCAAAGCTGCCGAAGACACTCCGCTTTCAACCGTGAATCTTGTTCGCGCCCTCATGGATGCAGGATTGCCACCGGGCGTAGTGAACATTGTTCATGGCTTCGGTCCCGAAGCGGGAGCGCCGATGCTCGATCATCCGCATGTCCGCGCGATCTCCTTCACCGGATCGAGCGAAGTTGGACGGATCGTCGGTGAGGCTGCCGCGCGCAACTTCAAGCCATGCTCTCTGGAGATGGGCGGCAAGAACGCGATCATCGTTCTGAATGACGCCAATGTCGATCTCGCTATCGATGGAGCACTTTGGGGCGGCTTCGGCACGACGGGGCAGCGATGCACAGCGGCAAGTCGCGTGATCGTGCAGAAAGGCGTGTACAACCAGTTCGCAGATAAATTCGTTGCCCGAGCGCGAGCTCTTAAGGTCGGCCCCGGCATCGACGAGCAGAACGATATGGGTCCGCAGATTAACCAGCAACAAATTGAAACGACTCGGAAGTATGTGGATGTCGGTAAGAGCGAAGGTGCGAAGCTGCTCGCTGGGGGGGATCGGCTCACGTCCGCTGGACTGGGCGATGGCTATTTCTTCGAACCCACCATCTTCGGCGATGCACACGGAAACATGCGGATCGCGCAGGAAGAAATTTTCGGTCCGGTGGTCTCCATGATTCCCGCCGAAAGTCTCGAAGATGCGCTCGAAATTTCCAACAGCGTGGCCTACGGACTTTCGTCGGCTGTTTACACTCGCGACGTGAACCGCGCATTCAAAGCGATGCGTGATCTTCAGACCGGCATAACCTACATCAACGCTCCGACGATAGGAGCAGAAGTCCATCTACCGTTTGGTGGCACCAAGGCAACAGGTAACGGGCACCGCGAAGGCGGCATCGGCGCAATAGATTTCTACACGCAATGGAAAGCGATTTACGTGGACTACTCCGATCGACTGCAGCGTGCGCAGATCGATACTGGAGAATAATAAGAAAGGCGTTTCAAGTTTCTGGTTTTCAGGTTTCCGCAAAGCCCCCTGATGACATTGAGACTTCAATAAGGCGAGCTCGCGTGCACCAGGCTTGGCCGAAACTGGAAACCAGAAACTCGAAATGCCTTTCCGGAATTGAAGAGGCTGAATAAATGATTATTGGCGTGCCAAAAGAAGTTAAAGATCACGAGGCGAGAGTTGGCATCGTGCCTTCAGGTGTGAAGGCGCTGGTCGATGCCAGACACCAGGTGCTGGTTGAAACTAAAGCGGGCGAACTCTCCTCCATGCCCGACAGCGAATACCGACAGGCTGGCGCAGAGATCGTCAGCTCGGCGGCAGACGTTTGGAAGCGCTCTGACATGATCGTGAAGGTCAAAGAACCGATCGAGAAGGAGATCCCCTTCTTCCGCGACGGGCTGGTGCTTTTCACCTACTTGCACCTTGCTCCCATTCCGGAACTGACGGATCAATTATTGAAAAAGAAAGTCACCGGCATTGCCTATGAGACCGTGACGGACCGAAATGGGACTCTTCCCCTGCTCACGCCGATGTCGGAAGTCGCCGGACGCATGTCCATCCAGGTGGGGGCCAGTTATCTTGAGCATGAAAAGGGGGGACGCGGCATTTTGCTCGGCGGAGTCCCCGGAGTTGCGCCGGCAAAGGTAACGATCATTGGCGGCGGCATCGTCGGCATCAACGCGGCAAAGATCGCGCTCGGAATGGGCGCTGACACCACGATCATCGACATTAATCTCAACCGCCTGCGGGAGTTGGACGACATCTTCAATGGGCGCGTCCGTACGCTCGCCTCGAATTCGTACACAATCGGGAAATCATGCGAGCAGGCCGACTTGGTCATCGGTGGCGTGCTGATCCCCGGAGCCGCCGCTCCCAAATTGGTAACGCGAGAGATGGTAAGTCACATGAAGCGCGGCGCTGTGATCGTCGATGTCGCCATCGACCAGGGTGGCTGCATCGAAACGGCAAAGCCTACCACTCACAGCAATCCGGCTTACACGGTTGACGGAGTAGTTCACTATTGCGTGACCAACATGCCGGGCGCGGTTCCGCACACATCGACGCTGGCGCTGACCAATGCCACATTCCCATATGTGCTGAAGCTCGCGAATATGGGCGCACAAGCAGCCATCAAATCCGATCCGGGAATTCGCGAAGGCGTGAATACTTTCGAAGGACATTTAACGTACTCTGCCGTAGCCGAATCACAAAAGAAGAAATGGAAGCCAGTAAAGGATTTGGTGGCGTAGCGCCCTCGCCCGGGTGTTTCAGTGAGATGCTTCGAATTCGTGGAACCTAGAATTCTTTAATATCGTTATCTCATTCTTTGTCGGCCAAACGCTGCTCCAAAGATTCCGCCGGCGCAGGAAAGCAGCAGGAACAGCAGGAACATTACAAACAGTACGCTGATGATGAGCGTCGTGATTCCTTCAGGAGTCTGCAGCAGTTGCGTGAGCGCCTGCGCTCCTGAGGGATTCGACGCAGCGGCCTGCTCGATCTGCGCTTTCAGCAGACTCCTAAGCTGATCTCCATTTTTCAGCGCGATCACTTCCACCGCGAACACAATCGTCAACAGCGCAGCAACATAGATAAATCCTATTACTCCGGCGAGCGCGCCAAGCTTTGCGCCTGTGGCGGCAGGGACGAGCATCACTGCAGTGCGCCGTCGATATAGGCTCACGCAAATCCAACCGCCGATCAGCATCCAAAGCGGAAGCACCATGTTCAGGGGAGGGATCAATGCTCCGAAGGCCATCAACAGCGCCGCGATTGCAGCGGCTTTCCTGCCCTGCGTCCAATTCACCGAGCCCGCAGGCATAGCAGCAAAGGTGCGACTTGCGCTTGCTTCCGCTGAAGCCTCGGTCGTAGCTGCGCTTGTGAGCGTTTCGGGAACGCGAACTTGCGGAGCGCCGCATTGATTGCAAAATGCAGCTCCGTCACTCAGAACGGCTCCACAGCGATGGCAGATATGCTCCACTGCTCGAACTTAAATCACCTGAGAGCAGCACGCAACTCGCGCGCGAACTGCGGGCGCGAGGCTACAAAATCTCTCGCACATCGCCCACACGCCGCGTAATCCGCTCGCGATCGAGATATTCAAGCAGGGGAATAGCGTGCTTTCGCGTCACCCCTGTAAGGTCTTTGAAGCGACTAACGTCAATTTTTGGCGTTTTACTTTTTTGCGCTACGACCATCTGTCGTAGCTGATCCAACGCAGTGCGATGAAAGACAAGCTCGTCGGCCAGTTTCACCAATACGCCTTCGCGCAAAAGCAAAGTCATGATCTTCTGACTGCGCGTACGGTCAATCGCGAGGGAGGCGAGAACGTCTTTGAGTAGCGGAACCTTCAAGCCCGCAGAAGAGAATGCCTGTTCTATGGTCTTTCGAGCGCGCTCCTCTTCGTCGCTCATCCTGACGCTGTGGCCTGCAAGCCGGATCTGCTCGCCTTGAACTTCGATCTTCTGCCCCGCAGTAAGTTGAGTGACCAGGAATGTGAACAATTGCTCGTTAAGCCCAAGGCGGTCACGTAAGGCTTCTTTGCTGACACCTCCAACCAGCGGATTCGCTTTGTGGAACTCCTCTAACGCAGAAAGAAGTTCTTTTGCGGCTTTGAGAGCCGCCGATTTGACGACCAGCAACTCTCCTGCAGAAAGAATGCGGCCGCGTTCGATAAGCGTTCTGATGTCCTTCTCGACCGACGCGGGAGCACGGCCGAGCTCTTTAACTGCATCTGTGCGCGTTAGTCCGTCTGGGCCGCGCCGGTCGATTCGAAGCGCCAGAGCCTCGGCAGAATCGGCGCTTTCGAGTTTGCTGAGAAAAGTGATGGCTTCCGCGGCGTTCTTTGAAGTGTGCCGAATCGGGAAGGAATCGAGAACAACTCCGCCGCCGATTGTGATCACCGGCGAGAATTGGCGAATGATAAACCTATCGCGGGGGACCACAACCAAGGGATCTGCTGGTCGAAGTTGTGCCAGGCCGGCTTTGCCGGGTTGTAGTTCCTTCGCTTGCAGAAGCCGGACTTGCGCAATTGTCTCGGATGCAAAACAGTGCAGATGCACACGTGCCAAATTTTTGAGCGGCTTCGCATCTGCCAGTAGTTGTAAACGGACATGTATGGTGCGGGTCGGCTCCAGGGTTCCGGGTCGAGTTAGCATCATCCCGCGCGCAAGCTCTTCTGTGGTGAGGCTGGCGAGATTAACCGCCGTGCGTTCTCCAGCGCGTGCCTGATCAGTAGCGGCTCCGTGCACCTGAATTCCGCGGGCACGCACGCGTTTTCTTCCGGGATGCAGCTCGAGTTCTTCGTCGCGGCGGATCGTGCCGCCAATCAGCGTCCCTGTAACTACAGTTCCGAAGCCTTTCATCACGAATGCGCGGTCAATCGGCAGACGCGTGAGCGTGGTTGAATCCTTGACACTGACTTCGGAGGCTACTCGCGCGAGCTCCTGCTTCAATCTCTCGATACCGTCGCCGTGAACCGCGCTTACGGGCAGGGTCGGCGTACGCGCAGCATCCAGAAAGGACCCGCGCAGGAAATCTTCGATTTCAAGGCGAACAACTTCTAATGTGTCCTCGTCAACAACATCCGATTTTGTAAGAGCTACGATTCCGCGCGGAATGTTCAGCAACCGGCAGATTTCGAAGTGTTCTCGCGTCTGCGGCTTCACGCCTTCATCAGCAGCGATAACGAAGAGCACGACGTCAATGCCACCCACCCCGGCGAGCATATTGCGCACAAAACGCTCGTGCCCTGGTACATCTACGAAGCCAAGCCGGAGCTGTTCGCCAGAGTCGGAAACAAGTTCCAAATTGGCAAAGCCGAGATCAATGGTGATCCCGCGCCGCTTCTCCTCCTCAAGCCGGTCTGCATCGATGCCGGTCAGCGCCTTCACCAGCGTCGTCTTACCGTGATCGATGTGTCCGGCGGTGCCAACGATGACGGATTTCATCTGCAATCAGTGTAAGGCGCGACAAGTGAAGTGCGCTGCCGCTAAAGCTGAATTCGCTGGCCAGTCTTGATGCTGGCGTATGCTGCGTCGAGAATGCGCTGGTTGATCAGGCCTTCGCGGCCAGGGATTGGGAATGGCGTGCGCTTCTCGAGCGCACAGGCAAATGCGTCCACCTGATCGGAGTAGGTGCGGTCGTTCAATACACGCTCAGTTTGCCAGTCGCCGCCAATCGCTTTCGTCTGAACGTTTACCGGATGGTCAACGGTGAGCGCGTCTTCTGCCCCGACCATGCCGCCTTCACAGGTGATCCACAGCGGAGTGCGGTATTCCGCTCGCGTCGAGACAGTCACGTCTGCGATCGTTCCTTTTTTGAACTCAAGCAGTAACGTCGCCGCAGCCTCAACGGCCCCGGATTCGCGATCGTAGAGCGCTCTTCCGAAAACGGAAGTGACATCGTCCCGGAGGATATAGCGCAGCGCGTCGATGCAGTGCACAGCCACGTCGCCGACTGGACCACCACAAGCCAGGCTTGGATCCTTGAGCCATTTGCGCGGGTGGTGGCGCATGAAATAGTGAAACTCGGACCGTGCGAGCAAAGGCCTGCCGAGAGTTCCTGCTGCAATGGCGTCGCGGAGTCGATTCACGCTGGCTTCGAAGCGAAAATTCTGCGCTACGCCCAGTAGCACTCCGGCTTTTTCCGCCGCCTCGATCATCTGCTCGGCTTCGCGAGCATTCATCGCCATTGGCTTCTCGCAGAGCACCGGTTTGCCATGACGAACGGCCGTGAGCACGTGTTCAAGATGCAAGGCATCGGGCGAGGCGACGAAGATCGCGTCAATGTCCGGTGAAGCGCAGAGCGCATCGGGTGTTTCGTAACTTTTGAGGGGAAACTTTGGATGTTGGCGAACGGCTTCCAGTGCCTTGCGCGAATCGCGTCGCCACAGGCCTGTAACCGTACAGTGCCTCGCGTCAGCAAAGCCCGGCATCAGACGACGCACCGCGTGAAGACCGAAGCCTAGAATACCGTACCGGATCATCTCGCAATCTTAGGAGAGTAAATGAATGGCCAGAAGCAATAGGCAATAAGCAATAGGCGCTCGGCAAATAGTCTCTTGTCCGCGCCGCCGATGTCAGGATCCCAGCTTATCGCTTATTGCCTATTGCCAATCGCCAACGCATCACTTCACGTTCTTCAGCAATTCCTCGGCGTAGTAGTTCTCGATCTTCGATTCGTTGTGCACAACGTCGTAGTATGCCGATTTGAGGAGCTGTTCGCGGCTATCGCGTAGTTGTTCGCGGATGAACTGCTGCACTCGCGGATCGTTGAGTTCGCGCTGCCCGGCAGGTTCTTTGGAGATGAGCCGCACGATGCTGTAGCCGACCACTTTCTTCGTAGTTGGATCACTCACAGGCAGGGGATGGCTAATCTCTCCAGGTTTCAATTTGGATACAGCGTTATAGATTTCGGGATTCGTGCGCAGTTGCGATTCGGAGATCATGCCCATGTCGCCGCCGTTGCCCGCGGTATCCGGCTGTTCGGAATAGTTCATCGCAACTTGAGCAAAATCATCGCCGCTCTCAAGGCGGTTCTCGATCATCTGGATCTTCTTGCGCGCCTCCGCGTCGTTCTGGGCCTTATCGTTCTTCAAGTTGCTCACCTGCTGCGCCGGCTGGGAACTGACGATGATCTGCGCCAAATGATAACGCGGCTCGATGAGGTTGAACTGCGCTTTATTGGTGTTGTAAAAGTCAGTGATTTCCTTGTCCGTGATGTTGATCTTGGACGTGATCTCTTTGTTGAGAACTTTGTCAATCGTTAGATTGCGGCGCAGGTCGCGCTTGAGATCGTCGAGCGTCATGTGGCTGTCTTTCATCTTCTGCTCGAATTGTTCCTGCGTGTAGGGAGCCTTGAGTTCGTTCAGCTTGCGATCCAACTCGTCGTCGGTGGCGACCAGCCCAAGCTTCTCCGCGCGCTGCATCATGATTTCCTGATCGATGAGCTGCTTTAGGATATTCAGCCGCAGGCTCTCTTCCTGCTCGCCGCTGGGTTTCTGCGGAGCGCCGGCCGATTGATTTTGGTAGTACTTCTCCACTTCAGCGCGACTGATCGGATGGCCGTTGACCTTAGCCATCACATCAGAGCCATGACTGCCGCCTGAGCAACCACTGAGAACGGCACAGAACACCAGCAGCAATGCCGGAAGGAAATAAGCGCGAACCAGGTTCAAACAAGAGCTCCCAGGAGCATGTGCAAAAGGGACGGACGATGGGATTGTACAGTACTGCTTCGCGCAGGGCGCCTCCGCCCGCGTGTTTCGTCGCGTTGTCAACAGTCTTGAGTAAGTCAGCAAAAGCTGCTTTCAGTAACAGGAATGTGGGGATGACGTAGCCGAACGGAGTTTCGAGCCAAGGGCCCTGATCCACGTTACTGCGGACGGTGACTCTCAGCCGTCTGCTGTCCTGTCTGTCCCGGATTAGCAACAGAAGCAGATGTCTTGGGTGCAGGCGGTGGGGTTTGTCCGGCATCCTTCAGAGCACGATCAATGACCGAGCGCAGTTGGTCCTCGGAAGCTGCTCCCGCAATGCGCTCGCCATTCACGAACATCGTGGGCGTTGAGTCCACTCCGAGCTTATCGCCTTCGGCCATTGAGGTACGTACGGCACTGTCGTCCTGCTTCTTAATGCAGGCGTCGAGACGCGCCGCATCAAGCTTGTGTTTTGTGCCGAGATCGCGTGTGAGCTGATCGATACGTCCGTACTCCTGGTCGATGTCGCGCTTCTCACCATTAATAATTTTCTGATTTGCGTGGATGTAATCAGCGAACTCCCAGTAGGCATCTCCGCTCTGGGTGGCAAGGCAGTTTGCGTCGACTGCGGCGTGCATCGCCCAGGGATGAATTTCCACCAGCGGGTAATCCTTATAGACGATCTTTACCTGATTGCCATAGACCTTCATCAGGTCAGGGAAGAGTGTCTGATGCATGCGGGAACAGAAGGGGCATTCGAAATCATCATAGTTGACTATGGTGACTTTCGCGTCTTTATTTCCCCTTTCGGGCCTCCCTTCCGTATTGATCGTGTCCATCAGATCTTTGCTGATGTCCAGCTTCTCCCACTCGATCAGCGTTTTATCATCTTTCGAAATCAGAAATTGGTGCGTACTTGTATGGTTGCCGTTCGAGAGGGTGACCGGAACGATATCGTATCCGGGAATTTCGCTCGGCCCGCGCTGGCCCACGGATACATCGAGCGAGGACGGAAGCTGAAAGGTGCTGCGCACTTTTTGCGCGATTCTGCGATTCAATGCCGCTGTATCGGTGCTGGCTTTATCGGATTGAGCTGAGCAGCCAAGCGCAAAAGCGAGCGCGCAGACAAGGAAGAGTCGGAATTTCAAGAGCGTAAGTACCTCTAAACAAGGGGTAAGTCGATTATCGCACGCGATGTATCCCGAACGGCTTCAGAGAAGCTCGATGCTGATTACCTTTGACGTAACCCGATTGAGGTATTCGGACTTTTAGCTGCTAGTCCATGCTGGCCAGTGTAACCAGCAACTAGAAAACCCGTTCCTGCCGTCTCAGGTTACCGAAAGTCCCGATATTGGCAAGGCTGAATGCGAATCGATACTGACTTTCATTGCGCACCGGTCCCAGAACGAAACGGCGGTATTCAAAGTTTAAGCCGCAGCAATCCCAGTTGTAGGAAGTCTGAATCGCGGTGTACTGAACCGAGCTAAGATTCAAGTCGTAGCCGACATTGCCTGCCAGCGAGAATCCCCGCCTCGAAGGATTGCCGAAGCCACTGGTGAGGCGAAACTGATTGAACTTCTGCACAGTGGGTAATGGATTCGACAAGAATACTTCGCCGGGTGTGTGCAGAAGCGCGTGGTTTCCTCCGACGAAGAAGGGTCCGACGTGGTAGTCAAAAAACACGTTGCTGGCGTTGATCTGACCTTTCTTAATGTCGTAGTCGAGCAACCACTGGACATCGGTGCGTTCGCTGGTGCGGATGCGTAACCGTGAGGTAACTGGCGAGAACACGCGCGGTTCGGTGAGAAACGCGATTCCGGAAAATTCCGCGGTAGTCTGCAACACGTTGCGCACGCCGGAGACGAGCGCTCCCCCAAAATAAGGATCAATGAAGTACTTCTGCGCGACTTCCCAACTCAAAAACTCCGTTGCGCCGCGCTGGCACGAGGCCTCCTCCTTGATTGGATCGCAATTCTGGCTTCGCGGCTCAAAATACACGCGATTCGTGATCGCATACTCAACTTCGTTCGTATCGCTCAGAATGTCGGAGCTATCAAAACGAATGACGTTCAGAAAATTGTCTATTCCGTTTACATAGCTGTAAGTAATACGCGGCTCAATCGTGTGTTTGAGAGCCTTGCCGAAGAGGCATTTCTCATAAATTTTCTCCAGCTTCGGCGGCCGTATCTCCAGCTCGCCTTCGAAGTCCTTTCGATTCAGAGGATCATTCAATGTGCTCCCGATGCTGAAGGGAGTCTCCGGCGTTTTGTGCTGGGTGTAATAGGTATCGCGAACGGCGACGGATGGCCGGAATGTCCAGCCACTCAGAAAGAGCGGTAAGGCCACCCGTGGATGCGCATCAAGTCGTCCTACGAGATTGGCCGAGCTAAATGTCGGACTGCGGCGAGACAGTCCGGTGGCTTCGGCATCGAAACCGGCGACGAACGGTGTATTGAATAATTGCCGATCGACTGAGGCGGCATCGATGCTCGGGACATGGAGAATACTGAACAGATCGCCTTTATTCGTGCTCTGAAAGTTCTGATAGCGCTGCGCCAGTGCGCCGACAAAGTATCCGTTGTAATCACGGTTGACGAATACATCCGACTTCACCTCGGAGTTCACTGCGGCAGTGAAGTTCTCGGCAAACGCTTGACGGAATAAGTAGCTGCTCAGATATTCGATGTTGGCGACTCCGCGAATATTGTAGGGAAAGTATTGCTCGGCTTGGAGGTGAACATCCTGGCCGCCCTGGTCGATGTGCGTCGGACCGAGCCCGCGATCGATCACGCCGAAGTAGGTTGCTGCGATGTAGGAATTCGGACCAGTAAGTTCACGGAAATTCGCGTGCTGGGCGAATCCCCGCTTTGAGAAAAATTCGAGACCGACGGTCGCGTCGGTGCTGCGATTGATGGCCCAGAAGTAAGAATCCCCGAGGATCGTGCCTTTGACGGACGACTGTCCAAAACTGGGAATGAGGAATCCTGATTGGCGCCCAACGTTCTCTACGGGATGTTCCACAAACGGGAAGTAGAGAATCGGAACTCGCATCAGCCGGAACGTCGAGTTGTGTAGCTTAGCAAGATCGCCGATTTCGAAGTTCACGCGCTCAGCGCTGAAGGTCCACTTGGGATGCGGCAACTCGCATGTAGTGATGCTGCCATGGTGAATGGTGAAGCGGTTCGGTCCGGTTTTGTCTACTTCGCGTCCATTGAACGTAAAAGGGTTTGAGGTCGTGAGCAGCGCCTTGCGCGAGCCGAGTTTCAGGCCCGTTGTCCCGTGTACGTCGTAAAACTTTCCTGTGCCCTCCACCACGTTGTACTGGGCGCGTGAGGCCTCCATGTGAATGTTGTAGTCGCCACCTACGAGCTTCACGTGGCCCGTCGCGGTGGATTCGCCTGAGTCCTGGTCGTAGCTGATCTCATCGGCGTAGAGGACGTAGTCGCGAAAGTCGATCTGCGCCTCGCCGTGCAACATGTAGGTGTTGCCCTTTTGCTCGAACTGATTCGCCACTATGTAGACCGGTTCGTTACGAAATTTCAGCATCGCCGAAGCACGACCGTTGGGTTGGGGTTTCTGCGCTTGTGGCTCCTGCGGAGTTTGCGTGTGGAATGTTGTTGTTGCACTGAGATTGGTGAAGCCAAGAATTGGAACCAGCAGTAGCACCTGACAAACCGCGAGCGTCGTGTTAACAACAAGATTGCGGCGGAAAATCATCCGAATCGCTGAACTTAGCACGCAGGCTTGAGCCCGTGCAAAGGCAGCAACCGCTCCGCTGGGAACCCTACGATATGGCTTGTTCGCGATGTGGCAGTGATTGCACCTGTGCCTGTTCTGGCGACCCACTCCCCGCACAGGACTGGCGCCGCCAAATCTCCCTTCAGGTGCGGGCCCATAAAGCGCGCAAACGACGCCGCCTGGATCCCGATGCGCCGCTGCTGGATTTTGACCCAGAACCCCTGGAGTCCGAGCAGAAGAATGAACCCACAACGTCGCGCACCTCCTGGTGGAATCAGGAGGTGAAAAAGGCCGTCGCGCCGAGTCCAATAGAGGAGCAGATTTCCGAACCTGTTGTGGTTCCGGCGGCAGTTGTTACGGAGCCGCCCATGACAGCGTCAACTTTCGTCGAGCCCGTTTACTACGATCCAGAGCCTCCGCCGATTGAGTCCTATGAACGCGCTCCCCTGCCGCCATTTCCACGCATCAACGGTCGCGTGAAGAACGTAATCGAGTTTCCGCGTGTGCAGAATCATCACGAACTCGCGGAACCCGTCAGCGATCAGCTACGAATCTTCGAAGCCGACGAGGAACTTCCTCCGCCTCCGCCGAATCCGCTGAGTGCGATCGAGATCGCTCCTGAGGAGCCGGTGCATATTTTGGCTGACGAGTTAGATCTTCCGCTGCAGACTGCTTCGATGGAGCAGCGCGTCTATGCCTCGGCGGTCGATGGCGCGATCATGATTGCCGCGATTGCTGTCTTTGGCGTTGCATCCCAGTTCTTCGCTACGTCACTGCCGATGACCAAGCCGTTGGTTGCGAGTGCCGCAATCTGCATCGTCCTGCTGCTGGGCATCTACTACTTCATGGCCCTGTCTTTCAGTCTGAGCACCCCTGGGATGCAAGCCTCAGGACTGCAGCTTCGTACGTTTGATGGAGAAGCGCCTTCGCGTGCCCGGCTTCGCTGTCGCGCGATTGCCACCGTGCTGTCCTTCGCCGCATTAGGAATGGGCTTCGCGTGGGCTCTGATCGACGAAGACCGCCTCTGCTGGCACGATCGCATCACGCACACGTATCTCACTCCCAAACCGTCGCCGGTTGAATAGCGCCACGGCTGCGCAATCTTTGTCTGTGTTTCTCGATAAGAAAAGCAGAAGACTTCGCTGCTCGGAACACTGATTGTCTTCTTTCCCCACCGGCGCTGCTGCTGATAAGATATTTGCTTCCAGTCAGAACTAATTGCGCCCTTATTGTTCATTCACGGCGCTTTTCATTGGAGAGAAAGCAGAAATGGCATACGTAATCGCAGAACCCTGCATAGGCACCAAGGACACGGCGTGCGTCGATGCATGCCCGGTGGACTGCATCCACCCCAAAAAGGACGAAGGTCCTCACGCTGAGGCGCAGCAGCTTTTCATCGATCCGGTCGAGTGTATCGATTGCGGCGCGTGTGTTCCCGTCTGTCCAGTGTCTGCCATCTTCGCCGCCGACGATCTGCCGGATAAGTGGAAGGAATACGAAGGCAAGAACGCGCAGTATTTCGGCCGCTGACGGTTCTCAGCATTGCGTCGGAGAAACCCGGTCGCGAGGCCGGGTTTCGTGTTTGTGACCGTGGAGCCGGCCGCCCCCGGCCGGGTTTCGGCGTAGACCGAGATGGCGGAACAGCAGGATAACTTTCTGATTAGCACACTTTTCGACGTTGCGATGTGGGCCTCTCCGCGGAACACCCGGCCGAGGGCAGCCGGCTCCACGGTAATTTAGAATCGCATCGAGGTCAGCGGAAGCCGTGCTAAAGCAGTCAGAAGCCATCGTG
>CAYNPS010000076.1:0-17038 GCA_964399125.1 uncultured Terriglobales bacterium
CAGCGCACTGACGATCCTTTCGATCTCTTGATCGGGAGCCACAACCAGGTGAAGGCCACCGATAACAAAGTGAATGCGTGGATTGATCGTGGTTGCCAGTTCCGCAATTTTGTCAATACCGGGATGGGAACAGCCAACAACGATGACCAATCCGTCTGCGGTATTAATCGCTAACGACAATTCACGCAATTCGAGGGTACCCGGCTTATCGGAAACTAACGTCAGGAGGTGGATGTCCGGTGCGATCTCCGTGTTCTTATCGATCAAGTGAAAATTTGCGTCGGGCCAGGCAGAGCCAGAATGTATGACTTCAGGTGGCGCACCTCTGTAGTACCGCTTTTCCGGCGGCAGCGATGGGTCCTTGCGATAGAAACTGCCCGGCAGGTCTGCGCCGTAGACGCCGAAGCTCTCCTTCGGAGCATAGATGGTCACTTTGGGATTCACACTCAAGAGGTAGCTCAAGCCGCCCATATGGTCGCCATGACGGTGCGACAACACCACAAAATCCAATTTCGTTAGATCGATTCCCTTCTCCTTTGCGTTCTCAGCCAGAATTCTTGGGTTGTTTCCGGTGTCGAACAAAATTCGTCTGCCGCCATATTCAACTAGAGCCGCGTAGCCCCAATCCTTTTGCATTCGCGAGTCTGGGCCAAAGGCGTCATAAAGAATGGTGATTTGGGCCTGCGCAGGACTCACCTGATCTCTGGCAGTAACAGCGTTTTGTGCGGCAGTCGATGGCAAGCCGAGAAATAACACAGAAAGCCAGACGCATGATCGAAAGCTCATTTTCCCTCCGCTTCTCCCGCAATTGAAGACTCAGATCGCATCACCATAAGATCGCGGCATGAGTCTACACCACGCACCGAATTGACTCCCGGGTGGTGTACATTACCGAACATCTTCAATTCTTGAAATTGGGGGAGAAGATATGCTGCGACGACAGCTTCTCGCACATCTCGGCCGCTTGCCTTTCCTGGGATTAAGCACAGCTCAGATGGAAGCGCCTTCCAAGAAACTCAAAATTATGATGAAGAGCGCATGGGGATCGGACGATCCCACCAGAGCGTCCTTCCCATTCCTGCACGGGCTCGCGCTTGCGGAGGCAGGCCATGACGTACAGATCTTCCTAACCGGGGAGGCGACATATCTAATGCGAAAGGCAACCGCAGATCAAATCCAGCCGGTTGGCTGGCCGCCGCTGAACGAAACGCGAGAAAAGATTCTGGCAAAACACATCCCCGTTTTTGCTTGAGGGGCTTGCTCCCGCGCCCGTGGGGTGGCGGAATCGGATTTGAGTTATTGGGCGGCAAAATTCGGCAGCCCTGCTATTTTCGTCTCATTGGTGGAGTGGGCCGACAGGATCATAACGGAATAATGCGCTCGGAGCCGAAGCCACCGTCCGTGATTGCGGAGTCTGGGATTACGAAGATGTCGAGATTTGACTTCCCCATGACTTCGAGCGGCTTCAAAAAACAATCACTTCCCCAATCGACCAATCGGAGCTTTGCAGCACCTGAGCGAACGGCAACCCTACGCACTAACCGGCGCCGCAGATCCACGCTAAGATAGAAGATTGCACTCACGTTCATTTTCAAAGCAGTAGGGTTCCGCATACATGAAGACTGGCATCATCGGCCTGCCGCAGGTAGGCAAGACATCCTTGTTCAAAATCCTCACCAAGGCTCAGCTTGAGGAGCGGGGACATAATCCCCGCGAGGCTCATATTGGGATCGCCAAGGTGCCTGATGAGCGCCTGGACAAGCTCTCGGCCCTCTACAGCCCGAAGAAGCTGATTCATGCCAGCGTGGAATATTCCGACGTTGCCGCCATCGGTCAGGAGGCGCTGAAAGAATCCGCGTATGCCAATAGTCTGCGCACCGTCGATGCCTTGATCCATGTTCTGCGCGCTTTCGATGAGCCGTCGATTCCGCACGTCGGCGAGATCGATCCGCTGCGCGATGCGCGCAATGTCGATTTCGATCTAGTGGTGAACGATCTCGGGCAGATCGAAAAGCGGCTCGAACGCCTGGAAAAAGATTTGAAGAAGATGAAGTCCGCCGAGCTGGAGCGCGAGTTCGATCTGCTGAAGCGTGCCAAGGCGCATCTAGAGTCCGAACGTCCGTTGCGCGAGATGGAGATGTCGGCTGAGGACAAGAAGCGCATTCGTGGATTCATGTTCCTGAGCCAGAAGCCGATTCTCTACGTGCTCAATGTCAATGAGAGTTCCAAGCTCGGTTCTGATCTGGAGCAAGCTCCGGCAAAACACAAACTGACGGAGTACGCTTCACGTCCAAACGCCGGAGTAACAGCGATTTGCGGCAAGGTTGAGGCCGAGTTAGCGGAAATGGGCGATGAAGAAGCGGCAGAGTTCCTTGCGAGCTATGGTCTCAAGGAAAGTGGGTTGGTGCGCCTCATTCGCAAAAGCTACGAGCTGCTCGGACTTATTTCGTTCTTTACCGTTGGCGAAGATGAATGCCGCGCCTGGACCATCGAACGCGGATCGCGCGCTCAGACCGCTGCCGGCGCAATCCATTCCGACCTGGAAAAACACTTCATTCGCGCTGAGACCATCCACTGGGACCAGCTTCTCGAAGCCGGCTCGGAAGCCAACGCGCGCTCGCGCGGTACGCTGCGCCTCGAAGGCAAAGACTATATCGTGCGCGATGGCGACGTGATGCACATCCGCCATAGCGCCTGAACGATGTCGCCTCTCGCTCTCACCATTATTCTTGGGCTCACCGCGGCGATGGCCGATGGCGTTGGCGGCCTGATCATCATTCAGCGCCATTGGGAACGGCGCTTCCTCCGTTACTTCATTGCCGTCGGATCGGGGTTCATGCTGGCAACGGCACTCGTCGAAATGCTGCCCGAAAGTCTGCGTATTGCACCCAGGCACGCACCGGCATTTCTCCTGCTGGGATATTTCCTCGTGCATTTCTTCGAGCACACCGTCACTACCCATTTCCATTTTGGAGAGGAGACCCATGCTGCCGAGTTCATGCACACTCACAAGAGTTATTCGGTGTTGCTTGGCCTGGTGGTACACACGTTCTTCGACGGGATCGCCATCGCCTCCGGATTCCTGATTTCGAACTGGCTCGGCTGGGTGATCTTCGTTGCAGTTTTTCTCCACAAGATTCCTGAAGGCTTTACCGTGGGCTCGGTGATGCTCGCCAGTGGCCGTTCGCGGCGAACGGCATTTACCTCCTCGGTGATTCTTGGCGGCTCAACACTGCTGGGGGTGCTTGCTATGCGCGCCTTCGCACCCATGCTCCACATCGGATTGCCGCTGTCAGCGGGTGTAACGCTGTACGTCGCCGCCTCTGACCTGATTCCCGAAGTGAACAAAGAACCGGGGATCAGAATGGCACTACTAGTGTTCGTGGGAGTAGCGGTGCTTTTGTTGCTGAATAGCTGGTTTCGAGTGTGAGTCTTGCGGATACCGACTTTCCACCGCAACGCGTGGCGTGGCCTTTCCTGTTGTTGCTTCCTTGAATTCACTTCAATCTGAGCAGGGGTCATCCCGGAGATAATCCGATGCATGGCTACTTTCTCAGGCACACCCGGTCACCAGATGGTCTCAACCGGTTTAGACCTTCCGGGATATCGCGTGGTACGCACGTTAGGAGTGGTACGCGGAATTGTGGTCCGTTCGCGTTCCATTTTCGGAACGCTTGGGGCAAGTTTGCAGACGCTCGTCGGCGGCAACATCACTCTGCTCAGCAATCTTTGCGAAAAGACTCGCGCCGAAGCTTTTGATCTGATGCTCAAGCACGCCGGCGAGCTTGGGGCGAACGCGGTGGTCGGCGCCCGATACGACGCGACGGAGATAATGCAGGGCGTCACCGAAGTTCTCGCTTATGGAACTGCGGTTGTGGTCGAGCGCGCTTCGCAATAGCAGCTAAGATGCCGGAGATCGGACCACCTCAACCCATCTTTGCCGACTTCGCGCGAGCTGCAAGTTGTGAGAGCAGAGTGGAGTACCCTGAGTCTCCGCGAATGTTGTCGAACAGCGGTTCCACTTTGAGTTCGATCAGATCTGGATCCCGCACCTCATAAGCTTGATGCAGAGAAGCAAAGACCTGATCGCGATTTCCCATGCAAGCAAAGATTTTGCTCATCAGATAAGGAGACACATACTTCTTCGAGTTTTTCTGATGAAGCTCGACTAATAACTTCCCGGCATCGGATTTCCGTCCGGCGCTGGCATAAGCCTGGGCTAATCCTGCGACAGTTTCTGTACTCCTCGACGAGAGTTGCACAGCTTTTTTCATCGCTTTTATCGCCGCATCAAATTTCTTCATCGCGATGTACACCTGCCCGAGGCGGAAGTGGGGCAAGAAGTGTTGCGAGTCGATTTCGATTCCCTTATTGATCTGGTCCAGTGCCGCCTGGAAATTTCGCGCAAAATAAAATGCCGTGACCACGGAGGTGTTCATCACCGGCGAGAGTGGATCGAGTCTTTCCGCTTCTTTGGCCACTGCGACGCCGATCTCCGGCTGCCCGGTAACGACGAGATATTCCGAGTACCAGGGATAGACGATTGCCCGTGAAGGATTCATCTGTACAACACGCTGAAATTCTTCGTTCAGACCTTCCCAGTCCCACTCGTGTAGACGGATGTGCGCGATGGAAGCATGCGCATCTGCGAATGCCGGATCGATTTCGAGGGCTCTCCGGGCCGCCGCTTTAGCTTTATCGAAGGTTTCTTTCACTGGAGCAATGCCGCGACAGGCCAGCAGTACATACGAATCACAGATTCCATCGTAAGCCGCAGCACATCGTGGATCGCGAGCGATGGCCTGGTTGAAGTATTCCAGTCCTTTCCGCAGTCCCTCTTCTGTGCGCTTGTACCAAAAATATCGACCTTTGAGGCAAAGCTCGTAGGCTTCTGCGTTGACCGAACCAGCGCGGAGCGTTCCGGCCGGCCGTGACAATTTGATCTCGATCTGTCGCGCGACTGCCTGCGCGATACTAGCCTGGATAGTCAGGATGTCACTGAAATTCACGTCGTAGCTTTCAGCCCACAGGTGAGTCTGATCGCTGACCTGAATCAGTTGAGAGGTGATGCGCAGGCGATTCACTGACCGTCGAACACTACCCTCGAGCAGGTAAGCGACGCCAAGTTCTTTCCCGATTTGGGCTACTGTTTTATCGGTTCGCTTGTAATGCATCGCTGACGTGCGCGCGATCACGCCAAGCTGTTCCGGATTGAGGCGCCCAAGCTGCGTAATCAGTTCTTCTGTCAACCCATCGCTGAAGTATTCCTGATCCTTATCCCCGCTCAAGTTCTCGAAGGGAAGCACCGCAAGCATGACCTTCGACGAGGTTATTCTCGGTGCTTTTGCGGAAGTCTCCAACTCAGATACTGGAACGCTGAATCGATAGCCCCGTTTTGAAATCGTGGTGATGTATTCTTGGCCGCTCGATTCCTCTTCCAAGGCTTTGCGCAGTACTGAAATATTGCGCGCCAGGCTTCCTTCCTCCACAAACGTATCTGGCCACAACTTTTCGAGTAGTTCCCTTTTATCTACAACCTCTCCTGCGCTCTGCACCAGCAACAGCAAGGTTTCAGCGACTTTGGGAGCAAGTGGGACAGGGTGACCATTGCGGAAAAGCATGCCTCCTTTCGTCTCCAGACGAAAAGGGCCGAATTCGTAACAGCGTTCGACCATCGAGGACTTCCTGCGAAGAAAACGGTAAGAAAAATATCAATTTCAGCGAAGGACTTCCATCGTTATCTCAGGCTATACCTGACCACATTTGCAGCCTCTATCGAGGCGCGCTGTCCAAGGAGAGACTCAAATGCGTTTCACAAACACGCTTTCCGGGTTGATGGTTATTGCTGTGTTTACGCTTATTACTGGCATGCAAGCGCAAGCTGGAGAGGATGGCAACACCGTTTCTGAACGGTCGAGATATATGTTCGTCTGCGCGGGAGATCAAGCGCGGAAGTCTCCTGATTTCCTAGCGGTGCTGAATTTCGATCCCGATTCGCGCGATTACGGCAAGGTAATCGCGACCACCCCTTTCCCCGCTCCGAACGCAACCGGAAACGAGCCGCACCACATTGGAATCTCGGCTGATGGCCGTACGGTGGCGTGCGGTGGGCTGTTAAGTATCTTGAAGGGGCAGAAGGAAGTCTTCTTCTTCGATGTTTCTGACCCTGCAGTACCAAAGGCTTTGCCACCGTCGGATCCGCCGCTCTCCTCGGTTACGGACGAATTTCATGCTCTTCCGGATGGAGGATTTCTCGTCACCATGATGGGAGGCGCAACCGGACATTCTCCGGGAAGAGTCGTGGAGTTCAGCAAGAGCCTGCAGATCGTGAAGGAATATCCCGACAATCCTCCAGAAGATGGCTTCGATCCACACGGGATTTCTGTGCGACCTGAAGTCAACTTGATGGTAACGAGCGATTTTATTTGTCCCGTTTCCACGCTCCATGCAACCGATGGTGGCCTCGATATTCGCGGCAGCGTACGCGTTTGGGATTTTGCTGAACGCAAGATTGTACTCACTATCAAGGTCGGCGACGGCGCAGGGACTATCGATGTGAAGCTGATTCCGCACGACGAGAGACGACGCGCCCTTACTGCCGGAATGATCGACGACCAGTTGTACTTGATCGATACTCAACAGGGATTTGCCCGGGCGGTTTTCAATTTTGCGGAGATCGCTTCTGGCGGATGGCCGCAGCTTATGCGCATCACATCGGATGCAAACAGGCTTTTTGTCTCCATGAATCAGGCTGGAAAAATCGCAATGTTCGATATCCATGATCCAGAACACCCGAAGTTGCTTGATGTACTCGATCTTGGTCCAGGGTCAGGACCGCACTACATTGCGCTTACACCGGATGAACGATATTTGGTAATCAGCGATTACTTCCTCAACGAGGATTCCCTGGGCAAGGTACATGCCGAAGGCGATCACAAGATTCATGTCGCACGCATCGAGTCACGCAGACTCGTGCTGGACCGTCACTTCGAGATCGATTTCAACACGGCATTTCCATCAGGACCAGCGCGACCGCACGGAATTGCGATTCGATAACGATAAAGATCAAATCACATCACGACTTCGATGCCATGAGAACAGCGAACGCATCCTTGCGCCAAAGAACATCTACGATAAAGCTTGCCTTCCGCATAAGGGCAATCTCGGCGTCCAAGGGCACATAGACATCTTCTTTCGACCAGGCAGCGAGATAGTCATCGGCCTGATGCTCGTCGTAAGACGATCGCAAGTGCGTCTTCCATGATTCAAATTGCCGGCGAGCAAGAGTTTGTTTTCTTGCGGGCTGGCAATCGACGTTGATTACTTGTCCGCCGCGGCGGAGCGCTGCCGCCACACGGAGGTACAGAGCCGCCTTGGCCTTCTCGGTGCGGACGTGATGAAGGGCGAATGACGCGACTACGGCATCGCATCGCGGGATTTCGCAGCGCAGAAATGAGCTGCAGATGAGCTGTGCGCCGGCAATGCGCCTGGCGGCCGCCTTGAGCATCTCCGGATCAGAATCGATACCAACGAATCTGGCATTCGGAACTCGCTCGCGACAGCGTGCCGAGAGCGCGCCAGTTCCGATTCCGAGATCGACGATGGCTCCCGCTTTGGGATCGAGAGCCGAGGCAGCCACATCCAGCATCTCTTCGTAATGTGGAATGAAGGTGCGGATGCGAGCATCGTATTCCGCGAGATCGATGCCGAGATGTGCGGCCACTCCCATTTTGGATTAAGCCGGCCTCCCCTCGCCTGCTGCCGTTACCTGCTGCCGATGTGAAAACGATTCGAATTCCTGCGCGCCATTGGTCGCCGGTCGAGCCAGCGTGCTGGCCTTGCGCGTGGTCGTGTCGATTGCTCGAATCAGGGTAGCGCGTATGCTGCCTTCTTCCAATTCGAGCAGGCCTTCCACCGTGCATCCTCCAGGAGTGGTGACTTCGCTCTTGAGGATGGCTGGATGTAATCCCGTTTCAAGCACCATCGACGCCGCTCCCAATGTCGCTTGGGCGGCCAATGTGGTCGCGAGGTCACGAGGTAGACCCATGCGAATACCGCCTTCGGCAAGCGCTTCCACAATCGTGTAGATAAATGCGGGACCACTGGCAGAGAGGCCGGTTACCGCATCCATCATCGATTCCTCGACTTCGGCGGTGCGTCCCATTAGCGCGAAGAGCTCTGCCGCTCGCGCCAGATGATCGGTGGTGGCAAACCGTCCAGGACACAAGGCGGTCATGCCTTTCCCAATTCGACACGCCGTATTCGGCATTGCGCGCACCACGGCAAGTCGTCGGCCTAAGACCGCTTCGATCGACTGAGTTGTGACGGCGCTGGCTATCGAGATGATCAATGCATCGTCATTCAGCTCGGAGCGGATCTCCTGAAGGACGCTTTGTACGTAAAGCGGCTTGACGCAGAGCAGGACCACGCCGGCATTGCGCACGGCTGCCGAATTGTCAGTACCAATGTTGATCCCGAGCTGCTTTGAGACACTTGCGGCGCGATGAGCGTGCTTCACCGTCGCCGTCGCATTGGCAAAACTCCCGCTGCTGCTCTTGATCATAGCCGCGAGCAGTGAACTTCCCATCTTGCCTGCCCCAAGGACGGCGATGTGGTCTCCTCGACCGTAGCTGATACTCATTTCGTTCTCCTCTCCTGATTCGCGCAAAAACAAAAAGACCTACAACGCTTTTGCGATGTAGGTCTTTGGATGATGCCGAATTTATCTGTTCTTAGGCGTCTTCCATGCAACCACACCATCGCGTACACGCCGGCGGCGGGCACGGGATCGGCGGGTTGAAGCTCCGCAAGAACATTGACTGAACTCTACTCGCATTCCGAGCCGAACGCAAGCAAAAGTGCCACCTTCGTGACCCTTGTCTGGTCTCGTGATCTTCCTGTTCACTCTTGGGTTTCAGCCTCTTACAGAAATTCCCAATTCCTTCAATTGCGCGGGACTGACGGGCGTAGGCGCATCGACCATCAGGTCAACTGCTTTGGCCGTCTTCGGGAATGGAATCACTTCGCGGAGGCTGTCGGCCCCGGCGAGGATCATTACAATGCGATCGAGCCCCAGAGCGATTCCGCCGTGCGGAGGAGTGCCGTATTCCAGCGCTTCGAGAAAGAATCCGAATCGGGAACGCGCTTCTTCGTCGGTCATGCCCAGGGCATTGAAGATCTGCTTTTGAATGTCCTGGCGGTGAATACGGATTGAGCCTGATCCCAATTCGGTACCGTTTAGTACGATGTCATAAGCGAGAGCGCGCACTGCTCCCGGATCGGAAAGCAGCTTGCCGAAGTCTTCTTCATGCGGTGAGGTAAAGGGATGGTGTGCTGCATTCCAGCGGCTTTCCTTGTCGTCATACTCGAACATCGGAAAGTCGGTTACCCAAAGAAAACGATAGTCGTCCGCATTTCCTTTTTTGTTGAATGCGCCGTGCTTCTCCTTGTACTTCTGCGCGAGCGCAAGCCGCAGCGCTCCGGCTGACGTGTACACGGCCTCGGCCGCTTTGCGCATAGCGATGGGAGAGCGGTCCTGCACCGGCGCTCCTGCAACCAACACGAGCAGGTCCTCGGCTTCAGCTTCGCACGTCGCGCGCAGCTTCGCGACCGAATCGGGAAGGCTCTTTTCAAGCCGCTTCAGGTCGTCGATGGCTTTGGCGGGAGCTTTGAGGGCGAAGAGCTGCTTATTGTCATCGCGCTCTTTGCGCGAGAGCTCGCCCACTTTCGGAATGCGGACTGCAACCACCGGTAGCAGCGGATCAAGAGTCAGAGCATTCAGGTTCTCCTCGGTAAATGCTTCGCGTACGTCGCACATGGCGGGCAGACGCATATCGGGCTTGTCGATGCCATACTTGCGAATCGCGTCGTCGTACTTCATGCGCGGGAACGGCGGCTTCAGTTCGATTCCTGCTTCGCGGAAGGCGGAGATCAGGAACCCTTCTACGACTTCAAAAACGCGTTCCTGAGTTGGGAACGACATCTCCAGGTCGATCTGCGTGAATTCCGGCTGGCGATCAGCGCGCAGGTCCTCGTCGCGAAAGCAGCGAACGATCTGGAAGTATTTATCGAAACCCGAGATCATCAGGATCTGCTTGAACAATTGCGGCGACTGCGGCAGAGCATAAAACGATCCTGGGTAGACACGGCTGGGTACGAGATAATCGCGCGCGCCTTCCGGCGTGCTACGCGTCATGAATGGAGTTTCGATCTCGAGGAATCCGCGTTCATTCAGAGCCTTGCGAATCGCTAGCGAGACGCGCGAACGCATCGCGATATTGGCCTGCATCTCGGGGCGGCGCATGTCGATATAGCGATATTTCAGACGCAGTTCTTCATTCGAGATCGCCTGCTCTGCTGGAGAGAACGGCGGCGTCTTCGAGTCATTGAGGATGCGCAGTTCGTTCGCAATGATCTCGATCTCACCGGTCGGCAGATTCTTGTTGACGGTTGCAGCATCGCGCTTCTTTACCGATCCAACCACAGCCAAAACATACTCAGACCGCACTGCCTCTACCTTGGCGTGGAGCGCCGGATTCCGCTCGTTATCGAAGACCGCCTGCACCACACCTGTTCGGTCGCGTAGATCAATAAAGATCAGATTGCCGAGATCGCGGCGGCGGTTTACCCATCCCATGAGGGTGACGGTCTTACCGGCATCGCTGGCAGTCAGCGTGCCGCACATGGTACTGCGTTCGAGGTTTCCAAGCAGGTCGAGCTGAGTTTCGGGCAAGGATGAGTCCTTGGGGTTAGGAGTAATCCTTCATCTTAATTGTGGAATTGGGAAATTGGGAACGGAACCATTTCGCGATTTCATGATTTCGCGATTTCGTGATTTGGAATTGCATGCTGAAGGCGCGACGGGCGCCGTCACGCCAGTTCGAAGGAATTGAACACGGAGGACACAGAGGACAGGCGATTTTGCTGGGTTCCTGCGCGCTTACATCCACGACTGAGCAAGCCTTCTGTGCAAACACCAGAAAAAAAAACGGGTGATCACCGATCACCCGATCCAACTTCTCAATTTCGGAATTTCTTAAATACTCAACTCAGACGCTCACCGCTTGCTTCACCGGGACCGGAGTGAACCAGCCGTGGCGATCGCGTACGCGGCCTTCGACGATGTCGAAGAACTCCTTGTGCAGTGCGCGCGTGATGGGACCGGTCTTGCCGTTGCCTACCACGATCTTATCCACAGTTCGGATTGGCGTGATCTCAGCGGCGGTTCCGGTAAAGAAGACCTCGTCGGCAATGTAGAGCATCTCGCGCGGAATCATCTGCTCGACTATTGGGAAACCAAGCTCCTTCACGAGCTCAATTACACTGGCGCGGGTAATGCCTGGCAGAACTGAATTTCCGAGCGGTGCTGTGTACACGGTACCCTTGCGTACCAGGAATAGATTCTCACCCGACCCTTCGCTCACATAGCCATTCACGTCGAGGGCAATTCCCTCAACGTATCCATTAAGAATGGCTTCCATCTTAATGAGCTGCGAGTTCATGTAGTTTGCGCCGGACTTCGCCATCGCAGGCAGCGTGTTCGGTGCCATGCGATTCCAGGAAGAGACGCAAACGTCGACACCCTCATCGGGAGAATCGTGGCCGAGGTACTTGCCCCAGGCATAGTTGCA
The DNA here is from genome assembly GCA_964399125.1 of uncultured Terriglobales bacterium. Classification (GTDB taxonomy): domain Bacteria; phylum Acidobacteriota; class Terriglobia; order Terriglobales; family Acidobacteriaceae; genus Gp1-AA112. The sequence goes on from CAYNPS010000076.1 coordinate 11,631, forward strand.
GATGTAAACCTCGACCGGACAGCCAATCGGATTTACTCCCGCCTCACCGTATCCGCGGAGCACGATGGGACGGATGTAGCATGGAAACACGCCGTTTGTGGCGACTGTATCAACCATCGCTTGAACAATTTCATCCTCGGAAAATGGTACGTCCATCCGATAGATCTTGGCCGAATGGATCAATCGCTCCGCATGTTCCTGAGCGCGAAAAATTCCAGCGCCGTTGGGATGCTTGTAGCAGCGCACGCCTTCAAAGACGGACGAGCCGTAATTCACCACGTGAGACATGACGTGCAGCTTGGCGTCGTCCCAATTGATCAGCTTGCCGTTGTGCCAGATTTTTTCCGACTTCGGAATTGCCATGCGTGCTCCTTAGAAATGCAGTTCAAACGGGAATAACGAGAGAACTCTTCATTATATTCAGATGCTCTCGATTCCCAGCAAGAAAGTGACCCACAAGCGAGATCGCTGGGCTAAACGCATGACAGCTGGGGGACATTCACTCGAACTACGCACCAATGCTGCGTCTCCACCGCCTTACACAAGCTCATCAAACAGGCCAATCAGTCGTTCTGAGTCCGTGAGAGCCTCGCAACTTCGATCGATCTCCGAATACTCGTGCGTAAAGCGATGCTTAAATTGTGAATAAGCTTTTCGGTTTTCCCACACGTCGACAGTCACATACTTCCCCAGTTGTTCGTCGCCATCCTTTAGAAGGAGTGTCTTCACATAAGCCGGGTCGCGGCGAAAGAGCTGAGCCCAGATTCCGTTACCTCGATAGGCCACTTCGAATTCCGCACGATTTTGCGGCGAAACCTTGAACTCCCAGAGAATGTAGATCACCTTGCCTCTCCTTCCAGCTCATCCCACACTTTCTTCCTGCGTTTACATCCCGGTGACATTTAGCGACGACTTCGATGCTAGCCTGTTCGACCCTGAGTAGCTACCCAGCTTTTTAGGATCCGCAAGAAGCGGCACGGAGGAGGGAGGAGTATGAAGATGAAACTTCGAATTCTCAGCATGGCGACAGCGACAGTCATGTTAATGGCAAGTTCCGCGTATGCACAGAAGACGTTTTCTGCACATCTGATCGGTGTTCATGAGACGCCGATCGTAGTCAGCACAGGAACTGGCCACGCGACAATCACCATAAGTGAAGACGAAAAGTCCATCAGTTACGAGCTTAGCTATAGTGGGCTCGAAGGCAACACCGTTCCTGGCGGCAAGGTTCTATTCGCACATATCCATGTCGGCAGACCGACTGTCACGGGCGGCGTTGCCGTGTTCTTCTGTGGTGGAGGAACCACCTCTGCGACGCAAGTTGCCTGTCCCACTTCGGGAACAGTCACAGGCACCTGGACGGCAGCCGACGTAGTCGGACCAACCGCGCAGGGCGTTGATCCTGCTAATCAAGGTGCTAATGAGGCGTTTGCCAGATTGGTGAAATCGATTAAGTCGGGCCTGAGCTATGCGAATGTGCACACGACCCGCAGTGCGGGAGGCGAGATTCGCGGCCAGTTGCTGCCAGTTCGCCGCGAGAATGGCGGCGATGATGACGACCGGTAGTCGATTCTCCGAATCAAAAGGTGGGCTTTTGCAAACACAAGAAAACCCGGCCTGCGAAGGCCGGGATAGCTGGAGGAACGATATCTTCAAGCAGCCTTGCGACGCGTTTCAATATTGCTGGAGCCCTCCTCGAACTTCGTCAGGCTGCGGACGGCGGCCAGTGCGATCCCCATTCCCTGAAACAACTTCGATTCGCTCTCCTTTGAAAATCCGAGGAGATTCGGGAACGACGCAACCAGCGCCGACACGCCCGGATCCATGGTGCCATGAGTCTCGAAGCTGATCTTCTTCCAAACACCTCCGGGACAATCCGTGAGGAAGATCAAACTGCCGATCAGGTTTCCGCAAATAAAAGAAGACAGCGCGGCGCGTTTGTTCTTTCTCCACAGCAGCGCTCCCGAGAGCGCGAATGCTCCCGCGGTTCCCCAATCGATCGCAGCGTGCATTCCCGGGCTGATCATTTTCGGCAGAGGCTTGGTGGCAAGTTCCGTCAGCTTGGTTGAGATAGGCATAGTTCGAGTTCGCTCCTGTAAGAAGGATGCTGGGGTGGAGAAGTGAGTTGGCAGGAGAGGCGATAGGAGCTAGGCAATGGGCAAGTAAGCAATAGGCAATAGGCGATGAGCTAGGAAATGAGCAAGACAGGCGAGAGGCCCAGTGGAATTGCACATGCGCGATAAAAGGGAAATTCCGGTGTTCGCCTATCGCTTACTGCCTACTGCCTATTGCCTAGCTCCTATTGCCTATCGCCCGCCGTTACCACGCGCATCTCTCGCGGCGCGTCTTCCATGCTCGCCAGCTTCTGCAGCGATTCCGCATACGGAGCCTTCGCAATTCCCCGCTCCGTGATGATGGCTGCGACGTATCGATGCGGAGTCACATCGAACGCCGGATTCTCAATACTGACGCCCTCCGGCGTGAGCTGCTTCCCTGCCAGATGCGTGACCTCGCGCGCCGAGCGCTGCTCGATAGGAATCAGATCGCCGGTCAGAGTGGCGAGATCGATCGTAGACCACGGCGCAGCGACGTAGAACGGAATCGCGTGCTCTTTGGCGAGCACAGCAACCGTGTACGTGCCGATCTTGTTGGCCACGTCTCCGTTCGCTGCGATGCGATCGGCGCCGACTACCACCGCGCCGATCTTTCCTTGCTTCATCATGGCTCCTGCCATGTTGTCGGAGATTACCGTTGTGGGAATTCCATCTTTGGTCAGCTCCCACGCGGTGAGGCGCGAACCTTGCAGAAATGGACGCGTCTCGTCGGCGAAGACGTGAATCTTCTTACCCGCTTCCACCGCAGCGCGGATCACGCCGAGCGCGCTTCCATATCCGCACGTGGCCAGGGCTCCGGCGTTGCAGTGAGTGAGCACTCCACCCGATGAAGGCATGAGGACGGCGCCGTTTCGGCCCATCATCTTGCAGGCAGCGATGTCGGCAAGGTACATGCGCTGTGCCTCTTCGATCAGCTCGCGCTTGATGGTGGGCAACGACTCCGACGAAAGCTCTTCGAAGCGATCGCGCATGCGTTGAATCGCCCAGAAGAGATTGACCGCCGTCGGACGCGTACTCGCCAGCGTGTTGCAGATCTCGTCGAACTCCGGCCGCAGCTCGGCGACGTTTCTGGCCTTCGAATCACGCACACCGAGCGCCACGCCCATGGCTGCAGAAACGCCAATCGCGGGCGCCCCACGCACGATCATGTCGCGAATGGCCGTGGCGACCTCGCGATAGTCGCGGCAGGTTACATAAATCTCTTCCATCGGCAGGCGCGTCTGATCGATGAAGCGTACGCCTTCGTCAGTCCATTCCAGGGTTTTGACCATTGTTCTTTGATTCTATTTGACTGTTATCGGATCGACACTTGGCCATCTGCATCTGGCTTCTGATCGTAGCTCTGCCTGCTATTCCAATTCTTGGTGTTTCTGAACAGAAACTGAAGATCGATCACTTCTTCGGTTAGCTGCCAAGTCCAACAGAACACGCGGGTTCTTCGAATTCTTCTTCGATTTATGTGCAAATTTTGTCGATTTCGCGTGCGCGGTAACGCCGAAATTTCCACGGGATAACGCCGAATTTTCCACACGGTAACCCCGAGATTTCCACGGCGTTACCCCGCACTCTTCTTGGGGTTACCCTAGTTCCGAACGAACGTAGTCCGCTGAGACTTCTGTCGGAACACAAGTGCCCCCATTTCAGTTCCGACCGCAAGCGCAATTGGAACGTCGCGGAGGGGTAGCTTGGCGGCGAGGGGATTCGTTCCTCTATTCGACAATGCCCTCACGCTCCGCTCACCATGCTTCGCTTGCCTTTCATCGCTCATACTTCTCTGCTATGCGGAAAGCTGGCGAAAGTCAAGCGAAAAACAATTTCGCTTTTGCGGCGTTCGTGAGCACGTCAAATGCCAAGAAAGCTGCAATTGCGGGAGTGGCAGACGAAGACCTTCTGCATACTTTGTAAATAGTGGCACGATAATTTACTGGACGGTAAGATACAGCGCGAGAGGTGTTCCTAAATGGGAAGCGCAGCGGATTGGCAACTCCCCGAAAATGTGATGCTGATTTGTTTTGGTCCGGAGACGATGAAAAGCAAGCCGACGCGACTAGCCCAAATAACGGAGTGGGTGACTGGAAGGACAAACAGTCGGCCCCTTTCCCACGCAGTTGACTGGGCATGCCTTCATTAGAGGCTGTGGCTTCTGTGGTAGTCGATATTCTCAGCGAAACCGAAAGCGCATTTCTTCTGAGCGTTCAAAATGGTTTGCCTCCTCCGATGTCAGGCCCCCACGACCTAGACCAGCCGACCGACAGCAAGAGCTCCGTTAGTTTGCTCCCGTAAGCGAAAGTATGTTACAAGCCCAGCATGCGCAATTGGGTGCGCGAAAGAATGCGCCGCAGAGGCAAACGAGCCAAAAACGAATCTGAATCCACCGGGAAAGTCGGCCAGGAGAAGCCGACTCTTACGGCTGACCAGCCGCCGCCCTTGCAACCTTCCTATTACACGCACGAAGCAGCTGGACGGGGGCAAGTGGAATCAAATCGTCAGTCCAATCGTCCTCCCGAACAACCGATCACCGCATCGACGGCCGACCGCATGCAGGTAGTCACACAGCCGGAGTCTCCGTCGATACCGCCGGCAAGTCCGGACGACATCCTCCGCCAGCCAGCGACTCCACAGCCGTCGCAGACGACGCCGGAGAAGCGTCCGCCGCGTGGCGTGGTCGTGCTCGCGATCGGCCTTCCCGGATCGGGAAAGACCACGTGGTTCAAGCGCCGCGGCGTGACGCCGCTTTCCAGCGACCTGCTGCGAACCATTCTCTTCGACGACATCACCGAGCAGCGGTACCAGGGCCTGGTCTTCTCGACTTTGCGTTCCCTGCTCCGAGCGCGGCTCATCGCGAAGATGCCGTGGAACTACGTGGACGCCACCAATCTTTCTCCTCACGAGCGCCGCCAATGGATCAAGATGGCTCGCAGCTTCGGCTACGAAGTGCAGGCGCTATTCTTCGACGTGCCGCTAGAAGTCTGCCTCGAACGCAATCGCCGCCGTGAGCGGACGGTGCAGGAAGACGTGATGCGCCGCATGGCGGAAAAACTTCGTCCGCCGTCTTTCAAAGAGGGGTTCTCGAAGATTGTGGTGGTGCGGGTAAAGAAGTCGGAAGGCGAAGCGGAATCGAGTCAGCGAGTGCAGTAGTCAACAAGTATTGCAATTTCCGCGATTTGACCGCTCAAATCGCGCATCATAAAATCAGGTGAGTAACTCCGGATTGCGCGCCGTCCGGCGCTCAGTCATCCACGCAAAACTGCCCCCTCGTTCAACGGCAGGACAGCTGACTCTGGATCAGCATAT